>JBFHPA010000022.1:0-18627 GCA_041592955.1 Pontiella sp.
GCATTGGATAAACCTGTGCCCGACTACGTTCACCACCCGCTCCTCTGCGACAGTCGCGGCGAAAAGCTGAGCAAGCGCCAGCGCTCCGAGAGCGTCACTCAGCTCCGTGAAGCGGGAGCCTCGCCGGAGGAGATCATCGGCCGGGCCGCGTTTGAAGGAGGGCTGACACACGATCTTCAGCCGATGAATGCAGATGAGGCCATGGAGCTGATGGCGGGAATTGCCTTGAATTGGTAAGTTTAGGGACACATTATCCGAACTCGTTTTACAAAGGATTTTTCAATGAAACCAACTCAACCTGACAGCCACGGTCACTTTGGTGAATACGGAGGGATGTATGTTCCCGAAACGCTGATGGAGCCGCTGAATGAACTGACCCGGGTCTATAAGCAGGTGCGCAAAGATCCCGACTTTAAAAAAGAGCTGCAATATTATTTGCGCGAATATGTCGGCCGTCCGACGCCGCTCTCGTTTGCCGAGCGCATGACCCGCGAGCTGGGTACAGCCAGGATCTATCTGAAACGCGAAGACCTCTGCCACACCGGCGCGCACAAGATCAACAACTCCATGGGGCAGATCCTGCTGGCGCGCCGCATGGGTAAAAAGCGCATTATTGCCGAGACCGGAGCCGGACAGCATGGCGTCGCGACCGCAACCGTCTGCGCCATGTTCGGTCTCGAATGCGTCGTTTACATGGGCAAGGTCGATATGGAGCGCCAGGCGCTCAACGTCTTCCGAATGGAAAGCCTCGGGGCGAAAGTCGTGCCGGTCACGGTGGGCCAGCAGACGCTGAAAGAAGCGGTTAACGAGGCCATGCGCGACTGGGTAACGAATATCCGCACTACGCACTATATTCTGGGTTCCGCCCTCGGCGCTCATCCGTACCCGATGATGGTACGCGATTTTCAAAGTGTCATCGGCAAGGAAGCGCGCAAGCAGATTCTGAAGGCGGAAGGGCGGTTACCTACCGCGCTGGTGGCGTGCGTGGGCGGAGGCAGCAATTCCATCGGCCTGTTTCATCCGTTCATCAAGGACGAGGGCGTTCGCATGATCGGTATCGAGGCCGGCGGATTCGGGATTGCGGGCGGCATGCATGCCGCCCGGTTTGCCCAGGACAAGATCGGCATCCTGCAAGGCACCAAAACCTATGTGCTGCAGGATGAGGATGGGCAGATCGCCTTGACCCATTCGATCAGCGCGGGGCTCGATTATGCCGCCGTGGGTCCGGAACACAGTCTGCTGCGCGATCTGGGACGGACCGAATATTCTTATGTAACCGATGAAGAGGCGGTCGATGGTTTCGACAAGCTTTCGCAGTGGGAAGGCATCCTGCCGGCGCTCGAAAGTTCGCATGCCGTTGCATGGACGGTGAAGAACGCGGCGTCCTTCTCCAAGGATGATCTGCTCATCATCAACGTCTCGGGCCGCGGCGACAAAGATGTGCAGCAGATTGCCGAGTGGAAACAAAAACGCGCCGACGGGAATTGAGTGACGCGGGGCGGGGCGTCTATCGGCGCTGAAAAAATCGTGACACGGGCGGGGAAATCGTAAAATTTTACAAGCAGGCTTTTAAGGAACGGGTATGGCATTGAAAAGCATGACAGGGTTTGGCGAAGGAACGGCGACGGGATCGGGTATCCGCGTCGCGGTCGAGCTCAGCTCGGTCAACCGCAAGCAGCTGGACATCCATATTTCTTTGCCGCGCAACCTGATCACGCTCGATGCGCAGTTGCAGCAGCTGGTCAGAGGCGAATTCAGCCGGGGCCGCGTTTCCGGTATTGTCCGCGTCGATGCCGCCGATGGATCCATGGGCGCCGTCCGGATTGATCATCGGCTGGCGGCGGCCTATGTCGAGGGAATCCGCAAGACCGCCCAAAAACTCAAGCTCGCGGACGACCTGGGCGCGGAAAGCATTTGCGGGCTGCCCGGCGTGGTGACGGTCGAGCAGGAGGAAATGGATGCCGACCACGTATCCGCCGTCCTTGGCGAAGCCACAACCAAGGCGCTGCGTGGCATGGCCCGCATGCGGCTGGCCGAGGGTAAGGCGCTTGAAAAGGATCTGCGCGAGCGACTCGGATTGCTTGACGAACTCTTGAAATCGATTCGAAAATCCGCTCCGGCGGTGGTCTCCGGTTATCGGGAAAAGCTTTTTGGCCGATTGGCAGATGCGGGACTTCAGGATTTGGCATCGGATGAGCGGGTGGTCAAAGAGATCGCGTTGTTTGCGGACCGATGCGATATCAGCGAAGAGCTCACCCGTTTGAAAAGCCATTTGTCGCAGGCGCGCAAGCTGCTGCGTTCGCCGGGGCCGGTCGGCCGAACGCTCGATTTCCTATGTCAGGAGCTGTTTCGCGAAATCAATACGATCAGCTCCAAGGCCAATGAGGTCGGGATCACCCGCAGCGTGGTCGCATTCAAGACCGAGCTTGAGCGCATCCGCGAACAGGTTCAAAACATCGAGTAAAACGGATAGGCATGGAAACCAACACACACCGATTAATCCAGAAAGAACCTCGCGTATCGACCCGCCCAAGCCGTCCACTGATGCTGGTGGTTTCCGCGCCGTCCGGCGCCGGAAAGAGCACGCTGTGCAATCGGCTCGTCGAGGAGTTTCCGAATATCGCCTATTCGATCTCCTGCACCACGCGGGAACCGCGGGGCGACGAGCAGGATGGCGTTCACTATTTTTTCCTCTCCAAAAAAGAGTTCAAGGAGCGCGCCCGCAACGGTGAATTCCTTGAATATGCCAAAGTGCACGGGAATCTCTACGGAACGCTGGAGGACACAGTCTTGTTCGCCATGGAGGAAGGGCGGCATGTCCTGCTGGACATTGATGTGCAGGGGGCAAAGCAGATCCGCCAATCCCTGTCGCGGCTCGATCCGAGGCATCCGGTGCGCAGGGGCTTCACGGACATCTTTATCTCGCCGCCTTCCTTCGAGGAGCTTGAGCAGCGTCTGCGCGGCCGGGCGACCGATAAAGAAAAGGTCATCCGCAAGCGCCTGCAGAATGCAAAGAACGAGATGGATTTTGCATCGGAATATTCGCACCAGATCGTAAACGACGATCTTGAAACGGCCTATCAGGAACTCAAGAACGTGGTTCTTTCGGGTATCGGCCTGGCATAGCGTGCGCTTCAGCCCTTGTCGGCAATGCCGATGACATACCGGAATTCGATCGGTTCTGCGGCGAGCACGAGAGCAAGCGGCGGCATGCCCGCCGTAGTTTCCATGAGCGTTTCGTAGTAGCGGCTGTAGTCCTCCACCGATTCTTCCTCGCCGGGAGGACGCATGCCCATAAAGACCAGTCCGGCATCACCGGACGATTGGCGGATCGTTTCCAGATAGCTTGGCAGCTGCTTGATGAGCACCTCCGCTTCAGCCGGAATGCGCTGCTGTTCGATGAAGGTCTCCAATCGCTCGTTGGCCGCGGCGCGTTCCTGCTCGGTGGCGACGATGGTCTTGATTACCAGTTTGGATTCCTTCCAGACCGAGCTCTTCTGAATCTGGTAGGCGAGGGTGAGCATCAGGCCAATGTTGTCCCTGTTGCCGCCCCACCAGATATCGATCGTTTCGGCTTCTTCGGAGCCCTCGACATCTGCCTCGCGCAACATAATGAGGTTGCGCTGTGTGCGGTATACCATCCGAATCAGGTCGGCAAATTCGTTGAAGCTGGAGCGGTTTCCCGTATCGCCCAGCAAAATGGTATTGGGCACCAGCGGGCCATAGCCATAAGCGCGCACCAGCGCCTTGGCGCCGGTGAGCATGTCGGGCGCGGGAAAGATTTTCACCAAAGCATCCACTTCGCGCTTCAGCAGGTATTCGCGCATGGTCGCTTCCGTGCTCTTCACTTTTTCCGCCGACCAGTCTTCCACCGGCAGGATGCTGGCCACGGTCAGGGCGCTGCTGTTCTGCGCGAGCGAGTGCGCCATTTCAACGAGGTGCCAGCGCGATTGGGGTGAGCCGCTCAATGCGAGAATGTTGGGCTGCCAGCTGCGTTCGTCCGGCTTGAGCCTGCTGAGCTGCTGGATGGCAAAGCGCGCCACAAGGGTGAGGATGCCATAGCGCATGTCGCCCCATTGTGCATTGAGCTTGCGCCTCTTCATCATGTAGAAAACGCCGGCAGTGACCACCACGGCGGTGATCGTTGCGCCTGCGTCGATCATGAGCATGACCGTAAAACACCCTACGGCGCCGAGCAGGGACACACCGTAATGCACTTTGAACTTGGGCCGCCACGACGGGCTTTGGATCAGCCCCTCCAGTCCGGCCGACAAATTGAGCAGGCCGTATGCGGTCAGGAAAAACATGGAGAGGATGGGGGCGATCAGGTTCAGGTCGCCCAGCAGCACCGCCGCCATTGCGACCACGAAAGAGATGGCGGTTGCGATGCGTGGATCGGCCTTGTCCTTGCCGAAGCCTCGTCCGATGAACCGGGGAATCACCCGGTCGTTTGCCAGCGCCTGCAGCATGCGCGGCGCGCCGAGCAGGGAGCCGAGCGCGCTGGAGAGTGAGGCGGCAAAAACGCCGATCACAATCAGAAAACTCCAACGGGCAATCGTGGACATGATGTTGAGATCCACCAGCAGGATTTCAGGATGGGCCACCTTCGCGTTGATGAAGATGGGCAGGGCCATGTAGACCAGATAGCCTGTGCCCACGGCTGCCAAGGTGCCTAGCGGAAGCGATTTGGCCGGATTCTTCAGGTCGCCCGAAAGTCCAAGCCCCGCCTCGATCCCGGTCACGGCCGGAAAGAACACCGCGAACACCGCCCAGAAACCGTGTTTGGTGGGTATTATTGTACGGGGCTCGACCAGCAGCGATGCCGAGTCGGGATTGCCGGTGAAAAAGGAGATTAGTGAAGCGCCGATCGCCATGAAGATGAAAAACTGGACCTTTAGGGCAAGGTCGGCGGAAATGTAGGCCAGCGCGGTCAATCCGAACAGAGTGACCGCGGAAATAATCTTCACGGTGATCGCCGGATCCAGCATTGGCAGCGGATTGACCACAGCCATCAGAGCTTCCGAGAAACCGGCAATATAGAAGGCGACCCCGAACGTGCGCGCAAAAAAGAGCGGAAGGCCGATGGCCGCCCCGGCCTCGAGACCGAGCGAGCGGGAGATGATGTAGTAGGTGCCGCCGATGCCCACCTTCATGTTCGTCGCCATGGCCGAAATGGAGAGTCCCGTCAAAAAAGTGATCGAGGTGGCGACCGTCACAATCAGCAGCGTGGCCGGCAGACCGACGTTGCCGAGCACCCAGCCGAAGCGTAGGTACATGATCACGCCAAAGATGGTCAGTACGCTGGGGGTGTAAACGCCCTTGAAGGTGCCGAATGCGTAGCCCTGCTTTTCAGCCTGTTCGCCCATAATGGTTCCAATCGTTGGAGTTTGTTGGGCGGAGTCTTCCAGACCTTGGAGGAAAAGGAAAGCAATCTTCCGCGGTCTGGAAGAAGGGTCAGTTGCGCTTAAAGATGCGGCCGAGATCCTCGAGAATCATGATGAGCGCTGGGATCAGCAACAGTGTTATGCCGGTCGCGAACAGGATGCCGAAACCCAGCGAGATCGCCATCGGAATCAGGAAGCGCGCCTGCCGGGATGTTTCCAGAATCATCGGCATAAGACCAAAGAATGTGGTCAGAGTGGTCAGGATGATGGGGCGGAAGCGCTGGATGCCCGAGGCAACCACTGCATCATGCATGTTTGCGCCTTTGCGTCGGAGCTGGTTGGCAAAATCGATAAAGACCAGCGAGTCGTTCACCACCACGCCCGAGAGCGCCACCACGCCGAACAGACTCATCAGGCTGAGGCTATACCCCAGCAAGAGGTGGCCGACCACCGCGCCCACAATTCCGAACGGTATCGATACCATAATGATCATCGGCTGCCAGTAGCTCTTGAACGGAACCGCCAGCAGAATATAGATAAGAATCAAGGCGGTATACAGGCCGCTGAAGAGACCGCCCACGCTTTCCCTGCGATCCGCCTGCCGGCCTTCGAAGGAGTAGGAAAGCCCCGCGTATTTCTGCATGATATCCGGAAGAATTTCATCCTTCAGCACGGCGAGCATCCGGGGCGCCTGATCGCGCGGCTTCACATCGCTTGTAACGGTTATGACACGCCGGCCATCGCGCCGGGTGATGGTGGTATATGCGCGGCCGCGTGTTACATTGACCACTTCGCGAAGCGGAACTTCGGTGCCGGCCGGTGTGCGGACAATCATCTCCTCGAGACTGAATTCGGTGTCGCGCTCGGCTTCCGGCAGGCGAACCCGAACCCGGATTTCGTTGCGGCCGCGTTGCTGGCGGATCGCCTCGGAACCATAGTAGGAGTTGCGTACCTGTCGGGCGATCTCGCGGGAGGTCAGTCCGAGGCTGCGGCCTTCGGGCGTGATGGAAAAATCGATCTGCGGTTTGCCGGGGGTAAAGCCGTCATCAATATCGCGGACCATGGGATATTCGCTCAGGCGCAGGGCGACTTCCTTGCTCGCCTGTTCGAGCACAGCCATATCGCGATGCGAGAGGTCGACCGTAAGCGCATCACCCCGGCTTCCCGGACCGCCGGCGTCATCGCGGAAGCGCATGTTTTTCAGGCCGCTGATTTTGCCGGTGGCCTTACGCCAGCGATCGACAAACTCCTGCGTGGAGACCGGCCGGTTGTCCGGATCCAGCAGTTCATATTCAATACTGGCGGTGTGTCCTCCGGCGGCGCCGCGCCCGATGCCGATGGTGGAGATGACCCCTTTAACCGCCGGCTTGCCGGTTTCCTCCTGGATCTCGGCAATAACCTTCTGACCCGCTTCGATGACGCGGTCATGCACGGCGCGGGTTTTTTCAACCGGTGCGCCATACGGCAGCTGGAAGCTGCAGAGGCCGATGTCGGACTCGACACTCGGGAACAGTTCGAAGCCCATGCGGCCGCTCTTCACATAGCCCAGGGTAATGATCAGGATGACCACACCAATGCTGAACGTGATGTAGCGCATGCGCAGAACCCGGTCGAGAAACGGACCGTACATATCGCGCACGAAATGCGTGAATTTACGGCTGAAGTTTTGCTGCATCCGGTGCAACAGGTGTGGGTTTTTCAGATCCTTCTGATGCGCCAGATGGGCCGGAAGAATGTAAAGCGCTTCAATCAGCGAGATCAGGAAGGTGACGCAGACGATCATTGGAATGTTTCTGAAAAACTTGCCCATGGTGCCGGGCACAAAGTAGAGCGGCATGAAGGCCACGATGTTCGTCAGAATACTGAAGGTGACCGGAACAGCGATCTGCCTGGCACCCTTAATTGCGGCATCCAGGAACGGCATGCCGTCCTGATGGTAGTGATAAATATTCTCCCCCACCACGATGGCGTCATCCACCACAATACCGAGCGCGATCAGGAAGGCGAACATGGTGATCATGTTCAGGCTGACATCCATGGACGACATGAACAGGAAGGTGCCGAGGAACGAGATGGGAATACCGAGCATCACCCAGAAAGCCAGCCGCATTTCAAGGAAGAGCCCCAGCAGGATGAAAACCAGCACCAGACCAAGCGCGCCGTTCTTGAGCAACAGACTCATGCGGCCGCGGAAGCTGTCCGCGCGGTTGTCCCAGATGGTGAACTCCACGCCGTCCGGCATGGTGGCCCTCAGCTCTTCGAGCACTTCGAGAGTCGCCGCTTCAACGGTTAACGGGGTTTCCTTGCCCACGCGGTAAATCGTGATGGTCATGGCCGGTTTGCCGTTGAAGAAGGTGTATTTATCCGACTCGTCGAAGCTGTCTTTGATCTCCGCGATATCCTCCAGCAGCAGCTTGGTGCCGTCCGGGGAGGTCACGATCGGGATCTGGGCAAACTCGCGTCCCAGGTCCCGCCGGTCCTTGACGCGCACTAGAATCTCGCCGCTGGTGGTCTTCATGCCTCCGCCCGGCAATTCGACGGAGCTCCGTGCAATGATGTCGGAAACGGCCTGCAGCGAAAGGTTCAGTTCGCGAAGCTTGTCCTGCTTGATTTCGATCGAGATCTCAAGACTCCGGACATTTGAAAGTTCCAGCTGGGTGATGCCGCCGGATTGAAGCAGGCGGTCCCGCGTCTGTTCCGCCAGTTCCCGCAGTACACTTTCCGAAACATCCGCCGCCACGATGACATCGAGAACGGCGCGCCGGAGTTTTTGCGCGCTGATGACCGGCTCCTCCGCATCGAGCGGAATGGTTCGGATACGGTCCACCTCATTGCGCACGTCGTCGGTAACCATGTTGACGTCATAGCTCTGCAGGACTTCGATGTTCACGGAGCCGCTGCCTTCACGTGCGGTGGAGACAACTTTCTTTACACCGTCAATGCCCCGGACGGCTTCCTCAACCGCGAGCAGGATGCCCTGCTCCACTTCCTCCGGGCTGGCACCGGGGTAGGGGACGCTTATATTCACGGCATCCAGCTGGGCTTCCGGCAAAAACTCCTGCTTGACTTTGGTGGCCGCAAACATGCCGCCCCCGACAAGCAAGACCATCAGAATATTGGCCGCGACAATGTTTTTCGCCATCCAGGCGATCGGCCCGCGTTTTGGATTTTCAAGTTCCATGAAGCTATTCCTTGTTGGCCGGTTTCTGTTTCTGCCCGCCTTGCGGCTTTTCCTTGCGCTCATCATTTCCGGTGTTCACATCCATGCCGTGGATCGGGGCATTCACGTCCGAAACGATCAGCAATTCACCATCGGTCAATCCATCCCGGATCAGCACCTTATGGGTATCCCGCCAGAGCACCCTAATGGGGCGCACATCCAGTTTACCGTCCTTGGCGAGCCATATTTTTCCGTCTTCGCGCAGGGCGATGCGCGGAATGCTGAAGACGCCGGGTATTTTTTTGCCCTCAACCTCTGTGCGAACATACTCGTTGAGCAGCAACGGTTTGAGTTGAGCGTTTTCCGGCTTGAGGCATAGCGGGTCGTTGACTTCCACCAGCAGGCGGGCCATGCGTCCTTTTTCTTCCAGATCGCCGAGCAGCTTGATCACCTTGCCCTCGCGCACGGCTCCTCCGTTTGAAATCACTTTGGCTCTGCTGCCCGGTACGGTCACCCACTCAAGACGGTCGACCGGAATGGATACGGTTACCCAGTAGGCATCGGTGCCGACGATTTTTGCGAGTTGAGACTGCAGGGAGGCTTGCGACCCGACATTAATCATGCGGTTGAGAACAACGGCATTGAAGGGCGCTCTGATTTCGGTGCGGGCCAGGTTGAGCCGGGCCTTCTCAAGGGCGGACTCCGCCGCATCGAGTGCCGCCTTGCTGGCGGCCAGGTGCGGAATGCGCAGGGCCAGCTCTTTTTCAGCATCAGTCGCGTCATCCGACTTCAGCAGCTCCCATTCACGCCGGGCAACATCCTGCCGCCCGAGCTCAAGCTTATAGTCGAAACGGGCTTTTTCCAATTTGGATTCGGCATCGGCGAGCGCCAGTTCATAGTCGATGGGATCGATCTTCAGTATTTCAGCACCCTTGGCCAAACGGCCGCCATCGATAAAGTCGTCGTCCATGGAAATGATTTCACCGGCCACACGGGCCTGCAGCATCACCTCTTCGGCTGGAGTGACCGTTCCGGTCAGCTGCAGAACAACCATTTCGTCAGACTGCTTCAGCGGAATGGTTTCAACCAGGACCGCCGTTTTCGGAGGCTGCTTCCTTTCTGCCTTCGGAGCGGTCTTGACGATGATGATGTTTGCGACGATGGCGCTGATTACCAGAAAAATGCAGATGATCGCTATGATTGTTTTACGCATGGTTGTTCTCCATTAATTCGTTGAAAGATGATTGGGCCAAGCGCCGCCAAGCGCGCGGTAAAGATTGATCCGGGATTGCAGCAAATTGTACTGCGCTTCGATGCGGTCGCGTTCGAGGTTCTGCAGACTGATGAGCTCGACGAGCACAGGCAGGTATTCGATCAATCCGTTGCGGTAGCGATTGATGGCTTCGTCGTAGGAATTTCGGCTCAGTTCGAGATTGCGGTCAAGCGCGGCGATATAGTCGTGCTGCTTTTGTTCGGAGACGAGGGCGTCTTCCACTTCCTTGATAGCATCGATCACGGTTTCGCGATAGGCCGCCAGCCGCTCTTCGGCAACGGCGCGGGTACGCTCGACTTCCGACTTGCGGCGACCGCCTTCGAAGATCGGTCCCGTCAAGCTGCCCGCGAGGTTGGCGAACCAGTCATCGAGCAGGTTGGAAAACCGGTTGTTCTGATACTCAGCCCCGGCGGTCAGCCGGACGGCAGGCAGGCGGTCGGCGCGCGATGCGCTGACGGCCCAGTCGGCGGACTGTAGCTGGAGTCCGGCGCGACGCACATCGGGGCGGTTGGCCAGCACATCGGCAGGGATTCCGATGGCTGGAAGTGCCCCGAGGGTTGGCAACTGGTCGCCGGTGATCGCCATGCTTTGAAAGTCGGCGCGTCCCAGCAGGGCGGCAAGCTCGTTGCGTAACAGCTGCTCGCGCAGCTCGGCGAGCGGGATGCGCGACTCGGTTCCGGCAACGGCCTGTCGCTGTTGGTAGACGTCGAGTGCGGAGGCGAAGGACTTGCGGAAGCGCAGCTCGATCAGATCGAGCGAGGTTTTGTTGGATTCGAGCTGTCTGCGGATCAGGTCGGTTTGCAGCTGCTGCGAGACGATTCCCGTCCAGCGCAGTGCGGTTTGCGCGGCGAGGGTGATGGCGGCGGTGTTGAGCTGTTCACGCGAGGCCTCGCGGTCAAGCGCCGCCGCTTCAGTCTGCGATTGGACGCGGCCCCACAAGTCGATTTCGTACGAGGCATTAAAGCCCAGATCGTAGTTTTTCAGCGTGGACTTGGTCTGCTGGTTTCTTCTGCCCGATGCTGAGGCGGCGTAGTTGACTGTGGGAACACGCGCGGCTCCGGCCTTGGCGGCAACGGCTTCGGCCTGCGCAAGCCGCGCCCAAGCCTGCTGGATCGTCGGGCTGTTGGTGAGGGCTTCGTCGATCAGCACGTTAAGTTCCGCCGACTCAAAGCTTTCCCACCAGCGATTCTCCGCATCCGGCTCCTCCTCTGAATAGAGCGAGAAGGCGGAGGGCACCTCGTTGTGCAGCTCCGTTCGTTTATCCGGCGCGTAGATGGCGCAGGAGCAGAGCAGGCCGAGTGCAGGTAGGATCAACCATTTTAAGTGACTGTTCATTTCTGTATTTCCTTAAGTCCACCCATTGAAAACACGGCAATGTGACGGGCGATTTGTTCCATCTCGTTTTCTGTCATTGTGGTTTTTCCAAGCACGTGTTTCCGAAGCGGTCGGCTGAAGTTGAAAAACGCACACTGGCCAATGATGCTGTGCATGCATAATCGGATCTGCTCCTCTGGAATGTGCTGTTCGAGTGCCATATGCACGACCTTACCGAGAAATCGGGTTTGGGGAACCAGCGCCTCTTCCGCGATATGATCGAGCGCAAGAGTGGGGTTGGACATTTCATGATGCAGCAGCTTCGCAAAAAGGCCGGTTTCGGTTTCGCTGAAGATCCGGTGCAGGATCGCGTAGGCATAGCTGTAAATATAATCTTCAAGAACCGGGTTTTCCGGCAGGCTTCCATCAATCGGATGGGCCGTGGAGGCCAGATCAAAGGCGTGGTGCCAAACGGCGTCATAGAGCTTTTCTTTGTCGCCAAAGTGATAGTTGACCGCGGCAATATTCGCTTCGGCCCTTTCGCAGATCTCTGCAATAGTGGCATCGCGAAAGCCCTTTTCGGCAAATACTTCGCAAGCCGCCGTGATTAATCGCTCTTTGGTTGTTTGCTTGTTGGACATAATTCAAATAGTTGTTTAAAACGAGTGTTCGGCACCATGGATCAAGCTCACCGAGTTGTCAACTGCATCAAAGTACTGTTTCAAACAACCATTTGAATGAAGGTTAAAATTAAAGCCCCTCCGGAAGGAGAGGCTTTTTTCGAAGACAACTTCGTTTTATGCTGACTTTTCAGCAGAAGCTTTGTCAGCCTTCTTGGCGCCACCGCATGCGGTCTGTTTTTCTGCACCCTTACAGGCAGAACACTCGGTTTTTTCTTTATCAGCTTTCTTATCTGTCTTCTTAGCTTCGCAACCACATCCTCCGCAAGCAAATGCAGAGCTTCCGGCGACCATTAATGCAACTGCAGCAATACTCAGTACTTTCTTCATCGGTGTAACTCCTTATGTTTGTTTAATATCAATTGTTTCCACTGTTCGATACGTGACACCGAACCTTTCATTTTTTCAGAGGATTTTTCCTTCTGTGAAGTCGAGGGAGGCCGTGGTCAGCACTTGTTGACCGTCCTGCTCCAAGATTTCGCCCTGCACGAGCACGGGTGTCGGTCCGCCGCAGAATTTTCTGGAGTGCTGCCGAAGATTCGGATTGCGGGAAAGCAGCATGATTTGAACCGTTCCGTTTGCATCGGCATAGCGGATCGCTTTGTTATGCTTGCCTTCCATATTGAGCGTGCAGTGCGTGCAGACGCACTCACCGGTAATGGATACGAACCGGGTATGCGGTTCAGCGCCATCTGTTTGTTCGGCCATCTGCGACTCCGGATCTGTCGGCTTGAGCAAAACGGTAAGCGAGAGCAAAATAATCAAGACGGCAGCAATGGCAAAAACAGGCTGGAAGAGGAAGGGATTCTTTCGTTCCTTGAGCTGTTTGGTCACCGCCAGTTCGAAGTCCGATGCATCCTCCTCGGCCCGCAGGCGCGTATGGAATGCCGCAACAAAGGCTTCGGCGGAGCGCTCGGGAGCGGTTTCCTGCGACCAAGCTTCCCAAATCAGAAGCTGCTGTTGAAAATCTTTTGCCCGTTCCCGATCATCAGAAAGCATTGCCGAAATTTCATCCAATTCGGCGTCAGAGGGCTCCCCATCGAAGAAGAGCGAGACGAGTTCATCATAGCGCGTCATTGTATGGCCTCCCCGAGTTGACTTTCCACGCATTTTCGAACGGCCATCCGAATGCGCTGCAGCTGCTTGCGGACCGCCACGGCGGTGGACTGAAGTTCCGCCGCGAGGTCTTTCGCCTGATGGCCCTCCCAGTAGCGGAGATGGAGCAGTTCGCGTTGCGCCTCCGAAAGCTTGCCCACGCAGCTTTTCATGGTATTGACCAAAGTCTCGCGTCCCGGTTCCGGTTCGGGCTTCTCGATGCCGAGGCTTAGCAGAATATCCGTGATGCCTTCGTGCATGATCCGGGATCGGCGCGCTTTTTTGACGCGTTCACCCATCACCTGCCGACGCGCAATACCGCGCAGCCATTTGCCAAAATCCTCGTTCTTGCGGAACTGGTCCAGCTTGCGGTAGGCGACGAGAAAAACCTCCTGCGCCAAGTCGTCCACCCATGCTTCATCGGCACCCAGCGCCCGGATAAATGCCCGCAGTCCGGCCTGGTGCTCCCGGACGAGCGCGTCAAAGTCTAGTTCACATGCCACGTTCATGCCCCACATTGGCGCAGAATCGAAGGATGTGACAGATGAAAGCGAATCGAGAGGGTCTTTTTCCCTGTTTCAAGTTTCATCGCGGACCCTTTGGGCGTAGATTCCGCGATCTATGCCATCCAACGAAACAACGCCCCACCCATTCGGTGGCTGGAGGGAGCTGATGAAGATCGCCTGGCCGCTGATCATCAGCTCGGGCACGTTTGCCCTGCTGAACTTTTGCGACCGGCTTTTTCTGTCGTGGTACAGTGAAGCGGCCTTTCGGGCATCGCTGCCGGCGGGCATTCTTTTCTTTACACTCGTTTGCGGTTTCATGGCATTGGCCGGGTTCACCAATACCTTTGTGGCGCAGTATTGGGGCTCGGGCGATAAGGAGGGATGTGCAAAGGCAACGTCGCAGGGAATCTTTTTCGCTCTGTTCTCCATTCCGCTGATCATGGCGCTCACGCCGCTGGGTCTGTGGTTGCTGCGCATCAGTGGACACGGGGTCGAGGTGCTGGCGCTGGAAGAGGAATACCTCAGCATTCTGATGTGGTGCGGCGGCGGTATGGCGCTGAGCTCGGCCCTGAGCAGCTTTTTCTCCGGACGCGGGAAAACCCGAATCATCATGACCTGCAACATTGTCGCCAACGGGATCAACATCCTGCTGAACTATATATTCATTTTCGGCAAGTGGGGTTTCCCGGAAATGGGTATTGCGGGCGCGGGCTGGGCCTCGGTCATCGGTGCGTGGGCGAGCCCGCTGATTTTCGGACTGATCTACTTTTCGAAAGCAACCAACGCGGAGTTCGGCACCTGGCGCAACCTGCGCTTCAATCGCTGGCTGTTCATGCGTATGATCCGCTTCGGACTGCCTTCGGGCATTCACTGGTTTCTGGATGTGGCAGCCTTCACGCTTTTCGTGATGATGGTGGGTCGCATGGGCGTGGTGGCGCACGTGGCCAGTAATATTGCGTTGAGCGTCAACCTGATTGCCTTCATGCCGATGATCGGGATGGGGATGGCGGTCTCCGTGCTGGTGGGGCAGTATCTTGGAAGCGACCGGCCGGAGTATGCCGAACGCATGGGGTGGCTGGCGCTTAAGATCGGCATCTGCTACACTCTGACCGTTGGCCTGACGTTCCTGCTCTTTCCCGGTTTCTACACGCAGATTTTTGCCGGGAATGTTGATGCGGCCCCGCCGGAGTTGTTTTCTACGGTCCGCATCCTGCTGGCCATGCTGGCCTTATGGGGGGCCATGGATGCAACGGCCATTGTCCTTTCCGGCGGACTCAAGGGCGCGGGCGACACGCATTTTGTGATGTATTTCCAGTCGGCCGTGGCCTGGGGTTTTCTTGTGGTCGGCCAGTTGCTGATTGTGTTCGTGTTCAAGCTGAACGTATTTGCCAGCTGGGCCTGGACGCTGTGCTATATCATTATCCTCGGGATTGGTTTTGCCCTGCGCTTTCGTTCCGGCCGCTGGAAAAAGATCGATCTGCTGGATCGTCGCCCGGTTGTGGTGGTGGACCCCATTCCGATTGAGCACTAAAAAAGTGCCCCGCAATCACGGGACGCTCAGACGATTGATAAATATTTCTGTGGTGTAGTGCGGGCTTCGTTCAAAGAACGAGCGCGCAAAAAACAAAACAACGCGCTCTTTGCGATACAAAGAAGCACGTTCTACACCTGCAATTTCAAATCTCCGCGCGTGCTTAAAAAGCTCAAGCGCCCCGTAAATACGGGACGCTTTGGATGCGAAAGAATCGGGTGCGGTCTAGAGCCCGAGGGTTGAAAGATCCACGCCGTATTCCTTCAGCTTGCCGGAATAGAGATTGAACTGCTCCATCAGGCCATCGTACTGCCCTTTGTATGTATTCAGCTGCTCTTTGATCAGTTTGCCCTTTGCGCTATAGCGCTTGTACCAGGCCAGCTTCTTGTATTGCGTGGTCAGTTCGGCAATCTGGGCTTTCTTTTCAGCGAGCAAGGTCTTGTATTGCTCGGCATAGGCCATCAGGTTTTCCGACGTCATCGAGGCAAGCTTTTCCTTCAGCGCTTCGGGCGAAAGATTCAGGTTGCCCATGATGTCTTCGGCCTTTATGGCAATGGCCCCGACGACGGCTTCCGCTTTCGCGGTGGCATTTGTGACCATGGCTTCGGCCTGCTTGGTGACAGCCGTAACATCCGTTGTAACCTTCTCCGTTGCGCCGTTGGCCTTTTCAGCCAGTCCAGACAGATCGGCTGTAACACCGCCTTCTTCGGTTTTAATGAAACCGGTTGAAAGCACCATCGTCGCCGCTACTGCAATAAAACCAAGAATCTTCATAATTTCTCCTTCTCGTTGATCGTTGATGAACCAGATGCTGGAAACATTATGGAAAAGACCCAGTCTGTACAGCCTTGAAGCTCGCAACATTCGGCCCATCGCAAGGGCATCCAATCGAGGGGAATCATCCTTTTGAAATCCTGCGGGAACGGGATTACATTTCGGAAGCCATGGGGGAGAATGATGACACTTGATTCTTGAGGTGCCTTTGCGGAGTTGTTCTAATTCGAAAGAATCAAATACCGGAGGTGAGGCATGAAGGGGAAAATGAAGTGCGGAGTAGTTGTTGCTTGTTCGGTGGCTTTGGTTGCGGGGGCGCAGCAGCATACCTTTATTGGTGCCAGAGCATCGGGGATGGGCGGCGCGAATGCGGCATCCACACGCGATGCGACAGCCCAGTGGCATAATCCGGCGGCGTTCGGATTTATGCACCAGTCGAGAGACGTGGAAGAAGAGCCCGTTTACTACGCTCCGGTCGCCGAGACCAATACGGTCGCTGAGTATGCCGAGGCAAGCACAGTTGTTGAAACCAACCGTGTGACCGAAGTGGAAGAGTTTGTTGCCGCAGAGACCAATGCCCTGATCCACGTTGAGGAAGAAGCTGCTTCGACCAACGACTTACTGATGACCGTTGGAAGCACCAATATTGTGCAGGAAGCTTTGGTGGAATCCAATGCGGTGGTCGTCGCCGTGGATGCGCCGGCCCCGACCAACGCCGCGCCGGTTTCATCTCCAGCCGCCAGTGCTCAGGAAGATGCCGACGAAAGCGTTATCGAAACGAATGCGGTCATCGTGGCCCCGGAGACCGATGTCCCAACCAATACGCTTCCGGTTGATGTTGTTGCCGTAGATGTCGTGAACGATGTGTTTGCGGAACGGGCGGCCGATCCGGCCATCCCTGTTTTCGGTGCGTTGGGCCCGGATGAAGAGAGTTTCAATCTTCTCGATAATAACGGATTGGCCGATAAAGATTTCGGGTGGAATGTGCTGGATCTCAATTTAGGCTACACCATGACCGAGGACATGGGGCGCTACGTCGATGTTCTCGCCGATATCGCGTTCGACGCGTTTGACAGCGGAACCTTGGGCTCAACCCCGGATAACGTAAAGTCGTTGCTGGCGTTGACCGGGATTCTTTCGGGGCTCTCCGAGGGCAATGATTCGTTATATGTCGATTCGTCGGTCGGCACGTCCGTTCGGATCGGCCATTTTGGGGTGGGGATCCGTTTGTTTGGCGAGGTGGCGGCAACGGTGCAGCCGGATGTCGATCGTTTGGCACTGGACGGCTACACGGGTATCGGCGATCTGGTCACCGAGCTCAACAATGCGGCCGGCATCGATCCAAACTTTACCGGAGGGCCTGGTTATACCTTCACCACATTATCATCTCAGCAACAGACCGACTTATTTACGACTTTGAGCGACAACAATGCGGTCCAATATGTGGATGCGAAACTGGGGGACTTGATTTCCGCGGGCGATCTCGTTGGGGACGAGATTCAGGGAACGGTGGATACCATCGGTAATCTGGTTGGAGCTGACAGTATCGACAGCAACCTGACTTCGGTGGCTGCACAGGGCTTTGCGGCGGTAGAGGTTCCGGTCAGCTATGGCCGGGCCATCAATGACCATCTTTCGGTGGGTGCCACGGCCAAGGCCATCTTCGGTCAGGTGCTGGGTACGAAGGTCTGGGTGTTTGACGAGGATAATATTGATAATGCGATTGAAAGCGTATCGGACACCGAAGCCAACACTCTTGCCTTTGGACTGGATCTCGGCGCCCTGTACCGTATCAACAATTTTCAGTTTGCGGTGGTGGGGCATAACCTCAACACGCCGACGTTTGATGGATATGACGACGCGGTGTTGGTTAACGGATCCAATGTGGTGATCAACGTGCCCGATGTAACGCTTGACCCGCAGGTCACCGTGGGCGCGGCGTTCATTCCTTCGAAACGATTTATGCTGGAGGTCAACTATGATCTGCTTGAAACCGGAACTTTGCTGAAAGGATACGACATTCAGCGACTGTCCGTAGGCGGCGAAGTGGATTTGTGGGCGCTGGCCTTACGTGTTGGCGCCTATAGCAATCTGGCGGCAGAGGAGCAGTACTGGGTTGCGACCGCCGGCGTCGGTCTCAACATCTTTGGTCTTCGGGCAGACATCGGCGGGGCTTATTCGCTTGGTGAAAATGCCGAATACGACGGTACGGAGATTCCGTCCGAAGCGCGGCTGTTCTTGAGTGTCGGCCTCGATTACTAGAGCGTTTAAAGAAAGACAGTGTCCGTGTTGGCGGAACCTTTGGAGGGGCAGACGCTGTCTGCCCGGTCGCACAGCGTGCGACCCTCCAGAGATGCGGCCGCACTTTTGTTTTAAACGCTTTCGCTGCCGGGTTTTGCAAACCAGAAAGGACGGCCTGATTAGTGCCGTCCTTTTTTCCGTTTAGGGATTTAGTGTTACCTGGCTTTGACAACAGGCACGCGTTTGAATTTCCCGGTTTTCGGAAGCGGTCCCACAATCGGACTCGCATAATCAATAAACGCCTGCGTTACATGGTTGCCCTCGGCATTGATAAATTTGTCGGGCATGTGGCGCGTTTCCTTGGCCACGCTGCGGAGCGGAACGCGCTTGAATGCGACCGCATATTTCCTGCCCGGCTTGCGCTTGATGGCAATAGAGCCATCCTTGTTGCCGCTGATGGCTTCCTTGACGGCGGTGGCGCCTACGCCGAACGCTTCTTTTGCATCGGTTTTGGAAACGCATCCGGCGAAAGAGCGTTGCAGATAGCCGAAGGTATCGGCCCGCACACGGGTGATTTTGGTTTTGTTTTTGATTTCCCGGGCAAGGATGTCGCCGAGCGCGCCGGTACCGCTGAGCTGGACGTTGCCATGCGAGTCGACCTCCTTTGAC
>JBFHPA010000023.1:0-18493 GCA_041592955.1 Pontiella sp.
CTGCGTTACGATGATGGAACTGCCTCCGGGCTGCGAAGGGGCGCACACTGTTGAATTCTATCAAAAGACCCTTCAGGGCATTCTTGATGCGGGTATTCCCTTCGACAGTGTCTGCTTTAAGGATGCTTCCGGAACCTCCGTGCCGAAGAAAGTCTACGAAACCATCGCCATGGCCCGCAAAATACTGCCGGGCGACTGCAAGATCGTATTCCACTCCCATGAGACCGCCGGTGTCGGCACCGTCGGTTACATCGCCGCCATCAAGGCGGGCGCGGACCAGGTCGATTGCTCGCTCGCTCCGGCCTCCGGCGGAACCTGCCAGCCCGACGTCGCCACCCTGTGGCACGCGTTGCGCGGCGAAGACTACGAACTCGATATCGACATCGACAAAATGATGCATGCGTCCACCGTCTTCAAGGATTGCATGGCGGACTATATGATGCCGCCCGAAGCCAAGTCGGTGGAGCCGATGATTCCGTGGTCGCCGATGCCCGGCGGCGCCCTGACGGCCAACACGCAGATGATGCGCGACAACAACCTGATGGACAAATATGAAGACTGCATCCACGCCATGGGTGAGGTCGTCCGCCGCGGCGGATTCGGCACGTCCGTGACTCCGGTCTCCCAGTTCTATTTCCAGCAGGCGTTCAACAACGTCATTTTCGGCCCATGGGAAAAGATTGTCGAGGGGTACGGCAAGATGGTGCTCGGTTACTTCGGCAGGACGCCGGTTGCGCCCGATCCGGAAATCGTAAAGATCGCTTCCGAAAAGCTCGAACTCGAACCGACTACCGCCAATCCGGTAGACCTCAACGATGCCGATCCGAAGAAGGGTATCGAGCCCGCGAAAGCCATGCTCAAGGAAAACGGCATCGAGGAAACCGAGGAAAACATCTTTATTGCCGCCACCTGCAAGCAGAAGGGCATAGACTTCCTGCTGGGCAAGGCCGAAATCAACGGCGTCCGCAAAGGCGCGCTCACCCCGGCGGCTCCGGCCGCGGCAGCGGGTGGTGACGGCGGATATACCGTATCCGTTAACGGCAAGAAGTTTGCCGTCGACGTGAAGGGTGACAAGGCAACCGTCAACGGCCAGTCATACGACATCGGCGTTGAGGACGGTGTTGAATCGGCCGGTACGGCTGCAGTTGCCCACGAGTCGGCAGATTCCGTTGAAGTGGCCGCCCCGATGAACGCCAAGGTCATCAAGGTTCTGGTCAATATCGGTGACCACGTGAACGAAGGCGACGTGCTGTTCGTGGTTGAAGCCATGAAAATGGAAGTTGAAGTGAAAGCCTCCATAGGCGGCACCGTTTCCTCCATTGCGGCTGAAGCCGGTGCCCAGGTGACGGCCGGCCAGGCCATGGCTTCCATCAACTAATTTGCACAACAGCGAACGGAGATTTAAAAGCATGAAGAAATTCATAACCATGGGGCTTCTCGTCGCCGCCGTTCTCGGCGGAGCCGGCCAGGTACGGGCCGAAGAGGCCGCTATCCCGGCTGACGGCAGGAAGACCGAAAAAGCCATTTCGATAGGCGAGGGCTTCAAGAAGCTCTGGCATGAAACCGGCATCTACCGCTTCTTCAATCCGGCAACTCCGGAAGAAAAAGCGGAAGCCTACCGGAGCGCATTGGTAAAGACCGTTGCCGCGGAAGTTTCCGCAGGGCATTTTCATGGAGCCATGAACCAGATTGACAAGGCGCATGGTGTTGATCAGGCGCTTTTGGATGAGCTGACTCATCAGGTTGAAGCCGCCGAGGATGCCGGTTATGAGCCGCCGGGTTCCCTTCCGCAGGGGTTGGGTCAGTTTTTGATGATCCTGATCGGCCTTGGCCTCATCTATCTGGCCATCGCGAAAAAATTTGAACCGCTGCTGCTACTGCCGATCGGGTTTGGTGCAATCCTGACCAATATTCCGGTTGCGGGAATCGCAGCCGGTCCGATGCCCGGACAACCGGGCGGGTTTCTTTACTATTTCTACACAGTGGGCGTTGAGTCCGGCGTGTTCCCGCTGCTCATTTTCATGGGCGTGGGTGCCATGACCGACTTCGGTCCGTTGCTGGCCAATCCGAAGACTGCACTGCTCGGCGCTGCCGCGCAGTTCGGCATCTTCATTGCTCTGCTGGGTGCTATGTCGATGGGCGGCCTTTTCACCATCGAAGACGCGGCCGCCATCGGTATCATCGGCGGTGCCGATGGTCCGACGGCCATCTTCCTGGCTTCGCGGCTTTCACCGAATCTACTCGGAGCGATCGCCGTTGCGGCCTATTCCTACATGGCGCTTGTTCCGATTATCCAGCCTCCGATCATGAAGCTGCTGACTACGAAGAAAGAGCGTGCCATCGAAATGAAGCAGCTGCGTCATGTCACCAAGACCGAGAAGATTGTCTTCCCGCTCATGGTGCTCTTGATCTGTCTGCTGCTGCTTCCTTCGGCTACACCGCTGATCGGTATGCTGATGCTCGGCAACCTGATGAAGGAATCAATGGTGGTGGATCGCCTGTCCGATACAGCACAGAACGCACTGATCAATATTGTTACGATCATGCTTGGTCTGGCCGTTGGTTCCAAGCTGGCCGCCGACAAGTTCCTGAACGTGCAGACACTCGGCATTCTGGGTCTTGGTCTGGGTGCCTTTATCATCGGCACGGCTGCAGGCGTTCTGCTGGCCAAGCTGATGAACAAGCTCAGCAAGGAGCAGATCAATCCGCTGATCGGTTCCGCCGGTGTTTCCGCCGTTCCGATGGCCGCGCGCGTTTCGAACAAGGTGGGTCTTGAAGCCAATCCGCAGAACTTCCTGCTCATGCACGCCATGGGTCCGAACGTGGCCGGCGTCATCGGTTCCGCCGTGGCCGCCGGTGTGCTGCTCGCGCTGGTGGGATAACCGAATACCGCCGAAAAGCTCAAGGGGCCGCTGGAAAGCGGCCCTTTTTGTTTCCGGCCTCTGAAGGAAATATGGCAAGCTCATGCCGTCTAAAATGAGATGAAGATACCTTTCACAAAGATGCATGGAGCGGGCAACGACTTTATTGTCGTTGACGATCGCGCACGGACATTTCCTTTGAAGGACGAGGCGTTTATTCAACGGATCGCCTCGCGACGGACCGGCATTGGTTGCGATGGAATTCTGCTGCTCCAGCCGTCGGATTCCGCCGATTTACGGATGCGGTTCATCAATCCGGATGGAGGCGAGCAGAGCATGTGTGGCAATGGCGCCCGCTGCGTTGCGCGGTTCGCGCAGCATCTTGGGTTGGTTTCGGCTCACATGATGATTGAAACGGGCGCCGGCCTGGTTCATGCCGAAGTGCTGGGAGAGCAAGTTCGAGTGACGCTAACAACCCCGACGGATCTCAAACTGGATTTGGTCATCGATGTGGAAAACAAGGCCGATTTTGTAGACACCGGTGTTCCGCATGCGGTGGTCTGGGTGGATGATGTGTCCATCATTGATCTTCCGCGCCATGGACGGGCCATTCGGATGCACGAGCAATTTGCCCCGAACGGAACGAACGCCAACTTCGCGAAAGTGGAACCGGATGGCTCACTGACTCTGCGGACCTATGAGCGCGGGGTGGAGGCCGAGACACTGGCCTGCGGCACGGGCGCGGCGGCGGCGGCCATACTTGCGGCTGAACACGGATGGGTCAAGTTGCCCGTTCCCGTGCATTGCGCCGGCGGCTTCGATCTGGTAATTGATGTGGTTCAGGGTGAAATAACGCTCATGGGTGGCGCTGAAAAAGTTTTTGACGGGGAGGTCGACTATGGAAATCGGGTTTAGCCTAGGTTCCAATCTGTACAACAGGAAGCGATTGCTGATGCAGGCCAAGAATCTTTTGCTCTCTGCGCCACGAACATCTTTTGTCGATCAGTCGCCGATCTATGAAACAACCCCGGTCGATGTGCAGCCGGAATTCAAGGATATGGCCTATCTGAATTCGGTGGTGATCGTGGAAAGCGAGCTTCCGCTGGAAAGCTGGCTCTCATACATTGAGAAGATCGAAGCCAACCTGGGCCGCGAGCGGACCGAGGACCGCAATGCGCCGCGTACGATCGATGTCGACATCATTTATGCCGGCGAGCAGGTTGTTGACAGCGGGGGACTGGAAGTGCCTCATCCGCGCTGGGCGGAAAGGCGTTTTGTGGTGCAGCCGCTGTGCGATGTCCGCCCGGATCTGATCGTGCCCGAAACCAGCAACTCCGTTGCCGACATCCTCCGCGCACTGCCCCCCGACGAAGGCATGAGTGTCTTCGATGAGAAGTGGTAGGAATAACGCGTGATTTGTACTTCGCAATTTTCTTTTGTTTGTGCTGAAGCTGGCTATGTTACGCATCATGTATGACTCATCACGGATTTCCTTATGAAATGGACTGCAGCAAAGATCAAAGCGCTTAAGGGCGACCGGAAGATTGCCATGCTCACGGCATATGACGCACTGACCGCTTCACTGGTCGACGGCGTGGATATACCAGCTGTTTTGGTGGGCGATTCGCTGGGTATGACGGTGCTTGGCTACGATACGACCCTGCCGGTCAGCATGAATGAAATGCTGCACCACACGGCGGCGGTTGCTCGCGGCGTGAAGAACGCGCTCGTGATCACCGACATGCCGTTTATGTCGTACCAGCCTTCGGTTGAAATGGGGCTGGAAAATGCCGGACGCTTCATCAAGGAAGCGCATGCCGATGCGGTTAAGATTGAAGGTGGTGTGGTGCGCGCGGAGCTGATCGAAGCCCTGGTTTCGAACGGCGTACCGGTCCTTGGACATATTGGCCTGACACCGCAGAGCATCAAGGAGGTGGGCGGCTACAAGGTACAAGGCAAAACCGCCGAGCAGGCCCGTAAGCTGATGGACGATGCCATGGCGATCGAGCAGGCGGGTGCCTTCGCCCTTGTGCTGGAGTGCGTTCCCGCTGAGCTCGGAACGGCGATCTCCAATGCTCTGACAATTCCGACCATTGGAATCGGCGCGGGAGCGGGGTGCGACGGCCAGGTGCTGGTCTTTACCGATCTGCTCGGTATCAGTGGCAAGCCCGTTCCAAAATTCGTGAAGAAATTCGCCGACCTGAATCCGCTGATCACAGAAGCGCTGGCCGCCTACAAGTCTGAAGTCGAGTCCGGAGCTTTTCCGGCAGTTGAGCAGACCTACTGAAGCTATCCGGGGTCACCGCCCCCGGCCATAATGCACGCAAGCTGTAGGCGGGGGGGTGACCCCGCTCCTAATTGAAGAGGCAGATGCCTGTGAAAATCATCCAAACCCCTGATGACATGCAGTGTGTGGCGCTGAAGCTGAAGCGTGAAGGGCGCACCATCGGCTTTGTACCGACCATGGGTTTTCTACATGAAGGACATTTGTCGCTCATGCGTCTGGCCCGGGTACGTTGCGATGTCCTTGTGGTGAGCATATTCGTCAACCCGGCCCAGTTTGGTCCGGGTGAGGATCTGGATGCCTATCCTCGCGACGTTGAGCGGGATGAAAAGCTGTGCGCGCAGGAAGGGGTTGATCTGATCTTCTATCCCGAGGCTGGAACCATGTATTCGGACGATGCCAGCGTCTGGGTCGATGAGGAGGCTCTTTCGCAGGGGCTTTGCGGCGCGGCGCGGCCCGGACATTTTCGAGGCGTCTGCACCGTGGTGGCCAAGCTCTTTAATCTGGTGCAGCCGGATCTTGCTGTCTTTGGCGAGAAGGATGCCCAGCAGCTGCGCGTCATCGAACGCATGGTGCGCGATTTAAACATTCCCGTCAAAATTGTGCGGGGGCCGATTGTTCGGGAGCCGGACGGTTTGGCGATGAGCTCGCGCAACAAATACCTTTCCGCAACCCAGCGAAAAGATGCCCTGTGTTTGCAACGTGCGCTGCGTTGTGCGCGGGAGATGGTTGAAAAGAAGGAGTATGACACGGCCCTTGTGCGGCAGACCATGGTGGAGTTGATTGAATCTGTTCCCGGGGCATGCATCGACTACATCGAGTTTGTGAATGATAATTCGCTGGCGCCGGTTGATACGATTGAAGACCTGACCCTCGTCGCCCTGGCGGTAAAAATCGGTCCTACGCGCCTGATTGATAACACCGTCTTGCGGGTGCGGTAGGCTGCGTTGATCGCACATGGGATTATACCTCCTTTTTTTCCGATAATTTTATTTGAATGCCTCGGGCACATCATTACATTGATGGCCGCTTTTGAGACTAACAGGGTGCGGTAGCCAAGTGGTTAGGCACTGGATTGCAAATCCATGAACACCGGTTCGAATCCGGTCCGCACCTCCAATTTTTCAACCGCTTACAGGAGAAGCAACATGTCGGTTCCTCAGGATCTGTTCTATTCGAAGACGCACGAGTGGGTTTCCCTCGACGATGACGTCGCCACCGTGGGCATCACCGATTTTGCCCAGAGTCAGCTGTCCGATCTCACCTTCGTTGAACTGCCGGAGGTTGGAACCGAATTTAAAGCCGGCGATGAAGCCGCCGTGGTTGAATCCGTCAAGGCCGCAGCCGATGTCTACGCGCCCGTGGCCGGTGAAGTGGTGGAGATAAACAGCGATCTCGAGGACAGCCCCGAACTGATCAACAAGGATGCGTTTGGCGCCGGGTGGCTTTTCAAGATCAAGGTTGCCAACGAATCCGATGTGGACGATATGCTTGATGCCGATTCCTATGAAGAGCTTTGCCCCAATGACTAAGCCGCGTTGATTTCTCACTGTTTAAGGAGGATGAGAATCCTCCTTTTTTTATTTAAATGATGAATGCATGGACTGTCAGTTTCAACAATCCGGTTCCCTATCTGCAGGGGCTGGATCTGCAGCATCGCCTGCTTCAGGCGCGGCAGAATAATCGAATTCCCGACACCGTCCTGGTTCTTGAGCACCGTCCGGTGGTCACACTGGGCAACCGTGGCAGGGATAACTATCTCCTCAAAACCAGGGAGGAGTATGCCGCCATGGGCATCGAGCTGTTTCATGCCGAGCGGGGCGGCGATGTCACCTTTCATGGTCCGGGTCAATGGGTGCTTTATCCGATCCTCTATCTTGGCGGTAACGAAGCGGATTCGCATGGATACCTCCACAACCTGGAGGAGGTCGCGATCCGGACGCTCGGGGATTATGGCGTTGAAGGATTCAGGCGGGAAGGCAAGTCCGGGGCATGGACCACTGCGGGCAAGGTGGCCGCGATCGGCTTCCGCCTCAAAAAGTGGGTCTCTTTCCATGGCATGAGCTTCAACGTCAGTAATGAGCTCGCCGGATTCGACACGATCGTTCCCTGCGGTCTCACCGGAGAACCCGTTGTCTCACTGAAAACCATACTCGCTCACGCGTGTCCTGCCATGCCAGAGGTCCGCGAGTCATTGCTGAACCACTTTTCTGCCGTTTGCAATCGCGAGCTGGAGCGGTTCGATGCAGATGGCAAACTTCCCGCTCCGCTTGAAGACCTAATTCGCAGGGCGTAATCCGTAAAATCCCATGCATGGGAAAATTACGTATCCCGTATTACTTGTTACGTCCTAATACTCCACAGTCCACCCTTCAACCTGCTCCATGCAGTGGCGGGCGGTAAGGTCGATGTGGATCGGGGTGAGGGCGACATATCCTTCGTTCACCAGTCGTTCATCCGTCATGGCGTTGTCGTCCAGCAGCTTCATGTCGCCGTCCAGCCAGTAATAATAGTTGCCGCGCGGGTCGCGATGCTCCGTGAATTTTTCAATGAAGCGCGAGCGGCCCATCTGTCCGGCCCTGATTCCCTTGAGCTGGTCATACGGGAGGTTGGGAATGTTGACATTGAGCAGCGTGCCGTCGGGCAGGGGGTTCTTTGCGACCTTGGCAACGATCTCCTTGGCCACTCGAGCGGCGGTATCCCAATGCGGATTCTGATAGGTGCACAGGGAGAGGGCGATGGCAGGCACCCCCAGAATGGCGGCCTCGCTGGCGGCGGATACCGTTCCGGAGTAGAGCACGCTGATGCCGGTGTTGGAACCGAGATTGATGCCGCTCACCACCAGATCCGGCGGATCATTCTTGTGCAGGAAACTGACGGCAAGCTTCACGCAATCGGCCGGGGTACCATCCACCGCAATGCCCGAAAGCCCGTTGCTCCGTTCAACCGGCATCGTTCGGATGGGATCGTAGATCGTGATGGCATGGCCGGCGGCGCTGCGTTCCGTGGCGGGTGCGCAGACATACAGCTCACCGAGATGGCTGATGGCCTGATGCAGTTCGTTAATGCCGCGCGCATGGATTCCGTCGTCGTTGCAAAGTAAAATTTTCATGCCGGGAATATGGAGGGCCGGGCGTGAAACATCAATTCCGATGAAAACAAAACGTCATTTGGTTGCATCCGGTCTTTCCCGTATTCATTCTATCGCAAATGAATCTGATCATACTAGAGGCGCCGGAAGTGGAGACCGATCAACGCGCCGTCCTGACGGGGGATCGCGCCCGGCATGTCCGCAAGGTTCTAAAGGCGGAGCCCGGGCTGTCGCTGCGCATCGGTTTGTTGAACGGCCCGCTCGGAACCGGCACCGTGGAATCGGTCGAGCGCAACGAAGTGGTTGTAAGATGCGAGTTTCAGGCAGAGCCGCCCGGGCCACGCATCGACTTGATTCTCGCCATGCCGCGCCCGAAGGTGATGAAGCGGCTTTGGGCTCAACTCGCGGCGCTGGGGGTGGAACGCATCGTACTGCTGCGCGCCGAAAAGGTGGAGCGGTTCTATTTCGACAGTCATGTGCTTGAGTCTGCTTGCTACCATCCGCTGCTGGTCGAGGGACTGCAGCAGGCCTGCTGCACGCATCTGCCGGAAGTCATGATCCGCCCGCTCTTCAAGCCGTTTGTCGAAGACGAGCTCGAGGGTCTTTTCGGCAGTCATGTAAAACTGCTCGCAGACCCATCCGGCGATAAACGCCTGGCTGATTTTTTCCCTGTCCCGGAACAGTCGGAACGTATCGTTCTGGCAATCGGCCCCGAAGGGGGCTGGACGAAATACGAAATTGAATTGCTGCAGGCGCATGGATTCCAGTTGTTTGGCATGGGCGGTCGTATTCTTAGAACAGACACGGCAACCATTGGTCTGCTTTCAATGCTTGCGGAACGAATGCGGCAGGAATAAAAAATCAAGGTTTTGGGGAATGGAATGAAAAATCTAATCAAGTGGGTGGCTGTTGGTTTTGGAACGGGATGGAGTCCCGTCATGCCGGGCACGGTCGGAACGCTGGTCGGGTTGCCGATCGCATGGGGCGTGATGCAGGTGTCCAGTGTCGGCATCCAGTGGGCCATCTGCATCGGTTTGACGCTGCTTTCCATTCCGATATGCGAGGTGGCCGAAAAGATGATCGGCGGCAAGGATCCCGGTTGCATCGTGGCGGATGAATATCTGACGTTGCCGATCACGGTGATCGGTCTGGCCTCGCCCTGGGCGCTGCTGAGCGGTTTCGTGCTTCACCGTGTGTTTGACATTACAAAGCCGCCGCCGATCAGGCAGCTGCAGCATATCCACGGGGGATTCGGGATTACCATCGATGATTTTCTGGCGGCCCTGATCGCGCTTGGCATCAATCATCTGATCTTCGGAATGATCGCCTAGCGCTGCTTTTCAACGTATTTGATCAGCGCCTGAAAATCCTCTTCATTGCGGAGTCGTTCGAACTCCGCTTCATCCATCCAGGCCAGTGCCAGCGTGGGATCCGTCAACTGCACACCGCGCCGCAGGGCATCCGTCGCAGCCTTGTCGTTACCCAGCTTGGTTTCCACGCGGGCCAGTAAGAGAAAGAGGTTGGCCACATCGGTCACCTCCATGGTCAGGGCGCGGAGTTGCTCGCCGGCGAGTTCCCATTTGCCTGCCTTCGTCAGATAGAGCGCAAAGCTGTAACGGGTGTCGGTATCCAGCGGACGTTGATCAAGGTATTTTTCGTATGCATCGGCTGCTTCCACCGGCCGATCCTGCTTCTGGTGGAGGATGGCCAGATTCTTGAGGGCTTCCGGGTAGGCCGGTTTCAGATCGAGGGAGCGCTTCAGGTATTCTTCGGCCTTTTCGTATCGCTTCGAGTCGATGCAGGCCGCACCCAGGTTGTTGAGGATCTCGAAGGTCAGGTCGGCATCGGAGGCGCCTTCGAGCAGGTTCAGCGCCTTGTCGAATTGCTCCTGTTTGAAATAGGCCATGCCCAACGGCACTTTCACGCCTTCGAGGTCGGGCAGGATTTCCAGTGCGTTTTCATAGTATTCCGCCGCCGCTTCATACTCGTCCGACTGCATGGCCTGTTCAGCCAGAACCACGTTGAACGTGGCTTTCTTGAGCCACGCGGTGTTGAACGGGCGATCACCCTCGCCGTCCCATTTCGGATCGGCAAAACTGCTGGAAAAATCAAGTACCCACTGCGACTCGGCCGGAAGGGAGTAGCGGGGGATGTATTTCTGGGTGATCGGTTCGGGGGTGCTTGTTTGTTCAATAATATCGATATATTCGCGGACGACCACATAGACCAGTGCGACGGCAAGCACAAGGATGGTCGTACCCATTACGGAGCTGATAAACTGGTGGCGGCGTATCTCGCGTTTGCGCTCCTCAACCACATCAATGGAAACCTGCGGTGTAAAATCATCGCGGGTGACCCGGTCGGTCGAGTAAATATCCTGTAAGTGCTGGCGTTTTTCGGGTTCCATAAGCAAGTGCGTTCCTAAACTTTTGCGTAAACGGTCGGATTCTTCACAAAGGCCTTAAAATTGCAATCTTAATGTGCGTTGCGCTTGGCGTTTGCATGCGGCCGATCGCCCGGAAGTTTCCACGGTTTTTTCGTCCAATACGTGTGGGTTTAGTGCTATATACTCCATGTTTTCGAAAGATAAGGCCCAAGGGAATCCGAGCTTGGGAAAACCACAAATTAAGGAACCGCCATGTCCAGCACGATTGGAACCCTCTATAAAGTATCGACCTTCGGGGAGTCGCACGGGAAGGCCGTTGGCGCAATCGTTGACGGTTGCCCTGCAAACCTGCAATTGAGCGAAGACGACATTCAGCCGCAGTTGACGCGCCGCCGTCCGGGGCAAAGCGATATGACCACACCGCGCGATGAAGCGGATCAGGTGACCATTCTTTCCGGCGTGGAAAACGGAAAAACGCTCGGAACACCCATTGGCCTGATGGTCAACAACCGGGATCAGCGTCCCGGCGACTACGGCGAAATGAGCAATGTGCCGCGCCCCTCCCACGCCGACTACACCTACCAGATGAAATACGGAAACCGTGCCGCCAGCGGGGGAGGCCGCTCCAGCGCGCGCGAAACCATCGGACGCGTGGCCGCCGGCGCCATTGCCGAAAAATGGCTTTCAGAGCAGTTTGGTACCCGGATTATTTCCTGGGTCAGCTCGGTCGGCGAAATCGATGCACGCGACATGAGCCGCGAAGGCCTTACCCGCGAGCAGATCGATGCCAACATTATCCGCTGCCCGGACGAGGCCACCGCTGCCAAAATGATTGAGCTGGTGGCCGCCACCCGCGACCGCAAGGATTCCGTCGGCGGTGTGCTGACCTGCATAGCCGAAAATATTCCGGTAGGATTGGGCGAACCCGTTTTCGAACGCATGGAAGCCAAGCTGGCGCAGGCGATGCTTTCGATTCCCGCCACCAAGGGTTTTGAAATCGGTTCAGGATTTTCCGGATCGCGGATGTTCGGTTCACAGCACAACGATCCCTTCGAGCTGAAGGCGGACGGCCGCCTCGGCACCTCCACTAATTTCAGCGGTGGCGTGCAGGGCGGTATCTCCAACGGCGAGCCGCTGGTGTTCCGTATCGCCTTCAAGCCGCCGGCCACCATCGGGCTGGCGCAGGAAACCTCCACCTTTGAAGGCGAATCGACCGTGCTCGAGGCCAAGGGCCGTCACGATCCCTGCGTGGTGCCGCGCGCGGTGCCGATCGTGGAAACCATGACGGCGCTGGTTCTGATGGATTTCGTGCTGCGGCAGGCCTACCGGAATTCTTAGACAGAAGGGCGCAAAGGACGCGAAGGACAAATGGAATCTGAATCATCCCCCCTATGCATCCTTTTGTTAAATCCCGTTGCTTATGAGTAATACCTCCAGTTTTAGTATGCCCAGGTCTTTCCATGTGATGGCCAAGCCGATCGGGCCCTTGTGCAACCTCGACTGCGCCTACTGCTTTTACCTCGAAAAGGAAAAGCTGTTTCCTGCAGACGAGAATTACAAGATGCAGGATGAGGTGCTCGAAACATACGTCCGAAAGTACATCCAGAGCCAGAACACGCCGGAAATCAGCTTTGCCTGGCAGGGGGGCGAGCCGACCCTCATGGGGCTCGATTTTTTTCGCAAGGTGGTTGCGCTGCAACGCCTGCATGCCGGAGGCCGTCCGGTTCATAACTCGTTCCAGACCAATGGCACGAATCTCGACGATGACTGGGGCCGGTTTTTCGCCCGGGAAAAATTTCTGGTGGGCCTCAGCCTCGACGGGCCGGAATCCATCCACAACCGCTATCGCGTGGATAAGGGCGGCAACGGCTCCTTCAAGGATGTGATGAATGCGGTGGCGCTGCTCAAAAAGTGGCGGGTCGAATTCAACACACTCACCTGCGTGACGCGCCAGAGTCCGGATGAGGCGATCGAGATCTACCGCTTCCTGAAAGAGCAGGGCGTGACCTTTATGCAGTTTATCCCGATCGTCGAGCGCACGGGCGACCGAGCGTCGAAGGCGGACGGTCTCGACCTTGCCGCGCCGCCGGATCTGCATGCGACCGATAACCCGGACGAGATGATGCCGTGGTCGGTGTCGTCGGAGGGATTCGGTCAATTCCTGTGCACTGTTTTCGATGATTGGATTCAAAAGGATGTTGGGCGGGTGTTTGTGAATCTGTTCGATGTGGCGCTGAGTGCATGGTGCGGTATGGAACCGAACCTGTGCACATTTTCGCGCCGTTGCGGAAAGGCTGTCGCGATGGAGCACGATGGAAGCGTCTATTCCTGCGACCACTATGTATACCCCGCCTATTTGCTCGGTAACATCAAGGATTTGTCTTTGGAGGAGATGATCTATTCCAAGGAGCAGACAAAGTTCGGCAACGACAAATGGGACGCACTGCCGACCTGTTGCCGCGAGTGCGAATTTCTGTTTGCGTGCAACGGCGAGTGCCCCAAGCATCGGTTTATGAATACACCTGACGGTGAACCGGGATTGAACTATCTTTGCGCGGGGTATAAAAAATTCTTCAGGCATATCGATCCGGCAATGAAAGAGATGGCCCAGCTTGTCCAAAACGGGCGCTCGGCCGCCGACATAATGAATAGGGATTGCGCCGCCCCGATCGGAAAGGCCGCCGAAGGCCGCGCAGGAAGCAAAAAATGAATGAGCAGCAAACAAACCCGATTTTGGTGAATGACGAAGAAGTGACCGAAGGGCTCATTCAGGAGGAGCTGCGCATGCTGCGCGAGCGCTATGGCCGCGAAATGTCCGCCGCCGAGATGGATGAGAAGCGGGGAAAAATCGAGTCCGATGCCTGCGAAAATGCCGTTGAGCGCGTATTGCTGATGCAGAAGGCCCGCACCGAAATCGATCACATTCGACCTGAAGAGGTTGAGGCCCGCATCATGGCGCTGAAGGAACAGCATGGCGGGGAAGAGGAGTTTGCCAAACGCTTTGACCTCGAACCGAAGGATCTGGAGCGGCTCAAAGCCGATATCGAGGATGGGCTGCGCCTGGAAAAATATTTCGACATGATTTGCGCCGGTGTCGCGCGTCCGGTGGAAGCCGATTCCCGCTCATACTATGAGCAGCACCCGGAACAGTTCACGGAAGCCGAGCGCGTTCATGCGGCGCACATCGTGCAGCATCCGTCGCCGGAAATGCCGATGGAACGGGTCTATGCCGATCTGCTCAACCTGCGTGAGCGACTCAAGGCCGGGGAGGATTTCAACGAGCTCGCAGCAGAATATTCCCATTGCCGGGATGGCGCCCACGACCTGGGATACTTTATCCGCGGACAGATGGTGAAACCCTTTGAAGATGTGGCATTCAGCACCGAAGTCGGTGCGTTCAGCGATGTATTCCAGACCGAGTTCGGCTACCACATCCTCAAGGTGTTCGACCACCGGCCTGAAACCTTGCGTCCGTATGAGGAAGTTCGCTACGACATCGAAAGCATGCTGTATGATCAGCGGAAAAACGAAGCCATCGGCATGGTGGCCGATGAACTGCGTGCGGCCGCCGACATTCGTAATCTGGATGTGGTGGAGGCTGGATGATGACGGCGAGTGCATTCCAGCTGGCGTTTATCGGCCCCGGCGGTCCCGAGTTTCTCGTGGTGATGCTGGTCCTGCTGCTGATGTTCGGCGCAAAGGACGCGCCGCGCATTTTCCGAAAGCTCAACGAGATGCTCAATCAGATCCGCCATACCGCCGACAGCTTTAAGCGCGAGGTCATGTACAGCGATCTGCATGACACAACAAAACCCGTCACACCGGCCTCCGACGAGGACATGGATGAGCACGACGAGGACTACGACTATGTCGAGGAAGATGCCGACGACGCACCCGAAGGCCCGGATGCCGAAGTAGAGCCGGAGGAGGAAGGTGACGATGCTCGAAAAGCTTAAATCGCTGAAGAGCAAGTTTCGCTATACCGACAGCGAAATGCCATTCCTCGATCATTTGGAGGAATTCCGCAAGATGGCGATCCGCTGTCTCATATCTCTGGCGATCGGGATGCTGGTCTGTCTGCCGTTTGCCGATCATCTGATCGCCATCCTGCGCGCCCCGGCGGAACCCTATATTGAAAACAGCGTGGCGGATACTCTCGAAGATGCATCGGTTCGCCTCGAGATTCCGGCGGATGCATTAACGGAAGAGGCGCTGGCGGCTCCAGCTGGAAAACGCTACTACGAGGCCGATGTTGTTTTTCCCAGAGACGGTAGCGCGAACAAGGGGGTCATCCGGCTTCAGTTTTCCGAGCCCGCGGCCGCCATTAAAATGTGGCTGACGGTCACGTTCTTTGGCGGGATTCTGCTGAGCCTGCCGTTGCTGGTCTTTTTTGTCGGCATGTTTGTCATGCCCGGCGTGAAGGATCTTGAACGCAAGGCCATGACGCGCATTGCGATTTTTTCCGGCGGATTGTTTCTGCTTGGCATTGTCATGGGATACAGAGTCACCCTGCCGTTGGCACTGGGGTTGATGATTAAGATCGGCGGCCAGCTGGGCGGCGAATCCATCTGGTTCTACAACAAATATATCTCCTTCGCTTTGCAGCTACTGCTGGGGTTCGGCATTGCCTTCCAGCTGCCGGTCGTCATTCTGATTCTCGGCAAGATGGGGCTGGTCAACTCGACTCAGTTGCGCGAGAAGCGCAGGCATGTGATTGTGGCCCTGCTGATTCTGGCCATGATCCTGACCCCGCCTGATGTCATGACTCAGCTATTGCTGGCGGCTCCCTTGATTTTGCTTTACGAATTCTGTATATGGTTCCTGTACTTCAGTGGAAACCGAGGAGCACCCGCATCGGGGAATGACACCGCCGATGAACAAGAACCGGGTGAAGTGGAAGTCGACGCAACGAAAGACTCAAGCGAGGAATAGGCACATGCACACATTGGCAATTGGAATGCCGGGCGGACCGGAGCTGCTGGTAATCGTATTCATCATCCTGCTGCTGTTCGGTGCCAAGAAGCTTCCCGAGCTTTCCCGCGCGCTCGGCAAGAGCCTTGGCGAATTCAAGAAGGGGCAGAAGGAGGGCGGCGAGCCCGACAAGGAGCTGGACGGGGCGGAGAAGAAGGAAATCCCGTCGTCCAACGAAAAATCCGAGAAAGGCGAGTAGCCGGCAATGGAAATCAAGCGTGGCGAGCTGACGCCGGAAGAGGAACGCGAAAACACCAAAGCGGTGCTCGCCCATGTATTGCCCTTCGCCATGTGGCTTACCATGATGGTCTGGTTCGATGATCCGACCTGGAGCTATACCGCCCGATCTATCGGCGGCCTGATCCTGCTTGCGATTTTCCGTCCATGGCGCTGGTATCCCCGGCTCAACCTGAAAAACATTCCCGCCGGCATTGGTGTGGGCGTCTTCATCTTCGTTGTATGGGTCGGCTTCGAGTCGCCGTGGATGGTTGAGCATGCACCAGGCGTCACCGAATGGTACGACCGGCTCTTCGTTGACCTGATGCGACCCTTCAAGACCCGCGAGCTGTTCGATATCGGCAACGGCGTCATGGCACCGTATGAGGTGATCGAGGCCGGCCAGCCAAACGCCGGACTGCACCCCTATGACCCAAAGGCATCCGGGTGGCTCCTTTTCGGCATTCATATGCTGGGGACTTCCGTATTCATCGCCATTATCGAAGAGTTCTTTTATCGCGGCTTTCTGTATCGCTGGATGCAGGGCACGCCCTTCTTCAAGATTGATGCCGGCATTCTCAGCTGGTCCATGCTGATGCTGATTTCTCTCTTTTTCTGCGTCTCGCACTTCGAATGGGGCGCGGCCATCATTTGCGGCATCTGCTACGGCCTGCTCTACATCAAGACCCGCGATATCTGGGCCGCCATCATTGCGCACGGCACCACCAATTTCCTGCTCGGCCTCTACGTCATCAAATTCGATGCCTACCAGTTCTGGTAATCCTTGTTCGTCCTCGTCCTTCTCCTCTTTCGTCCTCGTCGTCGAATCATCGTCTGATTCGCCCTCGTCCGTCGTTCTCGTCCTCGTGGTCGATTCGGTCGATTCCGTCGTTTAGGAGGACGAGAACGACGGAGAAGGGCGAGTACGATGGGGCTCCCCCTTTTGCCCAAAAACCGCTTGCAAAGGGGTAGGGGCTAAACTATCTTCCCACCTCGTTTTAGCGCGGAAAGGTGACTGAGTGGCTTAAGGTGCTGGACTGCTAATCCGGTGTACTGCTTACGTGGTACCGAGGGTTCGAATCCCTCCCTTTCCGCCAGTCTTCGCTTTGAGCTTAGCGAAATGCGAAGACTGCCACGCTGGAGTCTCCCTGAGCTTGCGAAGGGAGCGAAAGCGGGCCAACACGTCAGTCAAAGGCTACGACTTGGCATGCCATCAAAACCACTGCGAGTCTTCCGCCGTCGCCCGAGGCTATGGCGTGACAAGACGACTTGGCATGCCTTGAACATGTGGGAATTTCAGGTTATAACTCCCGCATGCCATCCAAATTCCATTACGTGTATATTCTGGTCGCTGTGAATGATCCTTCACGGCACTATGCCGGTTGCACCCGCGATCTGGATGCCCGGTTGAAAAAACACAACGAGGGTGGATGCCCGCACACTTCAAAGTCAAGCCGTGGCGCATAGAGACGGCTGTCGCATTTTCAGATAAGCAGAAAGCCGTCGCTTTCGAAGCTTACCTTAAATCCGGTTCCGGCCGGGAATTTACACGTCGGCATTTTTAACTCCGATGGATGATGACGCGTAAGCGAGATTGCTGCTTGCCAGCAGCCCGTTAGGGTGGATTCGATTGAATCCATCAACCCCTCCCTTTCCCGACCCCTTGTACTTCACGGCACTCTTATCCCGACGTTACAAAGATACGCGTGCTTTATCATTTGAACTGTCAGGTAAATCCGTACTACCATCGCGCATATTAAATGCGTGACGCATTCCATCGTGGAAAGCAGGGGAATGCGATCGGCGATAGTCATTGTAGGCTTGTAGCGGATCGAGGAATGAAGAACTTAGCTTATAACTGCTTCAGCCACAGGGTCCGGTGGGGAAAAAAGGAGATATGATGAGATTCATTGGAGTTTCAATATTCTCAGCCATGCTGTTTGTGGGTTTTGCCAACGCTCGCGAGAAGACCGAAATATGTTTGGAGACCATGCCGCCTTCCGTGATTAAAACAACACCTCAGGCGGGCGATACACAGGTAGACCCGGCGCTCCAGAAAATCACTGTGACCTTCAGCAAAGACATGCTGACGGAACGCATGTGGTCGGTCTGCCAGATCTCGAAAGAGACTTTCCCGAACACAGGAAAAAACATGCATTACCTGACGGACAAACGCACATGTGTAGTCCCAGTGAAACTTGAACCGGAAAAAACCTATGTGCTGTGGTTCAATAAAGGGGAGCACAATAGCTTCAGAGATACGGATAATAATCCTGCTGTCCCATATCTTTTGGTGTTCCAAACAGGCAAGGGAAAATAGAACCGAACCTGTGAATTTTCGCTGTCGTTTAAATGCCCAGTCGTATCTCGATCGGTCTGGCCACCACGGAGAATCGTTTATGAAACTATGCGCTTACCTCGCCCTTGCGGTGCTAGGTTGTGCCTGCGCCATTGGCACTGCATCCGCCACGGAGCAGAAGATCGAACAGCAGCTCCGGCGACTCCCCTACAAGAGCGTGGTCGACGATCTTGAGCGTGATTATTTTCTCTATCTGCCCAATGGATATGAAGGAAACTCCTCTAAAAAATGGCCGGTGCTGGTTTATCTGCATGGGGATGGCGAGCGCGGAAACGGCAAAGAGGATCTGGACTATGTGTTGGGCTACGGGCCGCTTTATGAAGCA
>JBFHPA010000024.1:0-18149 GCA_041592955.1 Pontiella sp.
CCCAGACGGTCAGGTATTTCTCGAAAAAACTGATTCCGCTTTCTTTATTTTCGCTCATTTTCATTCCTTTCTGCTGGAGGGATGGCGTCCTCGCCGTCCGCGGTCACTGGGGACAGTGACCCTCCATAAATTTTATTGCGGGCAACACGCCTCGCCGCGCTGTTGGCGGCAGAGATCTTCGCGGGTGATCCCGACAATTTTTTTCACCGTTCGGAAATCCGTTACGAGTTCACCTGCTCCCGCGAGCGAATGTTCCAACCATTGGAAAAGCGGTTCCGCCCCCTCAAGTTTTCGGAGTTTATAATACACCCAGCGCCCCTCTTTCCGACTCTCCACCAAACCCACTTTCAGCAGGATTCCCAAATGACGCGAAGCCGTTGCCCCGCTCACCTGCAGCAATTCCGTAATCTGACACGCGCAAAGCTCATCAAAACGCCATAGCACAGCCACCACACGCATGCGGTTTTTGTCTGAAAGTGCCTTCAGAGTGTCCAGTGTTTGTTGCATGGGCGTGTTATATTTAGTTACTTAGCTAACTGTCAAATTAATAATTCTGCTTTGAGCGAAGGGATGGAAGCTTTTCTACGTCTGCAGATATCGTCTGCCCGCTTATAACGATTGGACTACGAAGCGGTATAAATCAGATAGAGCCCGCCCATGATGACGAGTATACCGCAAACGCGTTTGAGTCTCAGCGAACCGCGCGATTTCTGATTCCAGTCCCTGTATTTCTGCGCCCATCCGGTTGATACTCCGGCAAGCGCGATGATCCCGCAGTGGCCGATGCCAAACATCAGCAGCAGGCTTCCGGCAAAGATCGGCTGTTCGGCGCCGAGCTTGAAGGCGATTCCAAGCATTGGAGCCATGAAGGCAAATGAACAGGGGCCCAGCGCGATACCAAAGACGAGGCCGAGCATGAAGGCGGCAAACAGCCCCTTACGCTTTTCTCCAACATGCTCGGGCTTGTTCCACCCCAGTGGAATCACCCCAAGCAGATTCAGGCCAACGACAAAAAAGATGACGGCCACGAAGTAGTTGGCATATTTCCCGAGGTCCCCGAGAATACGCCCGGCCCCCGCAGTGATGAAACCGATCAGTACGATCGTCACCAGAATGCCTGCGGCAAACAACAGCGAGATCAGGAGGGCGCGCACCGGCGAGTGTTCTTCCTGCTGATCAATAAAGCCCACGATCAGGGGGATACTTGCCAGATGGCAGGGACTCATCAGGATGCTGAGCACCCCCCAGATGAGAGCCGCGCCCAGCGCAATCAGCGGTGTGCTTTCCAGCGCTCCGGTTAATGATGAGAACAACCCTTCCATCTATTCAGCCTCGGTAAAGTGATATCCCAGCTCGGCCCATTTCGCCAGCATGTCGGCGCGGGCAAAGAACCCCTCATGACGGAACAGTTCGTTGCCTTCGGCATCATAAAAAATCTGCGTCGGAATCAGTCGAATACCGTACGTTGACGTGGCATCTTCATTTTCCCATACATCGATGAAATCCACATTCAGTTGTCCGGCGTAGGATGCCTTCATCTCATCCAGAACGGATGCCATAGCCTTGCAGGAAACGCATTTGCCTGCGCCGAGATCCAGCAGTCGGGGGAGCGGATTTTCATTCCCGGGCTGATGCTGAATCGCATCCGGGTGGATTTTGCTTTCAGGGATTGGAAGCGTACACATCCCGTCGGCGCATCCCGCCGGATCACTTCCGCTCTTCCGGTTCTTAAGCTCGACCACCGCCACGACCGCAATGATCAAGAGCCCGACAATGAGTATGTTTTTTTTCATGGCAACTCTCCTAAAAAAACAGGTTGAACATCCAGCCGACAATCAGAATTCCGATTGCGGCCGTGGCGACGAAAATGGCGATCAGACGGGGTTTCATGACCTTGCGCAACAGTACCATTTCCGGAACGGACAGCGCCGTAACCGCCATCATGAAGGCCAGGGCGGTTCCAAGACCGACGCCTTTGCCGATCAGCGCCTCCGCGATCGGAATGGTGCCGATTGCATTGGCGTATAGCGGCATGCCGGCAATCACGGCGATCACCACACTGAGCGGGTTGTCGCTCCCGGCATATTTCGCCAGAATATCTTCCGGGGCCCAGCCGTGAATCGCCGCGCCTATGGCAATGCCGATGAGGAGATAGATCCAGATTTTTTTGAGGATGTCCCAGACATGCTCCGCAGCGAAGGCAAGCCGCTCCTTCTGGCTCATGTCGGGCTGCGATTTATTGAAGCCCTCGGTTGTGAACACCCCTTCCTCCAGATGGTCCTGCGGCTTGAAGCGGCCGATGATCATTCCGCTGACCACTCCGATCACCACACCCATCGCCGCGTAGGTGACGGCCACTTTCCATCCGAACGCCGCCCATAAAACCGCAAACGCCGCCTCATTCACGATCGGGGACGTCACCAGGAACGAGAAGGTCACGCCCAGCGGAATACCGGCTTCGATGAAACCTATAAAGATCGGGACGGAAGAGCAGGAGCAGAACGGCGTGATGATGCCGAGCAGGGACGCCGCAATGTGGGCCTTCGGCCCGTGAATTCTTTCCAGCATCGCCTTCGTTTTCTGTGGCTGAAAAAACGTGCGCAGGTAGGAGATCAGAAAAATCATGACCGACAGCAACATCAGGATTTTCACCGTGTCGTAGAAAAAGAAGTGAATGCTGCCGCCAAGTTGCGATTCGATGGAAAGGCCGAACCAGCCCTCCACCATCATCTTTACCAGATTATCCAACCACTGGAACATTATGCTTTCCTATTTGGATGCAGCCGCTATCCGAGCAGAGCCGCTTGGGATTTCGCGTTGCTGATCAGCACCTCTTCGACACAGCTCATGAACTTGAGAACACAAGGTACCTTCAACCTGTAGTAAACCTGCTTCCCCCGCTTTTCGTCCTCAACGATGCCGGCCTGTTTCAGAACGGTAAGATGCTTTGAGACCGTTGAAAAGTCGGCGTCGACTTCCTCGACGAATTCGCAGACACACTTTTCACCGCTCTCCAGCTGCTCGGTCATCCACAGACGCGTCGGATGCGCCAGCGCCTTAAGCACCTTTGATTTGGCTTCCAGCCGTTTTTTCTCTTTCGCGGTCATGCGGACTCCTAATTGGTATATTTGGCAAAATAGCCAAATATTAGATTTTGTCAATCTGCGATTCAGCATTCGTAGTTCCGCCTTAAGGCTACGGATTAGAGGAGTTATCGCCGGCGCCCACTGATAGAGGCCGGACCACAAACTTTTTTACTTCTGAAAGCGAGTCGAATACGGGGACTCCGCAGGCTTCGAGACGCGGACGGCTGTTGTGCCCTCCCGCAAGCAGGATACAGTTTACGCCCATGGCCTCGGCCACTTCGAAATCGTGAACGGTATCGCCAATGAACAGCACTTCGTCGGGGGCAACGCCGAGCTGACCCACATATTTCAGCCCGTTCTCCACCTTGCCGGCCGCATAAATATCGTTGAGACCGATGATGTCGTCGAAGAACGGGGTCAGTTCAAAATAGTCGGTTGCCTGCAGCAGGGCATCCTGCTGATAGGCCGAGAGCACCGCCTGCGGAATCGATTGCTCTTTGAGAAAAGAAATCAGCTCGCGCGCGCCCGGGTGCAGATCGCACTCAAACCGGCGTCGTTCATATTCCGCGATAAATTCCTCCGCGAGCCCGGGATAAGGATCCTGAGTGTAATCAAAACCAAGCTGGCAATAATAGTCCGTGACGGGAAAACAAAGTTTATCCTGATAGGTTTCGCGCGTAATGTCGGGAAGACTTCGGCGGTGAAGCATGTGGTTATTGATCTCAACACACAGCCAGGTGTCGTCCCACAGCGTCCCGTTCCAATCCCAGATGATCTGCTTACATCGTTTCATACGTGCGTCTTTTTTTATGGCGGTGATTTTCGGCAGCGTCTACCCCAAACCCTCTTTGATAGTAAAAAGCCCGCGCATTGCACGGGCTTTCAGTAAAGCAGTCTGTGGCAGGAACCTTAGTAGCGTTCACGGCCTCGACCGCCACGGTCGCGATCTCGTCCACCGCCGCCGCCACCGCCATATCCACCGCCACCACCGCCGCCTTCACGACGGGGAGGACGATCTTCGCGCGGCTTGGCAATATTGACGCGCAGATTGCGGCCGTCGAGTGCTTGTTCGTTGAACATCTCGACCGCTTTGTTCGCTTCTTCGTGGGAGCTCATCTCCACGAACGCGAATCCGCGGGAGCGGCTGGTAAATTTATCCAGCATCAACTGGCACGAAACGACGGTTCCGGCTTGCTTGAACATTTCCTGAAGGTCGTCTTCGGTTGAATTGTAGGAGAGGTTTCCTACATACAGTCTATTTTCCATGGTCCTATCTCTTTCCCCCACCCAGTGCCCCATGCCAGTCCCGACCCGTTCGGCTTCCGGGAACCCCGCGGCTCCCGTAACGATCCATGAAACCTTCTGAATGAATTATGCGGCAACTTTATGATCAACAGACAGGAAAGCAATCTATTCTTGAAAGTTTACACAAAAATGAACGACCCGAAAGAGGCACGAATTGTATCGCTGTATTAATCCGCTTTTTGGCGGCTGAAGCGCTTGCGTTCGTTTTCGGTAAGCATTTTTTTACGCATGCGGATGTGGTTGGGGGTGATTTCAACCAGCTCGTCCGCCGCAATATATTCGAGCGCTTCTTCAAGGCTTTTCACCTGTGCCGGCGCAATCTTCATGGCGCGGTCGGTCCCGGAGGCGCGGACGTTGGTCAGCTGCTTGGATTTCTGCATGTTTACCACCAGATCCTTGTCGAGGCAGTGCTCGGCCACAACCATGCCTTCGTAGCACTCTTCGCCGGGGTTAACGAAAAAGATACCGCGCTGCTGCAGACCGTCGATGGCGAAAGCCACAGCGGCTCCCTTGGCCTGCGAAATAAGCACGCCGTTGTTGCGCTGCTGGATCGGCCCCTTGTGCGGCTCGTAATGCAGAAAGCGGTGTGTCACAATCGCTTCCCCGGCGGAAGCGGTGAGCATTTTGGAGCGGAGACCGATCAGGCCGCGGGTCGGAATCTGGAAGCGGATGGTTTTACGCAGGCCGTGCTGATTCATATCGACCATTTCACCCTTGCGGGTTCCGGCCACTTCGATGATCTTGCCGGCATATTCGTCCGGTACATCGACGTGCAGGATTTCAATCGGCTCCTCTTTCTTGCCGTGCTTTTCCTTGAAGATTACCTGCGGCTGGGCCACGGACATTTCGAAGCCTTCGCGCCGCATGGTTTCGATCAAAATGGAGAGGTGCAACACCCCGCGGCCGCTCACCCGGAATGCATCGCCGGCGGTTTCTTCAACGCGCAGCGCCACGTCGCGCTCGGTCTCCTTCAGCAGGCGGTCGCGCAGATGACGACTGGTGACAAACTGACCATCCTGTCCGTAGAAGGGGGAGTCGTTGACGCTGAACGTCATGGAGAGCGTCGGTTCGTCGATGCTGATCGGCGGAAGGGTTTCCGGCGTTTCAAAATCGGTGATGCAGTCACCGATATCAATATCCGGAATACCCACAATGGCGCAGAGGTCGCCGCACGGGACCTCTTCCACTTCATTACGGCCGAGGCCTTCGAAGGTGAAGAGTTTCTTGATGCGCGTCTGCTCCTGGTCACCGTTGCGGCGGATATGCATCAGCGGTTGCTTGGTGTTGAGCGTTCCGCGATAAACACGGCCGACTCCGATACGGCCGACATAGTCGTTGTAGTCAATCGAGGTCACCTGCATCTGCACCGGGCCGTCATTGATCTTCGGAGCCGGAATATGCTCTAGAATGGCGTCCATCAGCGGAAGCATCGAATCGCGCGGCCCGTCGAGCACGGTGTCGGCCCAGCCGTCCTTGCCGGAGCAGTAGAGCATCGGAAAATCAAGCTGGTCGTCATTGGCTTCGAGCTCAGCAAAGAGATCGAAGACGAGATCATGAATCACGTCCGGACGGGCGTCCGGCTTGTCGATCTTGTTGATGATGACCACGGCCTTGAGATTCAGCTCCAGCGCCTTGTCGAGCACGAAGCGGGTCTGCGGCATCGGCCCCTCGGCGGCGTCGACCAGCAGCAGGACGCCATCGGCCAGATTCAATACGCGCTCCACCTGTCCGCCAAAATCGCTATGGCCGGGTGTGTCGATCACATTGACCTTCACGCCCTTGTAGTTGACGCTGATGTTTTTCGACAGAATCGTGATGCCGCGTTCGCGTTCAAGGTCGTTGCTGTCGAGCATGCATACCTGCATATCCTCGTTGTCGCGGAAAAGATGTGCCTGTTTGATGATCTCGTCCACCAGCGTGGTTTTGCCGTGGTCGACGTGCGCGATAATCGCGATATTCCTGATTTCCTGGGGCATGGAGCCTCCGACGGAGCCTCGGCCCCGATTATTGTTAAACGTTTCCCGCCTCGCGGGTTTTTAAAAAATGAGGCGTGAAGATACCCCTTTTGATCTTAAAATCAACGCTACAAGTCCGCTAAATAGAGGCACAAAAAAACCACCTTCCCGGAAGAAGGTGGTTGCCCGATGCACAAATGTGCACTTACCGGCGTATTATTTCCTTAAAATCATAGTTAATGAACCAGAACGGGGTCTCGGCATGATTCAGCAGATAACCCTTTTCCATGCTCTCGTCCGTATTTTTCGACCAGCCGGCTTTGGCATGCTTGGTTGATTCTTTCCAAGCCAGCTCCTTACCGTCGATCGTAATGATCGCGGCACTGTCCAAGTCGTATGCATCGATTTCATAGCGCTCCACGTAGCTGGGATGAAGGTACACGTAGACATAGTGATCGCCGGGATCCAGGTTGTTGTAATGCACGGTTTCAGAAAGAACCACACCGGGCTTCTTTCCATCCGTGTTTTTTATGGCCATCTGGGTGACATCCAGCTCATCAATCCAGCCACCTTCCGTCGTGAAATAGACACCTAGCCTGATCCATCTGGCGGAGGCACCTTGCTGATGATCCTGTCCGGTATCCGCCTCGTAATACGGCGTATAGATTGAGTCTTCGACCTGTATGTCTTTGATCGTCACCTTTATGTTTTTGCTTTCCGCGGCAGCACGCGCATCGCTGCTGATCGTTGCCGCCATAAACAAACCAACCACAAGCATCGTATTCTTACTGATTTTCATCTTTTGCTCCTTTCAATACGGTCCTACTGAGAACCAATGAGTCGGATGTTCGCTACACCCTTGCTGTCCTTACATATTTTTTCCCGCTGGATTCCAGTCCTCAAGGAAAAGGCTGTAATTCCCGCACCGCTTCGGGCAATATGCTACACCATGATTACATTCCTACAAGGTAAACTGGATACGAAGCAACTCGCGCGCATCGAAATGAACGTCGGTGGCGTGGGCTACGAGGTATTCATCCCGCTCAGCAGCTATGACCAGCTCCCGCTCGAAGGCGAGACCTGTCGCATCCTGACCTACCACCACATCACCGATGCCGGGCAAAAGCTCTTTGGCTTCTGCTCCGAGGATGAGCGCGACATGTTCACGCGGTTGCTGACCATCAGCGGCATCGGACCCAAACTGGCGATCAGCACCCTCTCCGGTCTGCCGGTGCGGGAGCTGAAAAGCGCGCTCATCAACGGCGATGTCAAACGCATCTCCTCGATTTCAGGCATCGGTAAAAAGACCGCCGAACGCATCGTCGTGGAGCTGCGCGACAAGTTTGATGTGGATGAGCAGCTCGATGCCTTCGCTCCGGCCGAAGCCGCGGGCGACTCCCGCCTGCGCGATGCCGCACTCGCCCTCGGCGCCCTCGGCCAGAAACCGGACGATGCCGCCAAAATGATCAAAGCCGTAGCCGGCAAGCTGACCCCCGACATGACGGTGGAAGACCTCATCCGCTTAGCTTTAACGAAATAAGCCTTCCCGCGCATGAGGTGATATTCCGTCACGATCGGGATTGATTGTAAACCACCATGGGTTACCGTATCCGAATGCTTATCAAGAAAGTCGCCCTTGCCGGATTATTGCTGTCCCTCTGCCTCCCCTCGACGCAGGCATCGGACCGCCTGCTGGAACAATTGTCCGGACGCGGCAACTTGGGCGTTAACGATTTCGCTAACGTCATTCCCGCCAATCAGGAACAGCAGATAAACGAGATGATCGTCGAGCTGAAGCAAAAGACCGGCGCGGAAATCGCGGTCGTGACGCTCCAGTCGCTGGAGGGCGGCGAGATCGACGACTTTTCCAACCGCCTGTTCGAAAAATGGGGTATTGGGCAGCGGGGCAAGGATAACGGCCTGCTGTTTCTGGCCGCGATGCAGGATCGTGAAATGCGCATCGAGGTGGGCTATGGCCTCGAAGGGGCCATCCCGGATTCCGCGGCAGGACGTATCCGCCGCGATATCATTACGCCGCAGTTCAAAGCAAATAAACCGGGCACGGGCATACTGCTGGGTGTCGCCGCGCTTTCGCAGGAGGTCGCCCGGGAATACGGCGTAACACTGACAGGCGCCAGCAGGCATGATCAAACAATCCACAGCCAACGATCCTCCAACAGAAATATCGGTCTCATCCCAAGGCTCCTGTTAATTGTCGTGTTCATCTTTTTTGCGATACGGCACCCTGAACTGGCCCTGTTTTTACTGTTGAGCAGCATGCGCGGAGGAGGAGCCCGCTCCGGAGGTTTTGGCGGCGGGGGCGGCGGCGGATTTGGCGGCGGCATGTCCGGCGGCGGGGGCTCCAGCGGAGGCTGGTAAATCTTTCAAGGAGAAGCATCATGACACCTGAAAAACTTGTACAAGAACTCAAACAGGCCTGTCCGACCGGTCTGAAATCCGTTGTGCTGTATGGTTCGGGCGCTGCGGGCGACCACGCCGGCAAGCGATCCGACTGCAATATCCTGGTGGTGACGGAAGACCTGGGTCTCGATACGCTTGACGCGCTTTCCAAGACCGCCGTCAAGTGGTCCCGCGCCGGGAATCCAGCTCCCCTGCTCTTCACGGAAGCAGGTTTGAAGCAGGCCAGTGATGTCTTTCCAATCGAGCTGCTCGATATCCGCGAGAGCCATAAGGTGCTGCACGGCGACGATCCGGTCACCGCGCTCGATATCGACACGAAAAACCTGCGGCTGCAAATCGAGCATGAACTGCGCGGGAAGCTCATCCAGCTGCGGCAAAGCTATCTGCTGACACAAGGCAAATCCAAAGCCGTGTCCAACCTGATGGTCGAGTCGCTCTCCACATTCCTCGTCCTCTTCCGTGCCAGCCTGCGGCTTTTTGGAGAGGACGTGCCGCAGAAAAAACTGGACGCATTGGATAAACTTTCAACGCATTTGGCGTTCGATGGGTCGGTCTTCCATACGGTGCAACATCTCAAGGACGGCACAACCACAGCGAAAGATGTCGAAATCAAGGAATTGTTCCGCAACTATCTGAAAACCATTGAAAGCGTCATCGATGCCGTTGACGCCTACATTCACGAAGGAGAATAGAGATGACAAAAGGAAGCAAAATATCACTGATCGTTTTTGGCGTCATCATCCTGATGCTGCTGCTCATGGGCGGATGCGTTGCGGGCAAATACAACTCGTTTGTCAAACAGGATGAGGTCTGCACCATGGCCTGGGCCAATGTGGAAACCGTATTGCAGCGCCGCTACGACCTGATTCCGAATCTGGTCAACACCGTTAAGGGCTATGCCTCCCACGAAAAGGAGCTGCTCGAAGAGGTCACCCGCCTGCGCAGTCAATGGGGTGCGGCCAAGGCGTCGGGGAATGCTAATCAGAGCGTCCAGGCAGCCGGCATGCTGGAAAGCGCGCTGGGGCGTTTAATGGTGGTGGTTGAACGCTATCCCGACCTGAAGGCCAACCAGAATTTCCTCGCCTTGCAGGAAGAGCTGGCGGGAACCGAAAACCGGATCTCTGTCGAGCGCCGCCGCTACAACGAAGCCGTTGCGCGCTATAATCAGGTGATCCGCCAGTATCCAGGCAACATCGTGGCCAACATGCTCGGCTTCGACCGCAAGAGCCCGTTTGAGGCCGCGCCGGAAGCCGCCGCGGTGCCGGTGGTTGAATTCTAACGAACGTTCAGGATTGGACATTCCGCGCGCAACAGGTTTGATACGGCGAAACATGAATAACGACATCATCACACCGGATAAGGAATTCGAGCAGAAACTGCGGCCTTCGCGCTTTGAGGATTTTACGGGGCAGGACAAGATCCGTGAGCGGCTCGAACTTTTCGTACAGGCAGCGCGCGAGCGCGATGATGTGCTCGATCATGTGCTGCTCTCCGGTCCGCCGGGGCTTGGAAAAACCACGCTCTCCTATATTCTGGCCGATGCGATGGATGCGGGGATCAAATGCACCTCGGGTCCCGTCATTGACAAGCCCGCCGATCTGGCCGGCCTGCTGACCAGCCTCGAGCGCGGTGATGTTCTATTCATCGACGAAATCCACCGCATGCAGCGTTCGGTGGAGGAATACCTCTATTCCGCCATGGAGGATTTTGTGATCGATATTGTGATCGATCAGGGACCCAACGCGCGGTCGGTCCGGTTGAACATACAGCCGTTCACCCTGATTGGCGCCACCACGCGCAGCGGCATGCTTTCGGCGCCGATGCGCTCACGCTTCGGGCTGGTGAACCGACTCGACTATTACGACGCCCAAACCCTGACCACCATCTTGAAACGGTCGGCCGGGATCCTGAAGGTGGAGATCACAGAGGACGGCGCGATGGAAATTGCATCGCGCTCGCGCGGCACGCCGCGTATTGCCAATAACCTGCTGCGCCGTGCGCGCGACTATGCGCAGGTAAAGGCCGACAATGTGATTACCGCCGAGCTCGCCGATCAGGCGCTGAACCTGCTGGACATCGATGGCGACGGACTGGAGGAGATGGACAAGCGCATCCTCAGCTGCATCATTGAAAAATTTGGCGGAGGCCCCGTCGGGATCAACTCCATGTCGGTATCCGTCGGCGAAGAGTCCGACACCCTCGAAGAAGTGTACGAGCCCTACCTGATTCAGGAGGGCTACCTCCAACGTACACCGCAGGGCCGTATCGCCACGGCTCTGGCCTATCGGAAATTCGGACTGGTTCCGCCGGAAAAGTAGAACCGGTTTGGAGGGTCGCTCGCCGAGCGACCACGGTCGGACAGCGTCCGCCCCTCCACCAATCAATAGTGTCCTTCACCGACTGCGGGCACCGAAATCAGGCAATCGGATCGGCGCAGAAGTCCCGGCGCTGGCAGGTGTCGCAACAGGCCCCCATCCAGATTTCGTCGAACTGCTCCATGATGCCGGAAACCAGCTCCTGCTCATCTGTCAAAATTCCGGATTCAAAGTTGCGCCGGTCCTTGTTTTTCGCACCCATGCCCGCACCGGTCAGGTTGGCGCTGCCCAGATAGGCGATGCGGCCATCCACGACAACTGTTTTCAAATGCACCCGCGGACAGATGTTACGTTCAAGCCCCTTGAGCAAACCGGGGTAGCGATCGAAATCTTTCCGGAAGTTGGGCCCGGGCTCTTTTGCATGAAGCAGCCGGATGTTCAACCCCTGGTCAACCAAATCGGACAGAACGCCCAGAAAAGGCCGGTAGTTCCCGCCACTGCCCACATGAAGGTCCTTGATGTCGGCGGTGGCAATCCAGATAAACTCAGCGGCTTCGGGAATAATTCCCTGCGTCACCTTCTCGTAAATCTCTGTGTTCCGGATGAGCTGAATCATGACTGCCGATTGCACCCCGTTTGCATGGCGTGCGCTGCCGCCTAGTCGACACGATGCGTGACTTCCACGAGGTGGTAGCCGAACTGCGTCTTGACCGGTCCCTGCACTTCACCGACCGGTGCGCTGAAAACGACTGCGTCGAATTCCTTCACCATCTGTCCCGGCCCGAAGGTGCCGAGTGCGCCGCCATCCGCGCCCGACGGACACTTGGAGTGAACCTTTGCCAGTTCCGCAAAATCGGCGCCTTCCGTAATCTGTTTTTTCAGATCAGTGCAATCCGCTTCCGTTGCCACTAAAATATGTCGTGCTGCTGCCTGTGCCATAATCAATCTCCTTTTATTTTCCGTTTAATTAACCGCGACACTATCGGTTAAATAGCGGCTTCACGCAACCATGCGAAATGGAAATATAACCGGAAAAGGTGCCCGGCGAAGGGGTTTGCCTCCATGAATAACAGACGATAAGGTATGCACTTACACTCTCGAGGTATGTATGGCGAATGCATTCGAAAACATTATTGTAATGGGCAAAAGCGGAGCCGGAAAACAACCGCGCATCGATGTGCTGACCCAAAGCTTCGGCCTCAAGCAATTGTCTACCGGCAACATGTTCAGAACCTACCTCGGCCTCTTCAATGAACTCGGATTCGGCGGCGCACTGAATGCGTTTTATGATCCGGAAAAAGAACGCTTCATATCCGATGCTGAGATTACGGAAGCACTGGATCTCTCGGGCAAGGACCATGCGGACGATGTCGTTCTCGGGATGAAGGCAAAATATTTTATTAACCGGGGGCTGTTCGTGCCGGACTGCATCACCAATGCCCTGTTCGAATCGGCCTTTCGTGCGATGGGATACCGCGGCACCGTGCTTGATGGATTCCCGCGAACGCTGGAGCAGGCCAAATTCCTCAAAAATCTGGCCGATGAACATCAGGTCCGGCTGGACGCCATCCTGCTGGTCGAAAACGACGATGATGCCATTGTCGCCCGGACCGCTGGCCGGCGGATCTGCAGGTCCTGCGGCGAAGTCTTCCACCTTGAGCACCGGCCGCCTCCCGAGGAGCGCATGTACACGTGCAAGGACGAATGCGATATTGTTCAACGAAGCGACGACACGATCGACAGCCTGAAAGCGCGGTTGAAGGAATTCCACACCAAGGCGCAGCCGGCACTGGACTATCTATCGGAGACGGGCATTCCACTCTACAAGGTATCGGGTAACCTTCCGGTCTTTTCGCCCGAAGCCATTACAGCCAGTGTCTTCGAGGCGATGGGGATCCACTAAACCGCCGGGAACCGCACCCATCGACGCCGCAACTGGTGATCAGACCGCGGCGGCCGATTTATGCATGCGTCAATTCCTTTGCTTCAGCTGCTGTGCGCCACCGAGTTCGGCGAAGCCGGTTTTCTCCAGATCGGTCCAAAGCGTGCCTTCACCTGCATGGATGATATTGAGCTTCATCCGCGGATTCAGCGTGTCGGCAAAACGCCACTGCGCATAGGCGATCGGATCGCCGAAGGCGTCGGCCTTGAGCTGCAGTCCATTGGCCTTTTCGCCCTCGACTTTTTCAATCGATGTCGCTTTCGCCTGCCCGAGCACGCGAATCCGATCGGCGGAAATCGCCGCAGTCAGCTTTTTGATTTCGGCGGCTTTCCTGAGCGTCTCGGCTTGGATCTGCGCCACCTGCTTTTCGAGGTCGGCGGCAATCTCGGCCTTGAGTTTTTCGGTTTCCTGCATCACCTGCTCGCCGCGCTGCTTGATAAGCGAAAGCTCGGTGTTTAGCTCGGCTTCCTTACGGGCGGTGTTCTGCCGCTCCTTGTTGGTAAGGTCCTGTTCGATGGCGATACTGGCCTGCTGGATCGGGGCGCGGATTTCGTCGGGCACTTCCACGTGGCGGATCAGCGCGTTGTAGACCTTGATGTCCTTGCCGCCGAGCGTGGTCTCCAGAGCGACCGTCAGGTCGTCCTGGAATTTTTCACGCCCTTCGCCGACGATGAAATCCTTCGCGCGGTATTCCGAACCCTTGTTGCGTGAGATCGAGGTAATCTGCGGCATGATGATCTTGTCGACCACGGCCGGCAGATCCCCATAGCGCTGGTAGATACCGGCGATATCGCTGGGATCGAGCTCAAACTCGACAGTCATATCAAGGCTGATATCGAATCCGTCGCGCGACGGGAAGCTGACCAGCTCCATCAGGTTCATTTCCCCCTCGGCCAGTGCCGCATGATCCGCCTCGCGCACCCGGGCGCCCGCCCTGAAGTCAACGGGCTGCCCGCGTGTCGATGGGGCCATAGAAGAGGTCTGGCGGCGACTGCTGAAATAGTCCGCGCGCTTTTCCTCCTGCTTCTGCAGCACGTTGGCCTGCAGCACATTCAGCGCTTGGTTCTGCCCCAGCTGCCGCGCCTTGGTCACGACTTTGCTACCGCTTTCACCCAAAAGGGAGACCTGGTTGATGCCGATTTCGAGCACGTCGACTTTGTATTCCTTCGCATTGACATAATAGAGCCCCGGCTGAAGCACATCCTTGCGGACGCCCTTCTGCTTTTCGCCGGCAAACTGCCCGCTGGGCGCCTGCTCGCCGGACAGCGAGGTAATGACGCCGGCATAGCCGATCGGAATACTGATCGCATCGACAATCTCGATATTGTAGCCATAGGTATTCATCCGGTATTTCCCCGGCCCCAGCACGCTGCGCCAGATTCCCTTTTGCCCGCGCTCGGCGATAAACTCGCCGGTGGGCAGCTTCTCGCCGACCTTCGAGGTCACGATGCCGACCTTGCCGGGATCGATGACGGTTACAGGCACAATCTCCCGTTCGTAGAAGATCGGGTTGAGGAAGTGGCGGCCCTCGCCGAGCGGCTCCTCCAGGATCCCCTTCTGGCCTTTGCGCGCCAGAATCTGACCAGGCTCAAGAGGATCACCGTTCTTCGCGGTAATAATCGCCATTCTGTTCGGGCCTACATAAAAGCGACAGAAGCCCCACAGCCACATGAATTCCAGTGCGGCCAGAACAACAACAATGCCTATGACTAATTTAATAATATTTTTCATTGGCTACCTCCTTCAGCCGGAGCGAACGCATCGAAGATCCGGCCGACCCCCTTGTCGTCGGAACTGAGGACGGAGGAAACATTCGGTCCCAGTTTTTCATACAGCGTGAACCGGGCAAAATTATCGCCGCCCCCGAGTGCGGTTACCCGATCCTGAAGCACGGATGCATCGGCCTCGTTCTGCGCCTTGATGGCGTCCTTTTCACCATCGGCTGTCAGGATGATCGCCTCGGCCTGAAAGAGCGCGGCCTCGTATTCCACCTTGGCCACATCGAGTTCCTTCTGCGCGGAAATGAGCCGCACACTCTGGTCCTGTTCGGCGTCGATGACGGCGCGGATGCGCTTGGTGTCGGCCTCGACCTTTTCGCGGTTCTGGATGGCGAGCATTTCCTGCTTGGTCAGCTCGGCTTTCGATTTCGCCTGCACAATCTGCTGTTCATATTTTGCCGCATCCTGCACGGCCAGTTCGCGGTCGCGGTTGATGCTGGCAATCTCGTCCGGAACGATAACCTTGCGAACACCCACCGCCTTGATATCCACGCCCCAGCCCTTCGACTTGTTGCGCAGGTGCGTTTCCAGATCGTTCTGGAACTTCTGGCGCGTCTCACCGACGATGAAGTTGACCGCCGGATGTTTGCTGCCCTCGATGCGGCTGAATCCGCGGGCGCGCGGCAGGATCAGCTTCTTGATGATATCGTCCATATCCCCGACGCGGTGGGCGAGGAACGCCGCCTCATCGCGCTGGAGACCGAATTCAACGTATCCTTCGACGGTGACCGTGAAGCCATCCAGCGTGAGAAAGTTGATGACGTCCGCGCCGGACATGTCGAAGCGCTGGCTCTGCAGGTTGACCTCGACGGTGTTATAGATGTAGGGGTTGAGGTAGTAGGTGCCCGGATCGAGTACCCGGGAGAGCACGCCCTTGAGGCCCTCTTCCACCATAAAGGTGTTGCGCATCTCATCCGGCACCTGGTTGTTGAGCACATCCTTGCCGGTCAGGGCTGTCATCACGCCCACATGGCCGGGGCGGATATTGATGGCGTCGAACAGGGCCACATTGTAGGCATAGGGGTTGATGCGGTATTTACCCGGCCGGAGGATTTCCTGCACGATCCCTCGCTGGCCGTCGGCCGCAATAATTTCACCCGGCGGCAACTCATCGCCATAGAGGCGGGTCATCACACCCAGTTTGCCCGCGGGCACATCAAGGATACGCTGGATCTTCCAGCCCCAGGTATAGGGGTTGCGGAAATAGCGGCCTTCGGGAAGCACGTCGAGCTGAATACCTTTCTGCCCTTCTTCCAGGGCGATCACCTGCCCTTTTGGAAGATTGTCCCCCGTCTTGCGGATCAGTACCGCAATCTGACCGGCACCCGGCTCGATTCGGCAAAAAAACCAGAAAAAGATGAATCCCGCTATAAGCGCGCCGACGACCAGCACCGGAATCGATGTCAGTAATGGGATGTTAAGCTGCACCCTGGGCGGCTTGAATTCCGCGTTGTTGTCCATACCCTGCCTCCTGTGTTTTACATGACCCTGCGACAGATTATCACGGCCATCCTTATCGGCCATAACAAACCGGCTGAAATTATCCCGCCTGAATCGTTGAGAACCCTCAACCGCTTTGGTAAGCATTACGGCTTTTAAGGGGAACCATCTACAGGAGACACACACCATGCCCATTCATCCCGATGCCGGAAAACTTGTTGCGAAGGAAAACCTTACCGATGTTGCTGAGCTCGTCAGCCTATACTATGAAACGCAGCCTGACGTTACGAATCCGGATCAGCGCGTCGCCTTCGGCACCTCCGGTCATCGCGGATCATCGCTGAAGACCAGCTTTACCGAAGACCATATCATGGCGATTGCGCAGGCCATCTGCGAATACCGCGCCCAGCAAGGCACCACCGGCCCGCTCTTTATCGGCAAGGACACCCATGCCCTCTCCATCCCTGCCGAAAAAACCGCGCTCCAGGTTTTCGCGGCCAACGGCGTGACCGTCATGATCGACAAGGACGGCGGCTACACCCCCACCCCGGTTATTTCCCACGCGATCCTCTCCTATAATAAGGGCCGCACCGAGGGCTTGGCCGACGGCGTGGTCATCACCCCGTCGCACAACCCGCCCGACAACGGCGGCTTCAAATACAACCCGCCTAACGGCGGCCCGGCCGACACCGACGCCACCGGCTGGATTGCCGACCGCGCCAACGAGCTGCTCGCCGAAAATAACGACGAGGTGGAAAGCCTCTACTATCCCGAAGCGCTCGAAGCCGATAGCACCGTCGCCTACGACTTCATCACCCCCTATGTCGAAGATCTCGGAAACGTGATCGATATGGAGGCCATCAAAAACGCCAGCCTCAAGATCTGCGCCGATGCCATGGGCGGCTCCGGCCTGCGCTACTGGAAGCCCATCGCCGAGAAGTATGGCCTGAACCTCAGCATCCGCAACGACACCGTCGACTATACCTTCAGCTTCATGACCGTCGACCGCGACGGCAAGGTGCGCATGGACTGCTCATCGCCCTATGCGATGGCTAGCCTCGTTGCCCTCAAAGATAACTTCGACATCGCGTTCGGCAACGATCCCGACTATGACCGCCATGGCATCGTCACCAAATCGTCCGGTCTGCTGAATCCGAACCACTATCTCGCGGTAGCCATCAACTATCTCTTCAGCAACCGCACCGGCTGGCGCAAGGATGCCGCCATCGGCAAAACTTTGGTCAGTTCGTCGATGATCGACCGCGTGGCCGCCGATCTCGGACGCGAGCTGAAAGAAGTGCCGGTCGGCTTCAAGTGGTTCGTCAACGGCCTCGTCGACGGTTCCTACGGATTCGGCGGCGAGGAATCCGCCGGCGCCTCGTTCCTGCGCAAGGACGGCACCGTCTGGAGCACCGATAAGGATGGCATCATTCTCTGCCTGCTGGCCTGCGAAATCCTCGCCGTCACCGGCAAGGACCCGGGCGAGCACTATCAGGAGCTCGTTGCCAAATTCGGCAACCCGGTCTACGACCGCGTCGACGCCCCGGCCAACCGAGAAGAGAAGGCCAAACTGGCCGCCCTCTCTCCGGAACAGGTCACCGCCGAAACACTCGCCGGCGAACCGATCATGGCCAAGCTCACCCACGCCCCCGCCAACGGCGCAGCGATCGGCGGCCTCAAGGTCTGCACCGAAAACGGCTGGTTCGCCGCCCGCCCGTCCGGCACCGAGGACGTCTACAAAATCTACGCCGAAAGCTTTAAGGGCGAAGAGCATTTGAAGATGATCCAGAGTGAGGCTAGAGAAATTGTGAATGCTGCTTTGGCATAGCGAGATACTACGTACTGCGTATTACGTATTGAAATAGCTGGGCCCGACTGAGCGGCAATACGTAGTACGCAATAAGTAA
>JBFHPA010000025.1:0-18086 GCA_041592955.1 Pontiella sp.
ACATTCCTTTGGTTCCAGGAAGTAAAGTAGAGTGAAAAGGAGTTAGACTCCAGCGAATAATGAAACAATATTACTACAATGAGGATTTGTAGATTTCCGGTCCAATCGTTAATCCCCTTTATTTTAAGGGAAAAGATGGTCGGGGCGGAGAGATTCGAACTCCCGACCTATTGCTCCCAAAGCAACCGCGCTACCAGACTGCGCTACGCCCCGTTTCCTGATTCCCGGAAAGCGCGAAAACATGGGGTATTCATTCCGGAAAGGCAACCCTTTTTCCCGACTTGTTACACGGATATTTCGTTTTCAGTCTGGAATCCCTGGTCTGAAAGGGTTTTCGACTTTAAGCAGCTCGACACTCTTCACGACGCGCCCGTTAACGTATCTCTCACAATTAAACCGTTAGCAGTTCCTGCACATCGTTCCATGTGAGGGAGGTGCCGAGGTCGCCGTCCTTTTCGAGCGTGGCGTCGATGACGCCTTTTTTCTTCTGCTGCATCTGCAATACCTTTTCCTCGACGGTGCCCTTGGTGATGAGCTTGACGCTGTAGACGGTGTTTTTCTGGCCGATACGGTGCGCGCGATCGGTGGCCTGGTCTTCAACGGCGGGGTTCCACCACGGATCGAAGTGGATCACCATATCGGCACCGGTCAGGTTGAGCCCGCTTCCGCCGGCTTTCAGGCTGATGAGAAAGAGGGGGATAGAACGGTCGGAGTTGAAGGTGCGAACGCGTTCCTGCCGATCCTTGGTTGAGCCGTCGAGGTAGCAGTATTTCAGCGCGCGCGCCTCCAGCTCCTCGCGGATGATGGCGAGCATAGAGGTAAACTGGCTGAAGACGAGAATGCGGTGTCCGGCGTCGAGCGCTTCGTCGACCAGTTCAAAGAACAGCTCCATCTTGGCGGATGGAAACTCGCTCTTGAGGTTGGGCAGTTTGAGCAGATCGAGGTGGCAGCAGGTCTGGCGCAGCTGCAGCAGAATCTTGAGCACCTGCATGCGCGATTTATTAAAGCCCTTTGCATCGACCAGACTGGTGATTTCCTTTTTCGCGCTGGTCATCAACTGCTTGTAGACCTTGGCCTGATCGCCGCTCAGCGAGCAGTGCGCCACGCGCTGGATTTTCTCGGGCAGATCTTTGGCCACATCTTTCTTGAGGCGGCGCAGCAGGAATGGATGCAGCTTTCGGCGCAGGCGCATCTGCGCCAGCTCGGCATCCGGCCCGCCGTTCTGGATGGGCAGCTCATAGTTTTCGCGAAACGCCTTGTGATGTCCCAGATAGCCCGGCATCAGAAAGTCCATGATCGACCAGAGATCGGCCACGCTGTTTTCAATCGGCGTGCCGGTGAGTACCAGCTTGTGGTGCGCGTTGACCTTCTTGACTGCGGTGGCGTTTTGGGTGGTGCGGTTTTTGATATGCTGCGCTTCGTCGAGCACCACCACGGAAAAGGTGTGCGCCAGATATTCGTCCAGATCTCGCCGGATCAGGGCATAGGAGGTAATGATCAGATCCTGGTTTGCGAGTTGTTCCCAATGTGCGTGCCGGTCGGTTCCATGCATCCGTTGCACCCGCAGATGCGGTGTGAATTTCTCCGCTTCCTCGGCCCAGTTATCGACGAGGCTCGTCGGGCAGATGATCAGGGCCGGGGCGTCCATTTCCTGTTCGTTTTCGCGCTTCAGTGCCAGCCAGGTCAGCGCCTGCAGGGTTTTACCCAGCCCCATTTCGTCGGCGAGAATGCCGCAGAATCCGCTGCGCTCGAGAAAGCTGAGCCAGTAGACGCCGTCTTTCTGATAGCTGCGAAGGGTTTGCTCCAGTTCATCGCCCAATGGAACCGGTTCGAGTTTGGCCGCACGGTTTTGCGCCTCTGCCTTGTTGATCCATTCCGGTGCGGTTTCAACGTCGACCCCGTCAAGCGACAGCAGCGACGCCTGCACATAGGCGGCGTGGATGTCGTTCATTTTAAACGTGCCGGGCTGCTCGCCGGAGCCGACCGCGCAGTCGGAAAACACATCGCGCGCGGTTTCGATGGCGTTGATGTCGAGCAGGATGGTGCGCCCCTTCTTTTCCACAAACGCTTCGCCCATGTTGATGGCGCGCTGGATGTCGGCATCGTCGAGACTCTGGCCGCCGGTGGTTTCGTAGTCGTAGCCCACCTCAAAGAATCCCGAGCTGGCCGAGGAGTTGATATGCACCACCGGCACGGTCGATTCCGCCTGATCCATGAACGCCGCGATCATGCCGTCGAGATCGATATGCCAGCCCATGCGTTGCAGGCGCGGCATGCCGCCGCCCAGAAAGTTGAGCACTTCGCGGGTGCCGCGAATCTGCATCAGCATATCGCCGCGCTTTCCGCGGAAGCCGATGTCGGTAACGATATCCAGTGCCGCCTGTTCGGCCTCGGGATTGCGGACCTGGAACTCGAGCAGGTCATCCTCGGAAGGAATCGAAAAATGGCCCAGCGCTTCATCGCGGCCGGCCACCAGCTGAACGATGCCGTATTCCGCGTAGAGCTTGGCGGAAATCGTGTGCTGCGAGCCTTCCACCGCCAGCCGGAAACGCGGCTTGGCGGGACGGAGCGACAGCATGTCCTCCGTAATGTTGGTCAGCACCTCCATCATTGATTCAAGCTGGGGCAGCTCGTTTTTCATGAACACCGGAATGGCATCGCGCGGAATCCGTACCGGGCCATCGTAGATGGCACGCATCGGTCCCGGCAGTACCTTTTCCAGCTTGGTGAAAACGCCGTCCTGCAGAATCCATCCATGCCCGCCGCTCACGATGCAGGTCATAGGTTCGTTCGAATCAGTTTGGATCGAAAGCTGCAGTTCGCCGGAATCCTCATCGAGTACCATGAGCAGGGTGGTGGGGGTAATGCTGTCGTCCACCATCAGATACCCATCGCGCCCGCCTTCATAGATCGGCTTACCGCCGCACAGCTCGAGAATGTTGACAAAGTCCGCCAGGGAAGCGGTCACCCGGCCTGTGGCGGGGCCTTCGCAGATATCCTCCAAAACAAACAGCAGGTTTTCGTCGGCAGGGCTGAGGGCCAGCGGCTGCTTCTTCGGGAATTCGTTGAGCGGAACCGTCTTGCCATCGACCTCGATGGCGCAACGCATGGGTACTTTATGATCCTTCAGATGGTCGCGCCAGCTCTGCTTCAGCGTAATGCGCAGCATGGCGGGGGTGCCGTCGGGATCGCGGGTGTGGTAGGCGGAGTCGTCGAACGAAGCCAGCCGTTCGGCGCGGCGCTTTTCCTCCTCCATTTTATCGACGCGATGCGGATCGCTGTAGAGACGCACCGCCTCGAGTCCGAGCGCCACTAGATGTGGGCAGATTTTACCCTCCTCGCTGTTATCCCGGCAGGGACAGTGATTCTCCACCAGCCCGTCCGGCAGGACCTCAAATTTGCAGCGCATGCCGCGCATACCGATCGCGAGCTGGCCGGTGACGAACGGGGGATCGAAGGCCACCTTCTCGACCTTGCCCTTCTCGAAAAGCGTCATCCCTTTGAGAAAGGTCTGGTGACCCGCCCAGTCCTTTATGATTTTCTGTGTAAACGGTACATGCATCGTGCGGAATTGTTCCTTAATCACCCATTGCTGATGTTGCAAAGTGAAGCATTCTGCCATAGCCTTTCGCAAGGTTCAGCATGCAATTCGATTAAAGACCGCTGGTTTAGAGCCTGAGCGGCCGGATATGCTGTTCGCCGAAGGAAATGGGTATGATTGGCTTTATTTTGAAACAATGCAGGGGATGGAAGGCCATCATTCATATTGCGGTGCTCTGCGCCTTGGTGTCGATCGGCTATTATTACCTGCCCTGGTCGGTGCGGCGGAACGTCTACGATCTTTCGCCGAAGTTTGATCGCACGTTGCGCAGGGCCGGATATACCCTGCTTCAGGGATGGGACGAGCTGGCGCTGCTCGGAAGGGATGCGTCCATACCCCTCGAGGGAAGCTATCGGGGGGACCATGCCTACGCGGGGCTTCCATCGGAGGGCTTTAAGATTGTAGGGCGCTCCCGCCTTCTCGAAAACCGCGGCTACACCGTGGGCTACAGCGATCAGCGCCGTAACCCGCTATGGGTGACCTACCGCATATTTGATGTCCCGGAGCTCAAGGCCGAAAAGCGGCCAACAAACTTCACGGTGGATTACCGCACGCAGGCGGCAGTCAAGCACAGCGACTATACGCACTCCGGCTACGACCGCGGGCACATGGCGCCGAACTACGGGATCGCAACGCGCTACGGGCCGATGGCGCAGCGGGAAACCTTTCTGATGAGCAACGTCATTCCCCAGGATCCGAGCGTGAACCGCTACATGTGGAAAGATCTCGAAATGCGCGTGGCGAAGCGTTACGGACGCTATTTCAGCGAAGTATGGGTCATCACCGGACCTGTGTTCACCCAGTCCGTCCGGGAGCTGGAGTCCGGCGTCGAAATTCCACGCTATTACTATAAAATCATCGTCGATGAGCATGAAAAGCGCCTCCGCGCCCTCGCTTTTCTGGTCGAAGACGAATGCCCGCCCTTCACCCGCATTAAATCCCGCCTGACCAGTATTGATCAGATCGAAGAGCTGACCGGCATCGATTTTTTCCCGGAACTGCCGCTGGAGCTGCAGAAGCATCTTGAAAGCGATAGAGCCACCCGGCTCTGGCCCTGGATGGGCCCGGCGCTCAATTACTACCTTAATAATCGAACATATTGATCGGTTCGCGGGTCTCTCATCTATATTTTGTTCTATTAGCGGGGCAGACGTACACGCAGTCCCGCATTCATTTAGTGAGGTTTTTCATGAAACAGATCATTATCGGAATCGGTTTAAGTCTCGTCATCTCCGCCGGTGCACAGGTGGCCACCAACAGCTGCTGCGAAGTCCTGCCTTCGCGGTTTGGCTTTCCCGCTCCGACGGCCCCCGAAGGTATGATATGGATCCCCGCCGGCGAATTTACCATGGGCGGCGCCGACCATTTTGCGCGGCCCGACGAAAAACCGCTGCACCGCGTGAAGCTTGATGGCTACTGGATCAGCCGGACCCCCGTCACCAATGCCGAGTTTAAGAAATTTGTCGATGCCACCGGCTACGTCACCACGGCCGAAAGAAAGCCGACGCTCGCAGAAATCATGAAAGGGGCCCCGCCCGGAACACCTCCGCCGGATGAATCCGTGCTGGTGGCGGCCTCGATGGTCTTTACTCCGCCAGGCTATCCCGTCGGGCTCGACAACCCGCTCGTCTGGTGGCGCTGGAAAAAGGGGGCGCAGTGGAATGCGCCGACCGGCCCCGGCAGCTCGATCAAAGACAAAATGGACCATCCTGTGGTGCATGTTTCCTGGTACGACGCCAAGGCCTATGCCGAATGGAAAAACATGTCGTTGCCCACCGAAGCCCAATGGGAATATGCCGCACGCGGTGGACACGAACAACAGCCCTTCATCTGGGGTGATGAAGCCGTTACCGAGGGCCCAGCCAAAATTAATATTTGGGAAGGCAGCTTTCCCACCCGCAACACCAAAAAGGACGGCTACTACTATACCTCGCCCGTCACCGCTTTTGCTCCCAACGATTATGGTCTGTACGACATGGCCGGCAATGTCTGGGAATGGGTCAACGACTGGTATCATCCCGACGCCTACTCCATGCGTGCCCGGCAGAAGGTCTCCGTTAACCCCTACGGACCCTCCGGCAGCTATGATCCCGCCGAACCCGGCGTGCCCAAGCGCGTCACCCGCGGCGGCTCCTTTCTCTGCAACGATGCCTACTGCTCCGGCTACCGTCCCGCCGCCCGCATGAAAACCAGCCCCGACACCAGCCTCATCCACACCGGCTTCCGCGTCGTCTGGAATCCGCCCAAGGAAAGGTAGGGCTCGACCGCCCGAGTAAGGCCACGTTGCCGTGTCCAACCCGGCTCGTGTGGCGGGCGAGCCGCCGGCCTTGCAGGTAACGGTATTTTTTTCGACCTCAATCTTTATTCCGTCCGTTGGAAATGTGTATGGTTCCGCACATCAATAACCAAATAGGGGAATATAATGAAATTCACAGTAGATCAGGAAACCTGCATCGGATGCGGCGCGTGCGAAGAAACCTGTCCGGAAGTGTTTGAGCTGCCGGACGACACCTCGCAGGTCAAACTCGATCCCGTACCCGAAGAGCTGCAGAAAAGCGCCCTCGAAGCCGAAGAAGGCTGCCCGGTCGACGCCATTTCCCATACCTAACGGAACCCACTCAGACGCCTTGATCCCTCGCAGAGAGGCAGAGCTCGCAGAGCAGGTATTTGAATTCAATCCTCCGCGCCCTCAGCGCCTCTGCGAGGGCTAGGTCATCCCGTCTCGTACCCCTTTGTTTTTCTATGCGCCCATTCGCGGTTACCTCTGCGTCCTCTGTGTCCTCTGTGGTTAAACCCCGTCCACACTGGTCTTCGTATTCTTCGTGGTGAAATAATTTTTCAATCCGTGCGACTGCTGTTTTTGACCGGATCAACGGGATTTACAAGATGCAGATCCTTTGAGTGCCCATTCCTCAACAACCCTTATTCGGTAACTAGCAGCTCTCTATGCTGCGCCACATAGACGGCACCCACGGACGAACCGCCGGTGATGGGATTGTCAAACGTGATGGTGTGTGCTTCGGCGCGGGCGAAAACGCGGCTGAGCCGCTCGGTAAACCCGGCGTCCGGCAGTCCATCAGCCCATAGTGCAAAGATCCCGCCGGGCTTGAGGTGTTGCGCCAGTTCCCCGAGCCCTGCCTCGGTATAGAAATGCTTGTTCGTTTGGCTCAGGACGTTGGTCGGTGTGTGGTCGATATCCAGTAGAACGGCATCGTGCAGCTTCGCCGGTTCTTCGGGATCAAAGCTGCTGGCGGTATCGCGCGCCATCGCAAAAAAGTCGGCCTGTACCAGTTTGCAGCGGGCGTCGTCCGTCAGGGTTTTTCCCAGCGGCACCAAGCCGGTCTGGTGCCATTGAATCACCCCTTGGAGATAATCCACCACCACGAGCGATTCCACCCGCCGATCCTTCAACGCCTCAACGGCCGTGTATCCAAGCCCGAGGCCGCCCACCACCACATCCAGTGGTTCGCGATCCAGCGCGCCGAGCCCCAGCTTCGCCAGTTGCGATTCCGCCTCGTGAAACAGGCTTGTCATTAGAAAATCCTCGCCCAACTTCACTTCATAGATGTCGATGTCCCCGAACTGCGGCATACGCCGCCGACGCAGCATCAGGTCGCCGATCGGGGTGGGGCGGAAATCCAGTTCTTCATAGATAAAACTCATGCCGCACCATGGGCCGCGGTTGAAGCGATAGTAAAGATTTCTTTAGTACGTTTACCCTGCTCATGCGGGGTGCTTGTATCTATCGGCAGAATAGAATATGAAAATCGGATGAATCCGTGGGTTTTACTCGATGAGGTGGATGTACCGGGCGACGGTGGAGCAATGAAGCTCTATCAACGCGCACACGAATTTTCCATCTCCGTAAAAAATGAAGAGCTGATGAACAGCCGGATGCACGGTTCCGAAGATGCCCTCGCCGAACTGGCCTGCCGGCAGGTGCGGGATCGCAAGCATCCACGGGTATTGATCGGGGGGCTGGGCATGGGCTTTACGCTGCGCGCCGCCCTCGACAACCTCGATCCCGATGCCGAAGTGGTCGTGGCCGAACTCGTGCCCGCCGTCATTAAATGGAATCGCAGCCACTTGGCCGATCTCGCCGGCCATCCGCTGGATGATCCGCGCGTCACCGTCCGCGAATCGGATGTCGCGCACGTCATCAAAGAAAAGAGCGGCGTCTTCGACGCCATACTGCTGGATGTTGACAACGGACCCGACGGGCTCACGCATGCGGGGAATGACCGCCTCTATTCCCGCGGCGGCATCTTGGCGGCAAAGGCCGCGCTCAAACCCGGGGGCCTGCTCGGGGTATGGTCGGCCGAGCCCGATAAATCATTTACTAAGCGGTTGCGCGGCGCCGGATTGAGTATTGAAGAAATCACCGTCCGCGCCCGAAAAACCAAAGGGCGGCGACACACCATCTGGCTGGCCGAAAAGAGATAGATTGATACGCGCCGAAGTGCACGCCTTGTGCGGGTAGCGACAAGCTCGATCGGGAGACCATAACGGGAAAATGATTATGCCGAATAACCAAACCATCGCACTGGCTGTTTCCGGGGGAGGATACCGGGCCACTTTGTATTCACTGGGGGCGCTGTGGCGTCTTAACGAGTTTGGCCTGCTGCCCAGGCTGTCGATGATCACCGGGGTTTCGGGCGGGAGTATTTTAACGGCCTGGCTGGCGCTGCGGTGGGATGACTTATCCATCGATGCTTCGGGGGTTGCGACCAATTTCGAGGAAGTGATCGCCCAACCGATTCAGGTTTTTTGTTCCAAAAGCATTGATGTTAAATCGCTCGTTTCCGCGATCTTTTCGCGGGAGACGGTCGGCGACAAGCTGGCGAAGGCGTATGACAGGGGCCTGTTTAAAGGCGCCCGGTTGGAGTCGATCCCTCGCAGTGCGCCGGAATTTATTTTCTATGGCACCAGCCTGCAGACGGGAGCCAGTGTGCGGATCCAAAAAAAAGAGCTGTCGGACTATAAGATCGGAACGTATCCCAATCCCAACATCTCGCTGGCGCAGGCGGTAGGCATTTCATCGGCCTTTCCGCCTATGCTGTCACCCGTGACGCTGAAACTGAATCCTGCGCAATGGCGACGGAGCACGTTAAAAGGGTTTTCAGAATATTTCAATGATGAGCGCTTGCGCGGGAAGCTCTTTTTGGCGGATGGGGGACTGTATGACAACCTGGGACTCGAAGCCGTATGGAAAGGCAATTTCAGTCATGTGATCTGCTGTGATGCCGGCACGCCCTTCGGCGTTGACCGCAAACCCCGGAAAAACTGGATCAGCCAATTCAAGCGTATGACCGACATCATGGTCGAGCAGCAGCGGGCGCTCAGAAAAAGAATATTGATTGCCCGATACATCGATAAAAAATTCGGCGGAACCTATTTTGGACTGAGTACAGAAATAGAGAACTACCAATTCGACGACTCCATGACCTCCGACTCATCCGTCAGTGCGGCACTTGCAACACTGCGGACGCGCTTAAACGCGTTCAACAAGGAAGAGCAGGGGCGTTTGATGAATTGGGGTTACGCGTTGACAGATACCGCCATCCGAAGACATTCCCCGGATCTGTTGACGGACGAGCTGAACAAACGCGGAAACTGGATCGTTCCTGAATACACCTTGTGATGATCTTGCTCCAAAGGTGCGACGTCTTGTTGTCAAAGCAAACTCGACGCGTGAATAATACAGGCCAAGGTAAAAAAAAGGATGCCGAAAAACGGCATCCTTTTTCTACATATCTATGGATCAGGTTAGATCTAGATACGGCGACGGCGGGCTACGAACAACCCAACGCCGGCGATTCCAAGCAGACCAATGGTAGCCGGCTCAGGAATGATCTGAACACCACTGTAAGTGGCTGCAGTTGCAGGATCAACATATGCAGTGCCCTTGACGTAAAATCCGGCCTGAACGACAACGCCGCCAGCAAGAGTGTCAAAGGTCAGGTTCTGCGTCCCAAGTGTCAGGGGAGTGGTTGCTATCTGTGTGGTAGCCCAACCAGCGTTCGGATCCAACACCTTGATGAATGCTGTAGTTTCATAATCCGGAGAAATGTCGTTGGCAATAACATGAAAGTCGAAATTGACAGTTGTGTTTGAAGCAACGCCACCGACTTCCTGATACGTGTTGATTTCAACGACTTTATTCTGATCATTCGGACCGGGGCCGTTGAACCAGAACGTATCATAACCGGCCGTTCCACCATTGTTGGCGGTGTAGATATCGGTGTTCATGCCGAGGGTCAGGATGGGATCTGAAAACGAGCTCGTGTTCAACGCCGGATCATATCCGAAACCGCCAGAGCCTGTGACACCATCGAGTTCAAATATGTTGACCCAGGAAACTGCGTTCGCACCCGCATCAACGGTGAAATTCAGATCGGCCTGAACCGATCCGCCAATCAAGGCACATGCCATGATGGTTGCTAATACTACATGTCTAGTCTTCATGTTATTTCTCCCATTTTTATGTAACCGCATTCAGTCTTGTGCCTACGCACCTTACTGCTCTCCACTGAGAGCACATACATGTCTATATGAGAGCGCTTACATTGTAAAGTACTTTTTTCCAAAAACTAACCTTCCGGCTAGGTGGTAAAATTCGTCGGATGTGTAACCCATATGGAATCTGTCCAATACCCCACACTACGTAAAATAGCTGAAAAACCTCCTTTCTGGGAGTTAATCCATCAAAATCCACTTTTAAATGAGGTGTTCAGGGAGGTCTCGATGAACTCCTGAGTGGCCCTATTGAATGAGCGCGGCAACAAAAAATAAAGTTTTCCCTATTAGGGATCGTAAAAAAAGGGGTGGCCCTCATCCAGACGTTTTCTATTTTCGCATTTCCTGTTGACTGAGGGGGTGATTTGGAAACAGCATCGTGAGGTTCTGTGGGTGCTAAACCCCTTTAATCGGGATTTGAACTATATTATATTCACAACGAGACCAGCCGCATGAAGAAACCACATCCGACTGATGCAGACATTGACTTGAACCCGCACAGGTCTAATCAATCGGTTCCCCGGCGAGCGTTCAGCAAACGACGTTTATGGATGTTCCGGTTTATGACCATCGTTGTGATTCCGGCTTCTATTCTCGGATTTCTGGAGCTGGCTTTGACTTTGTCCGGTTATGGTTATCCAACGAGCTTTTTTGTGAAGAGTCGCATCGATGGGCAGGATTTCCTGATTCCGAGTCATACATTCAGCAAACGATTCTTTCCTACAGACTTGGCACGCACGCCGAACCTGACCCGGATCCCTGCCCGGAAAGCAGCGGGCGTCTACCGGATATTCGTGTTTGGTGAATCGGCGGCCTTGGGGGATCCCGAACCGAGCTACGGCGTTTCACGATACCTCGATGTGCTGTTGGATGAGCGCTATCCCGACACCGAATTTGAAATCGTCTGCGTGGCGATGACGGCGATCAATTCGCATGCGATCCTCCCGATTGCCCGCGAGTGTGCCGGCCTGGAGGGCGACCTCTGGGTGATTTACATGGGCAACAACGAGATGATCGGCCCCTTTGGTGCGGGTACGGTTTTCGGGGCAAAGGCTCCCGGGTTGGGGTTTGTCCGCACCGGCCTTGCCCTGAAAAAGACGCGCCTCGGGCAATTAATGGCCAGCATCGTATCCATGCTGGCTTCAAAATCGCAGGCGCCCGACCAATGGGGGGGGATCAACATGTTCAAAGAGAATCCGCTACGGCATGATGATCCGGCCCGGCTCAGGACCTACGAGAACTTTGCGGGTAACCTGAAGGATATTCTGGAAACCGGCCGGGCTTCCAGAGTTCCCATCATCCTCAGTACGGTCGCCAGCAATCTGAAGGACTGCTCCCCTTTTGCGTCACTGCACCGGGAGGGTTTGAATGCTTCGGAGAAGTCTGAATGGGAGCGGCTCTTTCAGGAAGGAAGGGCGCACGAACAGACCGGACAATATGAGCAGGCGCTGCGCAGTTACCGGGATGCGGCGGAAATCGATTTCGAGTTTGCCGAACTGCAGTTTCGCATGGGGATCTGTCATCTTGCTCTCGGTCGTGCTGAACAAGCCCGGCAGGCGTACGTGCATGCCCGGGACTACGATGCGCTCGCCGTGCGGGCGGATACCCGTATTAATCAGATCGTGATGGATGCGACGCCTGAGGACGGCCGGGTGCGCGGACTTGATGCGACAGAAGCCCTGACGGTTCAATCCCCCGAAGGCATCCCCGGCAAAGAACTGTTCTACGAGCATGTTCACTTCAACGTGGACGGCAACTACATGCTGGCACGGATTTTCGCCGATCAGGTGAGAACCGTTCTGCCCTCCGAAATTCTGGAATCGCAGACTGAAAGCTGGCTGGAGCAGGATGCATGCAGCCGGCGGCTCGGCCTTACGGTATGGGACCAGGTGCGGCTTTGGCACGCGGAATCCGAGCGCGTCAACACCATGCCCTTTACTTCACAGACCAGCAACCGGACCAACAGGGAGCATATCGTTGCGACGAAGAAGGCGATCCTGGCCCGGGTAACAAACACCACGGCCATGCAGGACCGTCGGATCTATGAGTCGGCGCTGGAAAAGGCACCGGAAGACACCTTGCTGATCGGTAATTATGCCCAGTTTCTTGATGGCAACGGAATGAGCGATGCGGCGATCGAGCAGGCTGAAAAATTCCGCACCTTGCTACCGAATGCGTGGACCGAGTACTATTTAGGTGCGCTGCTGGCGAAAGCCGGAAGATTGAAGGAAGCAGAGATGTGTGCAAAGAAAGCCGTGAAGCTGCGCAGCGACTTCATTCAGGCCGAGAAACTCCTGAAGCAGATCGAGCAGATGCGCAGGTAATGTCAATTTCCAAAATGCTTAGGTATTGATTCTTAGAGCAACCAACGATTGGAATGCCGCACTGGAGAGGCATACGCTGGGTGCCTGCGGACGCACAGCGTGCGTGCGTCCCTCCATGCATCGTTTCAAGTATTGCATACGTTGGAAGCTATCCCGAAACCGTTTCTGGCGCCCAGTCGGTGACAGGGCGCAGTATCCGTTACTTTGAAAATCGGTATACTTTAGGCCGTGTGATCCCACGCGGCGCATGACTTAGGATAGGTTCTAAAACATGCGGTCGAATTCATGGCTGTTTTTAGCCGGGTGCCAGTAGGTCTCCTCGCCGGGTGTCTTCTTGAGCCGCAACAGGTCCTTGCCGAACAGGCGCAGAATGAGCCCCGTGGGAGTCACGAAAAGAAAGAAGAACAGCGTCAGCAGAACTTTGCCGATGATCTGGCCGATGTGGAAGCTGACGGTCATGCCGCCCCGGTAAAAACCGCGGAAGCTGTGGGGGCGGAGAATGGCCGCGATGACGGACAGGATCGCAATCGTTACGGTCGCCACCGGAATGGCAATAGGTATCCCGTGCCTCCACCAGAGCAGCCACAGGACGGCGTTAACCGCCACCCCGATCACGGCGATAAACTTGATCCATTCGATGGGGGTTTCCTTGAGTCGAAGCATGGGCTTAATCCGGTACGGGGTGGAATTTCTGTTTCACTATCTTTTGCGGCTGGGCACCGCGTTCCAGCAGGAAGTTACCGATCGCCAGATAATCCATCTCGGTATTGACGAAGCAGCGATAGGCATCATCCGGCGTACAGACCACCGGTTCGCCCCGGACGTTGAATGAGGTGTTCATGAGCACGGGACATCCGGTTTTTTCCTCGAACCGCTTAAGGATGGCGTGAAAGATGGGGTTTTGCTCCGCCGACACCGTCTGGACCCGGGCGGAATAATCGACGTGGGTGATGGCTGGCAGAGTCGACCGCAATTGCTTTAGGCGTTCAAGGCCGGACGCCTTGGCATCCACTTCAAGGCGCTGGGACGGCTGAACGGGCGCCACGATCAGCATGTAGGGCGAGTCCGTATCCAGCTCGAAGAATTCGGCGGTGCGGTCCAGCAAAACGGCCGGCGCAAAGGGGCGAAACGATTCGCGGTATTTGACCTTCAGGTTCAATATCGATTGCATCTTCGGGGATCGTGGATCGCCCAGAATAGATCGGTGGCCGAGGGCCCGCGGCCCAAACTCCATGCGACCCTGAACCCAGCCGACGATCTTTTCATCGCCGAGCAGTTCAGTCACCTCATCCAGCAGGGATTCGCGGTCGAGCTTGCGGTAGACCGCCTTGTGCCGCTGCAGGACCTCCTCAATCTCATCATCGTGAAATTCCGGCCCGAGAAAGGCCCCCTGCATGGCATCCGGTTTAATGATCGTGCGGGGCTGCGGATCTTCTTTACTCATATGCCAAACCGCGAGGGCGGCGCCCAGTGCGCCGCCGGCATCGCCTGCAGCCGGTTGGATCCAGATGCGGTCAAAGATCTTTTCACGGAGGATTTTTCCATTCGCGACACAGTTGAGCGCGACCCCTCCCGCCATACAGAGATTCTTTTGGCCGGTCATCTGGCGTGCGTGGCGTGCCAGCCGCACCATGATTTCCTCCGCCACCGTCTGGATGGAGCGGGCCACATCCATATGCCGTTGCTCGACCGGGGTTTCCGGCTGGCGGCGCGGGCCGCCGAACAGCCGGTCAAATTTTGAGTTCGTCATGCGCAGGCCGCGCAGAAAATGAAAGTATTCCAGTTTGAGTTTAAGGGATCCGTCTTTCTTTACATCAACCAGGTGGTCGTAGATCAGGTCCACGTATTTGGGCTCACCATAGGGAGCGAGTCCCATCAGCTTGTATTCACCGGAATTGATCCGGAATCCGCAATACGCGGTGAATGCGGAATAGAGCAGGCCAAGGGAATGCGGGAATTTGAGCTCCTTGAGCATCTCCACCTCATTACCCCGACCCTGCCCAACGGTGGTGGTTGCCCATTCACCCACGCCGTCCACCGTCAGGATGGCCGCCTCCTCGAAGGGTGACGGATAAAAGGCGCTGGCCGCATGGGACTGGTGATGCTCGGTAAAGAGAATCGGAGCTCCTTCGGGGAGGTCGGGCATTTCGTAACGCAGGGTGCCCCGCAGATTGAGCTTCTCCCCCAGCCAGGGTGGCAGGGCTCGCGGGAATGTCGCCCACCCGCCGGGGGCGACCGCCAGATAGGATTCCAAAAGGCGGGTGAACTTAATGATGGGCTTATCGTAAAAAACAACGGCATCCAGATCGGATTCCGTGAGACCGGCTTGCTTTAGGCAAAAGGCCGCCGCGTTACGGGGGAAGCGCTCGTCGTTCTTTTTGCGGCTGAATCGCTCCTCCTGGGCCGCGGCAATAATCTTGCCGCGACTCAGCAGCGCGGCTGCAGAGTCGTGGTAATAGGCAGAGATTCCAAGAATGTGCTCCACATGAAACTCCTACATGAACGGGTACATAAGCGGTGCGAGCACAGAACCACCCGTAAAAACAATCACTGCAGCAAGAAGCAGAAGCACAAAGACGAGTGGAATCAACCACCACTTCTTTTCCTGACGCAAAAACAGGAGAAATTCTTTAAAAAGTTGCCACATGCTGTTTTCCAATTTCCAGATAAATAGCCTGGAAGTAAATGTTTTTGTTCAAGAAGAGGCGGATATGCGCCCTGGAGGGCTGGAATCGTTTAGCATATCACTTCTGCCCCGTGGTTTTTCTCTGCACGGAGGAGCCGCCCAAGACAGAAAATCCGTTGTCGAAGATACGAATGTAGTCAACCCGGTATTCAGCTGGAACGGGTGCGGTGATGTCGCCGGCGTCGCATATTCCCGTGTGTACACCTCCGACGGCAAGGTTGAGGAGCAGGAAGTAAGGCTTGTGCATGGCCGGGATACCGGTTATGTCCATGGTCCAGATCCGGACATCATCGACATAGGTCGAAAGATCGGTCGGAGTCCATTCCATACGGTAGATGTGGAACGATCCATTCATATCGTGCGGATAATCCAATGTTGCTCCATCGGTTTCGTGCGTATTATTGCATTCCCAATGGGCAGCCGATGTAATCCGCCGATTGGCCACCCCTGCATTAATGGCGCCTTCAACGCCCATTTCCATGACAATAATCTCACCGCAAGCCGGCCAGCCGATGCTCGAGAAATTATGACCCAAGGCCCAAAAGGCAGGCCATAAACCATTGCCCAAATCGGGAACCTGAATCCGGGCTTCAAGCGTGCCGTACTTGAACGTGAACTTATCCTCGGTCTTGATCCGCGCCGAGGTAAAGGCACTGCCCTCCTGCATGGCCGTAATGATGAGCTGGCCTCTTTCGATCCTTACGTTGGCAGCATCACGGGTATATGTCTGGAGTTCGTTGTTTCCCCAACCGCCGTCGCCCAGATCGTAGGACCATATATCGCCGTCAGGGGCTGTGCCGGAGTCGAATTCCTCGCTCCATATCTGGTTCTGAGCTGTGGACAGCGTACCGCTGTCGGCTAAGTCTCCAGTCATGCGTTTCATAAATGCTCCAGATAAAAGTATAAACCGTAAAATGTATTCACTGCCGATGAGGGTAGACAGATGTCGAAATATAAACGGATACTGTATACCTGAAAGCGCTTACAGAGCATAGTTCTTATTATGCCCAATTCATTTGATACAGGAAGTTTCCTACATCATTTGATGCCGCAGCACCGATTTTTACCTATTACTTTTTTCGCGGGATAAAGGCAGTCTCGGATACTGGAAACGATGAGCCATGGTCACGAAAGCGGTCAACGCTGCTTATCATGGGATGACGATGGTCTGAAGGGCCTGCCCCTTGATGCCGACCGGTATGGATTGGTCGCCCAGTTTGACCGCGTAGACAACATCCTCCTCGGCAAGGTTGAAGACCACCACTGCGATCGATCCATCGGGATTCCGGAAGGCAGTGGCCATGAAGGTGTCGTTGTGCCCGGAGAGGCCGATGCGCTGCGCACCCGGCCGGATAAATTTACTGACATGGGCGATGGAGTAGTAGAGCGGTGTCAAGTAGGCGTGGTCGCGCCCCGAATCAACCATGACAGGAGCGAGGCAAAAGTTGCGGGCATGGTTGGGACCGCCGCGGGTATTGAGCGCCATGTTCCAATCAATCCAGCCGACGAGATTATGGTTCAACCCGCCGATAAGATCGCGCGTGTAACGATAGAATGCGCGGTAGGGGGGGTGATCTTTCTTGTCCTCCTCCGGAGCCCAGAACTTGCCCCAATCGGTGGCCTCGGGGCGCCAGTACCAATCATCCTCCAGCCATGAACCAATCGGTTCATCATCGCCGAGGGCGTCGATGCATCCTTCCGAATGAAGGATTTCTTTTCCGGGATATTTTTGGTGGACCTGGTCGAGCATTTCTCCGCCAACATCGATCGTGCTTTGATACCAATGCACGGCCATTCCCCGGACAAAGGCGGACGCCTTTTTATCCCCGTAAATGGTGTCCGCCCAGTCCATCATGATGTCTTCACGGTTTTGGTCATAAATCCACAGGGGCACGTCGAACCCCGCATCGGCAAGGGCGGGCCCGAGGTGATCGGCGATAAACTTTCGCATCTGCTCCGGGTTAAAGTGCAGGCTTTCCCAGTTGGCATCGTTGCCCAGCGGTTCGTTGACCGGAGTGAGACCCCAGATCGGCACGCCTTCCGCGCCGTAGGTCTCGATATACTTTACGATGTACTTGGCAAAGGCCGGGTAAAACTCGGGTTTCAGCTCTCCGCCATTCCAGGTGTTGTTGGTTTTCATCCATGGCGGCGACGTCCACGGAGAGGCCAGAATTTTAAAGTCGGCGCCATCGACAGCCTGCGCGGCCTTGATCATCGGCAGGAGATAGGTGCGGTCCGGTTCAATGGAAAAGTGTTTCATTTCCACGTCACCCGGCACGGGTGCATAGGTGTAGTTCCGGACCGAAAAATCGCAGCTCGCAATGTGGGTGCGGGTCAGTGAAATATGCGCGCCTTCCGGCGAGAAGTACGCCTTCATGACGTCATCCCGCGCCTTCTGCGATAATTCCGATAAGACGTAGGCACTCGATTCGGTAAACGAGCTGCCGATTCCGACGAGCGTCTGGTAGGTCTTGGTAGGATCCAGTTTCAGGGTGCGGGTTGGATTACGTTTGGCGGCATCCTTGAGTTCAACCTTCGCAAGTCGGTCGCCCTGGCGGCTGGTCTGGTAGATTGAGATCGCAGGAGCAGACGGAGCGGCCATCGAAATGCCGGCGGTCGGAATCAGGATCGTTAAAAGGGCGGTTTGTGTAATTTGTTTTTTCATAATCCAAATCCAAGTCAGGTTAATTTTTAAAGTGCGCCGGCGCCTTCAGCGTTTTCAGTAATACCGCTTTATCCCCGCCGTGGGTTTTTGTGATGGGATGGCCGCCGCGGCTAAGTCCCTCAAAAGCGCCCGCATCCACTAGATCCCAAAGGACATACTTGGCTTTTCCATCGACGGTTAACAGGCCGAAATGCCCTTCCGAGCCGTCGGTGCCCTTACTTTTCCAGGGTTCATCAAACGCTTCAAAATAAAAACAGGTCAGGTTGTTTTCCCGGGTCCACTTCATGGTTGCGT
>JBFHPA010000026.1:0-17787 GCA_041592955.1 Pontiella sp.
AAAGAATATTCGTGGTTGGGCTTTTCGGCATTGCGCCGTATGCACCCTTTATCTATGGTGTGCGGATCATGAAATATGTTTTCCCAATCCTGACCATTCTATCCGCCGCATGGCTCGTTTCGGGCCAGACCAATCTTGCGCCTCTACAATCCTCCTCGATCGAGATCGACGGCTATGCGGCCCGAGTCAACGACCGGGTAATTACCCGTGGTGAAGTTCGCGAAGCGCTTACACCCATGCTGCCGGAACTTTATCGCGCCTACCAAGGCGCACAACTCGAGGAAGAACTCGAGAAAGCGTTTAATCGGGCCAGGGATGAATTGGTGCAGCGCGCCTTGATCATGGAAGCGTTCAAGGCCCGGGGCGGACTAATCCCGGACCAGTATGTGAACGACGAAATTAAGCGAATGATCAACGATCGCTTTAAAGGCGACAAAGCCCTGTTCGAAAAGGTTCTCGCTCAACAAAAGAAAACACGCAGAGAATTCATGGATACGATCCGCGAGCAGCTGGCTGTTGGTATGATGGTCAACGAAGAAATTTCCAGCCGCGCACGCGTGACCCCCGAGCAGGAACGCGAGGCCTACGAAAACAACAAGGAATCCTATTTTATTCCCGAGAAGATTAAATACAGCGTGATCCTGCTCAACAAGGGGGAGACCTCGGAAGACCAAGCCGTAAAAGTGGCGGAAGCCGAAAAGATTCTCCAACGACTGAAGGAGGGCGCCGACTTTGCAGAAACCGCCAAGGCGGTGTCCGAAGGCAGCCGCGCCTCAGACGGAGGTTCGTTCCCATGGATGCAGCCCAAGGATGTGCGCCCCGAACTACAGCAGGCGCTGGAAGCACTGCCTGCAGGCCAAATAAGCGACATTATCGAAACGGAAACGCAGTTGTACATTCTCAAGGTTGAGGCGCGCCGCCAATCGGCATACAAACCTTTCGAGGAGGTCCGGCAGGATATTAAGAACCGCCTGGTCGCGCAGGAGCGCACGCGGCTGCGCGAGCGATGGATTGAGCGCCTGCGGGCAGACCACTATGTGGTCATCTATGAATAACTGATCAATCCTCCGGACGAATACGACCCCGCAGCCTCTTTTTTTGACCTTGCTTCGTTTTCCCATCAAGCATCCTGGCCTTGGCTCTGCGGGAGCGGCGGCGCTTCTGACGGCGAATCTTTTCAATGATCTGTTGCTTGGCGCTTTTTTCACCAAGCACCTTTTCCTCAATCCGTTCGCATAGTTCGTGTCGCGCCCAATAGCGGTTATCCGCTTGCGAGCGGGTCTTATGGCAACGGATTTCAATTCCGCTGAACGCATGGATCAGCTGCACGCAGGAGGAGGTCTTATTGACTTTCTGCCCACCCTTGCCGGAGCCCCGGATAAAATGCTCCTCCATATCCGCTTCCATGATTTCAAGCTTGGCCAGCCGCTCACGAAGTTTTTCCCACTTTTCAGGCGTGATCATTTGTTCACCATAAAGGCCGCACTTCATTTTCGCAATTGATTAAAATGACCCGCCGGATAGGATGATTTGAATGGACGAATTGCTAGCCAATGCCGAATCTGGAATACAGAAACTTTTCAGCACCTTTGAAATGATCCTTTTTGTCGGTGGTTTATTTTCTCTGTCCCTTCTCCTGTTCTACCACCGCAGGCATGCGCCGGACATCCCGGCATTAACGGCGCGGTTGAGCAACAGAGCGATCAGCTTCCTTGAAATCTATGGCATCATCCTCCTGCATCTTTTTCTGTTCATTCTGGCCATGTTCAGCGGCCGCTTTTTTTATGAGCACCAGATTCCCACCGCACGGCTGGCCATTGCACTCCTCATATACAGCATCGTCTCGTTTGTTATTTTCACCAATACCTGGCACCGGGAAGATACCCTGGCATCCGGCCTGGGGCTGGGTTGGCGGCATATCAAATTCATAGCACTTGCCCCGTTCTTTTATCTCGCGCTCGTGCCGTTGCTCATGATGTCCGTCGCGCTGATCAAGTGGATGGGGTATGACCTGCCGCTGCAGGAAACCGCGCGCCAGTTTGTCGACTCCAATCCGGCTGAGCGCATCCTTTTTGCGTTGATGGCCGTTATTGCGGCGCCGTTTTTCGAAGAGTTGCTCTTTCGCGCCATCCTTTTTCCAGCGCTGCTGAAACGCATCGGGCTTGTCGGTTCAACGCTGCTTGTCTCCAGCCTCTTTGCCCTGCTGCACTTCCACTTTTTTATTTTCCTGATACTGTTCGGGCTGGCGTCGATTTTCTGTGTCTTATGCTGGCCGTCGCGAAATCAATGGATGATCCTGGTTACCCGCGTGATGCTTGCACTGGTGCTGTGCCTGTCGGCGTACATCACCTTCCGCAGCGGAAACTTTCATTCCTTCACGGCGCTGATGATCCTGTCGATTGGAACATGCCTGGCCTATCTACGCTCCGGCTCGCTTTGGACCAGCATCGGCATGCACGCCATCTTCAATGCCGTGACGCTGGTCTCCCTTAACCTTGCAGGATAAAGGAAAGCGCTGGTTCGTTATTAAAATGTCGTAAGGCCTGCGATAGCCGCGCCAACCACCGGAGCATCCTCAACATCAATGCAACGATAATGCAGTCCCCGCGATCCAAGAATTTGTTTTAGATGAGCCTGGGTTTTATCGGCCAGCTGAAAGGTTTTATAATAGGTGGATCCATCAATATTAATGCAGACCGGTTTTTGAGGACTTACCCCTTCGCCGCACTTGACAACCGCGGCGGCCATGTTCACCGCCGCGAACAAAGCCGCGCGGTCAACCACCGCAGCGAAAACGGCTTTCATGGCATCGCGGTCCTGATCGGTGAAAACACCCGTTCCGAGCACCCCGACCTCCCGGCCATTATTGGCCAGCAGATTATCGATCTCGATGGTGGAGATATCCTTCATCAACAACAGCGCGGCCGCGCCGCCTGGTGAAAAAATGTCCTCATCCGCCAGCTCCTGCAAAAGGCATAGTGTGATCGACCCGAGATAGGCCCCGGAGATGGTTTTTTCGAACACGTGGCCGCCGGTATTTTCGCTTTGCCCATCCAGCAGCAAATCAACGGGACCGCGCCTAAACGCGGCAAACCCGCCCGATTCCACATTGATCACCTGCGAGCCCGATGACAGATAACCGTCCAGCTTAACGATATTCTCATTTTTTTCCACGTAGGCTGTATTCGTGCCGGTTCCGAGAATGAAGCCGATATACGAAGACGCATTGAATGAATCTCCTCGCGCACGGCCGGCAAGCAGCGCGGCAACGGTGTCGTTCAGGATCACAACCTTCTTGCCGGACACACCGCATTCGCCCAAAGCGTCCAGCAAACCGGCTCCAATATGCCTGCCCACGAGATCGGGAATCTTTATCTCCTTGGTCCAGTGCAGCAAACGGCCGTCAAAGCTCGGAAGAATGGAGGCGGGATAGGAAAAGCAGAACCCAATGTTCTCAAATTTATCCTGCAGCGGCACCAGCGCATGGGTTAAAATTTCGTAGAATGCCGAGACACTCATTTCGTGGTCGCGTCCCGGCATCGGCTGCTTGCTGAAATGGCTTATTTGGACTGCACCCTGATCATCGAACGAAGCAATGCAGATGCGCAGATTGGTTCCTCCTGCATCGATCACCGCAACGGGCTTTCCTGCCGGTATGGCTTTGGTGATATTTACATACGATGGAATCATCGCCAGCGAGCTGGACTCTCCATTCAACCCCAGCTCCATCTCATCAAGAAAACTCCGCAGCAGCAACTCGGGGTCATACGCATCCACCGAAACCATCTGCTTTTTCAACCACCCGCTAATATCCACATCAACTCCTAAAAAATGCTCCCCACATATTACAGACTTGCCCCTGAAGCGTATAGAAAATAGCTTTAAAATGATTCTAATCAATGAGATTCAATACGGTTCCTTATACATGCAATATTATATCAGCGGATGCGTTTAATGTTCATCTTGCGTCATGGTATTAGAAAAAGGATCGGGAAATGAAAATATGGCTCTGGCTCGTTGTATTCGGCGCTTCATCCGCTTTTGCAGACATTGGCCTGCGCACTTTCACCGCACAGGATGGTCGGACCCTGAAAGCCGGAATCGTCCTGTATGATCCAGTAACCGACAAAGTAAAGATTCAGCGAGAGGACAATAAGCTGCTCACTGTTCCGAGCACATCGTTTTCAGAAAAGGACCAAACCTATATCAAGAAATGGTATGCAGCCTCCGTCTTCTCCTCAGCAGCCAAGTTCAAACTTGATGTCGAACGGAAAGAAATAAGTTCCACAAAGAAGGAGCATGAAGTCGATCTCGGAGAAGAATTTGGCGGAGGTCGTCGGGGCGAAAGCGGGGTTCAGACCGTCGCGATCGACAAAGTCAGCCAGTATGAATACAAGCTTTCGCTGGAAAACCGGAGCGATGCTACCTTATCGAATATCTTAATGGAATATCGCATCTACTATGAACAGGAACAAGCGGTGGAAGACGAGAAGGCCAACAAGAACCGCCCCGAAGATGACCCCCGCCCTCAACGCTATCAGGCCGTGGAACAGCAAAAGCTCAAAGATGGTCAAGCGAGAATAAAACCCATCGAATCGCGTGAAACCAAAGAAACCGCCACCGGCCGGGTCACCCTGCTGGAGCGGTCCGCCAGCCGGGACTGGGGAGATAAGATCGACCTTAAAAGCTCCCTTCATGGAGTCTGGATCAAGCTGGTTATGAAAGGACCTGACGGCGAAAATATTGTTCGCGAACTGGCCCACCCGCCCAGTATTCCGAAAAAGTTTTCCTGGGATGCGCCGGAAACGCAAGAAAAGGAAGTTGATCCGGTCGAGTAGAACAGACTACTCGTTGTGATACGGATGCCCCTCCACCACGGTAAAGGCACGGTAAAGCCCTTCAAGCAGAACGATACGCGCCACCCCGCCGGCCATTACGAGCGAAGAGAGCGACCATACCGCATCGGCCCGGCCATAAACCGATTCGGCCAATCCCAGTGCACCGCCAATAAGTATGACGATCCGCCGTTTACCCGCAAGCGGATGCGCACCGCTGCGCGAAGCTTTGATGAAATCAACCAAGGCGCGGGTTTGAAGCGGTTTTCCCCGCTCGTCACAGGCCACCAGATAATCCCCTTCCTTGAGCAGCTTGAGTATACGTTGGGCCTCGGCTTCTTTGGTTTGCTCCGGCGAACGCGACGAAACCTTCTCATCCTTGTATTCCGTCACCTCAACACCAAAGCTGCTTAAACGCTTGATATATTCCTCCTGCGCAGGCACCAATGCCTTCGGCTTGATTTTTCCTGGAAGCAGAATGCGAATCTTCATGCATGGCTTTATGCCCTATCACACGCGCCGGAAAAAGAAAAAGAGCGAGCTGCCTATGCCCTTTACTCAGGCTTATGCAACCCTCACCGTTGAAACGCTCATGAAAAGAGAGATGACCAACAGAAACAGATGGCTATACCTTGGGGCGGGTTTTCTACTTACAGGTCTTGCCGTGGTGGGGTTGTTCCTTCCGCTGCTGCCCACCACCCCGCTGCTGCTGCTCGCTGCGGCCTGCTTTGCCAGATCGTCCGAAAAATGGCATCGCTGGCTCACGGAACACAATGTGTTCGGCCCGATTATCCGCAACTGGCATGAAAACCGATGCATACCCCGCAGAGCCAAAATCACGGCCGTTGCATCGATCATCCTATTCGGCACCTACGCCATCGGATTCGCCATCAAAAATCCTTACATTCAGATTCCCGGAGCCATTCTCCTGCTCTTTGGACTCGTTTTTGTTGTGTGCATCAAAATCTGCGCAGACGAGTGCGACGACTAAACGTTACTCTTCGCCATGAACCATCGGAACGAAGCGGACATACATGTCGGGGATTTCGCGGAAGGTGTCGCCGGTCTTTTCGAGAATAACCAGCTGCTGCACACCTGAGCCGACCGGTAGAATCATGCGTCCGCCATCCTTCAACTGCCCGATCAGCTTCTTCGGTATTTCGTTCGGGGCGCAGGTGACGATGATCGCATCGAACGGCGCATGCTCCGGCCAGCCCTTGTAGCCGTCTCCCGCCTTAACCGTGACATTGGTGTATCCCTCCGCCGCAAGCACCGCGCGGGCATGCTCGGCCAGCTCGGGAATAATTTCTACGCTGAATACCTCGGCGCCCAGTTCGGCCAATACCGCGGCCTGATACCCGGATCCGGTTCCGATCTCGAGAATCCGCATGCCCGGCTTTGGTTCAATACGCTGGGTCATGTAGGCGACGATGAAGGGTTGCGAAATGGTCTGCCCGTAACCGATCGGACAGGGATGGTTTCCATAGGGATCCGCACGATTTCGCATCTCCTCTGGAATGTAAACGTGGCGACGCACCTTGCCGATGGCCTCAAGAACACGCTCATCCTTCACGCCGTGCGCCTTGACCACAGCGACCATTTCCTTGTGCTCAGCTTCCACCACCGCATCCTCCCTTCCTTCGCAAGCGGCTGTCAGGAAGAACAGGGCGAGAAGTAAGCTAGCCCTGTTGCTTCGCCACCACACTGTTGACCTTGTCTTCAAGCGACTGCTCCCGGTCTGTTCGGGTTCCGAGCTTAACAGTGGTGTGGATTCGCGGAGCGCCCATGCCATGCACTTTATCATGGCACTCCTTGATCGCGGCGAACACATCATCCCACTCGCCTTCGATATTGGTTCCGTTGGCATGCAGGGTCGTCTTCAGCCCCGGACGATTGAGCACGTCTTCACAGGCGGCCACATAACGGGAAAGCGAAACGCCCACGCCAATCGGAACAACGGTTAAATCAACAATAACTTTCACATGGTCTCCTTCGGCTGTGCGATGACAGCTTTTTGCCATTTTCTGACTGAATTGACCAGAAAAACCTCCTTTGCGGCGATCAGATCGTTGGTGGTGACAATTCCTTCTTCAATCTCTCCTGCCTTCAGCAGATGTTCGCGGAATGTGCCTGCCAGAAGTCCGCACATGACGGGAGGCGTAATTTTCCGTCCGCCTTTGGAGATCACCACATTACCCAGGCAGCTTTCGGTAACCTCGCCCTTTTCATTCCACAGAATCACGTCGTCAAACTCCGGCTTGTCCGCCGTAGCTGTGGCGGAGGAGGAGAAATCGGCCTTAGCATTTTCATAGGCCACTCGGTAGGTGGTCTTATGAAACAGAAAAACATCCTGCGAATCGATCGGCTCCCTTGCGAGTGCCACCCGCAAAGCTGTAGTATCGTTTAACCGACCATCGGGAGGAAAACGATCACTGTCCGCACTAGACGCTTTCCTCCCTTCGGTCGGGGAAGCGTTGCTACACCTTTCAATGGGATACGTCTGTATTTCAGAATTCCCATCCTTGGAGACCAGCAAACGGAGACGATGCGGAACACGTTCCAGACTCTCGCCCGTCTCCTCCAGTGCCTGAAGTACCGCATGTATGTCCAGCGGAATATCAAAATAGGCGGCCGACTTGCCGAGCCGCTGCAGGTGTTCGTTGAGTAAAAAAATTCCCGTTTCGGGTTCCAAAAGCATGGTTTCCAGCAACTTAAAATCAGGCCTTGGCTGGGTCAGTACCCGTGCCTTGGTCAGCGTCTCCTCATACTCGGCCCCGGCATCTGAATCCCAGACGATGCCGCCGCCCACGCCAAACTCCATTTCGCCGGCTTTCCGATCAATCAGCGCAGTGCGTATCGCCACGTTGAAACAGGCCTCGCCCTGCGGCGTCACGAATCCAATGCTTCCCGTGTAGATTTTTCGCGGTGATGTTTCCAGCCCCTGGATGATTTCCATCGTCTTCGCCTTCGGTGCGCCGGTGATCGACGCGCACGGAAACAGGGCCCTCAGTATCTTCGAAATTAATCCGTGTCCATCAGCGTTCATCCGTGGCTCCAAATCACCCTGTACCGTAGAGGTCATCTGCCAAACGGTCGGATATTTTTCAACATCGTAGGTGCTTACAGTTTCGATGCTGCCCGGTTCGGCGACCCGGCCGATGTCATTGCGGATCATGTCCACGATCATGATGTTTTCGGCCCGGTCTTTTGCGGAATGGCGGAGCGCTTCCGCATGTTCCCAATCCTCGGCAAAGGTGCGCCCCCGCCGGGCGGTGCCCTTCATCGGACGCGAAATGATCTTCCCATCGCTGAAACTGAAAAAAAGCTCAGGTGATGCGGAACAAATCGCATGCTCATCCGTATCAATGTAGGCGGCGTGGTCCGACTTTTGGCCCTTGACCAGTTCGCAGAAAAACGCCCAAGCATCACCTGAAAAGCCGGCCTTTAAGCGATAGGTAAAATTGACCTGATAGGTGGCCCCTTCCGCAATCCGCTCCCGTATTTCAGCGATGGCCTCGACAAACTCCTCTTTCGACACAGAAGGCTCTAGCGGGCCCATCTCAAAAGAGGACGGCGGCGCCTCCTCTATGCTTTCAAGGATTTCCGGAGCACGAAACAGCCCCAAGCAAAGCAAGGGGAAGCCGTCGGAAGATTGCGTTTTCAGCGCCGCATCAAACGCCGATGCGGCTTCATAAGATATAAATCCGGCGGCATACAACCCCGATGCTTCGGCTTCCTGCAGCATCGGCAGAACATCATCAACCGACTCCGCCCGAAGTATTTTTTCCGGCTGGCTGAAATGGAGCCATCGTCCAGCATGTTTAATAACCACTTTCATCGACGCAACGTTCTACATCCCGGAGAGGAGGATTAAAAGCACCCCGATCATAATTCCGACCAATACCAACGCTTTCTTTCGTTTATTCACCTCGTGGAACAGCAATGCGCCGATAGAGAACGAAATCAACACGCTGCAGCGTCGTAAAACGGAAAGAATAACGATCAGCGCATCGGGATCAGCTACACCAAGGAAATAGACGAAATCTGCAACCGCCAGCAGGATTCCAATCATCGGAATCGTCCAGCGCCAGCGAAACGCTGTGGTTTTCCTGCGGTTCGGCCACCAGAGGAGCGCGTTCACCAGCGCGAAGAAAATAGCCAGATAGAAAAAATACCAGGCCATCACCTGTGCCGGTGTCATGCCCTGCTGATGAATCACCCATTTATCGAACAAGGTGCTGCAGGTTCCAATCAGCGTGGCCAGAAAGATCAGTCCCACCCACTTGCTGCGATGGAAATGTATGCCCTCCTCGCGCCCGACAAATGAAAAGATAAAATAGCAGATGAAAATGAGTCCCATGCCGATCCATTGCAACGGCTCCGGCCGTTCATGAAAAATCAGGATCGCTCCGAACAGCGTCCAGACCGGTCCGGACGCACGGATGGGCGACACGATCGAAATCGGAAGGTGCTTCAAAGCAAAATACGCACATATCCAGGAGGTTCCGACAATCAGTGCCTTGATGATCATGAAACCATGCCACTTCAACGTCATCGGCGCGGCGTAGAAACAGGTATCCCCAATCCAATCAGGAGCAAAACGGGAGATCAGAATGATCGGAAATACAAGAACAACACTCGCCATGTTCGAGAAGAACAGAGTGGGCAGAACAGCATTATCGTTCAGCGCATGCTTCTTACAGAGATCGTAGATCCCCAGAAACACCATTGAAATCAAACCCAGCCAAATCCACATGAAATACGCCTCGCAAAGCCGCTCTGTCCAGCACGAGCCGCACACAATAGCTACTTGCGTTTGCCTTGCAAATTAAATACTGTCCCTGCCCTTTGAACACGAAGCTGGAGACCCCTTATGAAAACCGGACTTATTGGATGGCGCGGCATGGTCGGCTCGGTGCTGATGGAACGCATGCGCGCGGAAAATGATTTTGAACAGATTGATCCCGTCTTTTTCACCACCTCGCAGGCAGGACAGGCGGCCCCGAACGTGGGCAAGGGCGAATCCACCTTGCTTGATGCATTCGATCTCGATGCGCTGATGGAAATGGACGCGATCATCACCTGTCAGGGCGGCGACTATACCTCGAAAGTCCACCCGCAGCTGCGCACCAAAGGCTGGAACGGCTACTGGATCGATGCCGCCTCCACCCTGCGCATGGTCGACAACGCCACCATCATTCTCGATCCGGTCAACAGTCCGGTCATTGAAAAAGCGCTGGCCGAAGGCAAGAAGGATTTCATCGGCGGCAACTGCACCGTCAGCCTGATGCTCATGGCTGTCGGCGGTCTGTTCAAAGCCGGTCTTGTCGAATGGGTTTCTTCCATGACCTATCAGGCGGCTTCCGGCGCCGGCGCACAGAACATGCGCGAGCTGCTGGCCCAGAAAGGCCACCTCTTCGAAGCAGCGGTCGAAGAATTGAAGAACCCGGCCTCTGCTATTCTGGACATCGACCGCAAGGTCAGCGAAGCACTGCGTAGCGCGAACTTTCCGAAGGAACAATTCGGTGCTCCGCTGGCCGGTTCCCTGATCCCATGGATTGACAAAGCCGTCGACGCCGGCCAGACCAAGGAAGAGTGGAAGGGTTATGTGGAAACCAATAAGATCCTGGGCAACGACCCGCTGATCCCGATCGACGGGATCTGCGTGCGGATCGGAGCCATGCGTTCGCACAGTCAGGCGCTCACCATCAAGCTGACCAAGGATGTCTCCATTGAGCAAGTCGAGGACATCCTGCGCGGCGACAACGACTGGATCGATGTGGTGCCGAACAACAAGGAAGACACCCTTGCCCGCCTGACTCCTGCCGCTATCTCCGGAACGCTGACTGTGCCCGTCGGCCGCATCCGTAAAATGAAGATGGGTCCGGAATACCTGACCTGCTTCACCGTCGGCGACCAGCTCCTCTGGGGCGCCGCCGAACCGTTGCGCCGAATGCTCCGCATTCTGCTGGAAAGGTAGAGCGTCGTCTCCTCACGGCGCTGAAACGGACGGTGAGGACACTCATCCCTACCAAGCGAAACCGCGCGATTCGTATCGCGGGGTTTTTCGTTTCCGGATAAAGAGCAAGGATGCACCCCCGTCTGCGCTATCCGAGATAAGGCAGTTCCGCGGCGAGCGCCGCGAGATGCCGCTGAGCCAATCGTTGACCATCCTCGATCGGGCCGTTCTCCACGGCCGCTTCATATTCGAGCGTCGACAGCGCAAGCATCCATGAAACCATTTTCCCGAATTGCACCTTCTGGCGCTGGCTCAGCTCGGCATTGCGCGCCAACGCGTCGCGGGTCGGCGCGGGGATATTGTCGGATAAACGGAGGCTGTACCGCGCAAGCTCCTGCTCCACCGCTTCGATATCAACGCCGCCGTGTCGGCTCGCCAGAACGTCGTAGGTGTTTTCCTGAAGCACATCGTTGCTTCCCTCGAAAATCTGGAAGGGTCGCGCGTCGGTGAACGCGCGGCCGACCACGTGGTCGCGCTTGTAGGCGGCTGAAGCGAACACCTGAACCGCGGAGTCCGCCGCGGCGGATAGTCCGTCCGAGGAAATGGTTTTGGAGGCGTTGGCCAGCAAGTGATCGCCGGAAACGTCGTTGTGGAGATCCGACCAGACGCCGGTAAATTTCCACAAGCTCTGGTTGACTTGCTGATAGCCGCGCAGGCCGGACAACCGGTATTGAACCTGGTCATATCCGTCGATGGTTTGTCCGAACGCAATGCGGGTGCTGGCACGTTCTGCGACCTCATCCGCCAGTCGGCGGCATTGGCCGGCCGCGATCGCGGCAACGCCCATCCGGCTGCGAAAGAGCGTATCGAGGATATCCCGAAGGGCACTCCCGCCCGGCGGAGTGATGACATATGAATCCGGCAGGTCGACCTTGGTGTAGCGGGTGGAACCGTAAGAAATCGGTTGAAGCCCCAGCGCGTCGAAATATCGCTCCACGACAACGCCTTCGGTGGCCAGCGGGACATACACCATTGCGACCCGCCGCGTAAGCGCATCGCCCTTCTTTACACGCGCGGCCACAATCCAGTGTTCGGCGCGTCCGGTCAGACCACCCCAGCATTTAACGCCATTCAGTGTGGCGCGCCCTCCTTGCATTTCGAGGGTGCAGCGCAGTCCGAAGATGTCGGTTCCGCCGGTGGGTTCGGTGATCATCATGCCGCCGAGCTCCGAGCTGTTGAGAAACCTTGGCAAAACCGCGGCACTCAGTTCCGGGGGCGCAAGCCGGGCCATGGGGCGCAGAAAAAGGGATCCCGTGATGCCCAGCGCCAGTCCAAGCGGGAGACAGTGATAGGAGACCGTGTCCAACAGGGCCATGCAGTCGAGCGAGCTTTCAAAGCGACCACCGAGTTCCTTTGGAATAAAATGGTGAAGCGGCCCTTTCTTAAGAAATTCGCTCAGGAACGCTTCGTCATACGAGGCATAGTCGGGCGAGGCGCTAAAGTGGTCGCATAGGAATTGGTTAAGCGTTTCGTGCATAAATCTCCTAAAAAGAGCGCGAATTAAAATAAAAGAAGGAAGAAGTGGAGAATATGCCGCATCAACCTGTCGACGGCTCAGCAGGCCGTTCCTGCGAACCAAAATCCCTGCCTGAAGCTATACACCGTAAAGGGTTTCTTTGAACGGCTTGACGAGTGCATCGAGCTTAACATCAACCGCACCGGTAACCTTGAGTGTTTTCTCAGCAGTCACTTCACCAATTTTCTGAATTGGCAAACCAGCAAAGAGGCCTTCCAGGTCGGCGGCCTTTTCGGGCGCAACCGATACGATGAAACGGCTGTTAGATTCGGAGAACAATTTCGTTGCCGCGCTGAAATCCCCGAGATCGGAGAGATCAACGTTGGCACCGAGCTGTCCACCGATGGCGGTCAATGCGAGTGAAACAGCAAGGCCGCCTTTACTCGGGCTCGTCGCGGATTTCAGCAATCCGGCATCGGTCGCCTTATTCATCGCGGCGTAGATCTTCAGCGCCATGTCGGCATCGACCGTTGGAACGGCTCCGCCGTAATTCATCGGCGTGCCCTGCTCCTCGGCCAGCAGACGATAGTAGGCCGAAGCCCCAAGTTCGTCTTTGGTTTCGCCGATCACATAGATCAGATCACTGGCATCCTTCAGCGGCATGGTGACCGCTTTTTTCACATCGCCAATCTGCCCAATGGACGAGATCAGCAATGTTGGAGGAATCGATATTTTCTTTCCACCCCGTGTGGAGTCGTTCTTGCAGGAGTCCTTACCCGAGACCGCTGGCGTCTTGTACGCAGTAGTTAAATCATAGAGTGCTTTGTTGGAGCGGACGAGCTGCGCCATTTTATAGGCACCGTCCGGCGTCTTGTCCGATTCAACCGGATCCGGCCAGCAGAAGTTGTCGAGAATCGCAATGCGGTCGAGCGAGCCGCCTACGGCGATCACACGACGAACCGCTTCGTCGATCACGGAGGTGGTCATGTCGTAGGTGTCGATATCGGAGAACCAAGGGTTAATGCCTTCGGCCAGCACCGCGCCGCGATCGTTGTCGTACTCAACGCGCATGACGGTGGCGTCGGACGGAACATCGGCATTCACACCCACATAGGGCTTCACCACACTGAGGCCTTTCACCTCGCCGTCATAAATGCGGCTTTTATATTCACGCGAACAGATGTTCAGATCGCCCATCAGTTTCACGAGGGTTTCCGAATAGTCGTTTTGGGACTCGATGACCGGAGCCGGAATCTCGGGCTTTTTCCAGACGCCGGGCATGACGAGGGTCGGGCATCCGGTTTCATAGAGGAAGTCCATGTCGAGGCTCGCAATGACAATATCGTCCTGCTTGATCGTGAAGTAACCGGAGTCGTTGAATTTGCCCATAAAGGCGACTTCAACGTCACGCTGCTTCGCGAGCGCTTCGAAGGCTTCGCGGCATTCGGGTTGCACAGCGAGCGTCATGCGTTCCTGCGCTTCGGAAACGAGAACTTCCCAAGGCTGCAGGCCTTCATACTTGAGCGGCGCGCCAGCCAGTTCGCATTCGCATCCGCCGGAATATTTGCCCATTTCCCCGAATGAGCAGGAGATGCCGCCCGCCCCGTTATCGGTGATGCAGCGGAAGAGGCCGAGATCGCGCGCTTCGATCAAAAACTCATAAAGCTTGCGCTGGGTCAGCGGATCGCCGATCTGCACGGCCTGCGCCGGAGATTCGGTGCGCAGCTCTTCAGACGAGAAGGTCGCGCCATGAATGCCGTCTTTTCCGATACGGCCGCCGCACATGACCGTCCAGTCGCCGACTTCAATTTCCTTGCGCTCGGAGGGGCCGCCGGTGACTTCGACCGGTATGGTGCCCATGGTACCGCAGTAAACCAGCGGTTTTCCGAGATAGCGCTCATCGAAGCATTCAAAGCCCCGACTGTACGGAATACCCGACTGGTTGCCGCCGTCGATTACGCCGTCGTGAACCCCGTCGCGGATGCGCCGCGGGTGCATCAGACCTTCCGGCACTTCCTTATCGTAGAACGGAGAACCGAGACAGTAGCCCCAGACATTGGAAACCAGCGCCGAACCCATACCGGTGCCCAGCGGGTCGCGGTTTACGCCGACGATGCCGGTCATCGAACCGCCGTACGGATCGAGCGCGGAGGGCGAGTTGTGCGTTTCCACCTTGTAGACCAAATGCAGATCCTCGTTGAATTTCACGATGCCGGCGTTGTCAGTGAAGACCGAGACGAGCCAATCGATGGACTCCTCGATCTTTTTGGTGGAGGCTTTGACGTAGGTTTTATAGAGCGAGTTGATGGTTTCCGTTTCGCCCGTCTCCTCGTCTTTGTAGTTTACCGTTCCTGCAAAAATCTTGTGCGAACAGTGCTCGCTCCAAGTCTGGGCAATGCATTCGAGTTCGACATCGGTCGGCCACGTAGGAAGCCCCATTTCGGCGCGATGGGCCTGCACATCCTGCTGCAGGTAGTGATTGCGGATGGCACGCATCTCTTCGAGCGATAGCGACAATATGCCTTCCGATGAGATGCGCATGAGTTCGGCGTCATCATCCGGCAGCTCAATCATATTCACATTGATATCGGGATGGTCGTCGAAGATCGGTGCGGTCATGTCGGGTTCGGCCGCCAGCCACTCTTCTTTTGAGAACACATCGATCGTTTGAATCAGGGTATTGGCCAGCAGGTCCTTGCCAAGGTGCTCAACATCCTTGCGGGAAAGATCACCGGAAAGGAAATACTGAATGCAGGTATAGACCTGCTCTTCCCACTCAAGTTCACGTCCTACATCATCCTTTAGGGCGCCGCGTGCGGTGCGGCCGACGTTATCGGTCACACCAGGCTTGAATCCGACTTCAAGCATCCAGTCGAACGATGCGGGAGCGGGTAGACGGCCCATGGCGGACTCGGCCACCACCGGATCGGCAAATGAGTTCTGAACAAGGGCCGCCGTGGCGTCATCGATATTGGCAACCACTTTGTAGACATCACGCGTGCGGCACTCCGCAATTTCCATTTTCAGGGCGCCTTCCGCCCGATGGATTACCCCGCGGCCGCGCGCATCCGGCACACCGTCCTTCAAACCGATTTCAATGCGATAAATCATGGTCAAAACCCCACCCAATTAGTTTTCATTCAGGTAAAACGGGGACCATAGCCATAAAGCCGGACGGGTTAAACCAAGAACATCGGGAAAATGAGAAAGACCGGGCATGTACGTTCATGAAAAGCTTAATTCATGGACCGAACAGATCGATCGACGGAGGAATCATTCTTGTTTTTGAAGGCCTTGTTGCTTATATTATTTCTTCATCTCAACAGGAGAAAGAAACGGATGAACAAATTTTACACTATTATACTGGTCGCGATCATGTGCTCAACTTCGTGCGCCGAAACCCCTCCGCCGGAATCGTCTGCACTCAAGGAAATACCGTCCTCCAATACGCCGGAGGCGCCAAAAACCATCTCTATTCAGGAAATGCTGGTTATAGGTAATTCCGACATGCGGCAACATGCGCTATCCATGCTCATCCAGACGAAAGCCGATGGTCAGTTAGACGAAAGTTATATTCCGGGTCTCAAAGCCTGCTCCGAAGACCCCTCACCTGAAACCCGGCGCTTGACCGTTAAAGTTCTGGGTCAGAGCTACGTTTCTAATGCTGATAATCCAAACTCGGAGATTGTTGAACTGCTTATCAAACTCGCCAAGGATGATTCCGCCGAAGTCCAACATCTTGCAATTGCCGATGGGTTGACCCAAATCAAAAACAAATCCGATGCCGCGATTACACAACTTCTCGAAATCGCTGCAACCACCAGAGAGCGCAAGGTTTTCGATTTGATTGTTCCTTCTCTCTTAAATGATCGAGATCAGGTTAAACAATTACTTGATCGCAGACTTGCTGAAAATTATTCGAGCGCAATGTACGACCTTTATGAAAAAGCCACCGGACAAAAGCCTCCTCCCCGGAACACATTTCTCGATCAGCAAAGCCTTACGATTCAGGAAACGTTGGCCACCGGGAGTTCCGGAATGCGTCTGCACGCATTGTCCATGATCAACCAAGGCAAGCTGCGGAGCGGAGTAAACGAAAGCTTTTTGCCCTATTTCAAACTAAGCGCCCAAGACCCCGCAGCACCCGTTCGCAGCATAACAGCCCGGGTTGTAGGGCAATATATGGTCGCTAATCGGGATAAACCATTGGAAGAAGCGGTCCTGCTACTGATGCAGCTGGCCAGGGATGAATCGGCTGACGTGCGCTTCAGCGCAATCTATCACGGTCTGACCCAAATCAGGAAAAAATCCGATGCCGTGATTATTCTTCTAACGAATGTCGCCGCGGAAATTCGCGATCACGTAATTTATGAACGAATCGGCCTTTCGCTTGCCGATCAAAAAGAACAGGTCATGCAGATCTTAAACGAACAGCTTGAAACTGGAAACAATGCTGCCACCTTTGAGATCTATAAGGATATGACCGGCGAATTTCCGCCCCTGCGTGAAAAATATCTCGAGATGCCATGCAGCCGCCCCCGACTATTTGTCTTCAAGGGCGAGGAAAACAATTCAGAAACGCAGAAGGCCGACCTGCTCGCGGAGTTGGATAAGGTCGGCATCCCAAATCCCGATCTTTTCGCCACCGGATCCGGCGCGAACCATGTGTTGCTGCTTACAACGCGCATCACCCGAGACCGACTCACCGTTGAAAAACATTTCCCGAATCACAATACGTTTACGGTTACGCAGACCATGTGGCTGACACCTGAAATGGAAATTGAGATAGACGCACTGCGCGACGCTGCAAAATAACAGCAAACAAAACAAACTGATCTGTAGGCACAAACGATCTAGAATTAATCCCGCTTTTTCCGGCGCTCCGGCCGGCCGCCGCCCTGACGTGGGCCGCCGCCTCCTGGGCGCGGGCCACCGCCACCCTGCCCGCTGGCAGAGCGAATGCTTACCTGGCGACCATCGAGTTTCAGGTTGCTCATGCCTTCGCGAATCGCTGCTGAAGTTTCCTTTGATACTTCAAAAAATGACGTATCGCGTCCCAGATCAATTGCGCCGATCTGGTTGGACTTGATATTGCAGTTTTCACAGACCAACCGGACAATGGCACCGGCGTTGACCTTGTGCACGCGGCCGACATTGATTGAGAAACGCTTGGTATCGTAGGCCTGCATCCGGCGATTACGCTTCTGGTTATCGGACCGCTGCTGACCTGCCTGACGTTCGCGCTGGGGACGCGGCTTGACGTTGATGTCATCGGCGTTGCGGTAGTATTCGAGAAAATGATTGAACTCAACCGCCACAAATCGCTTGATGATTTCCTTCTTATCGAGATGGCAGAGCGCTTCGTAGGCCGGGGCAAGATAGTCTTTGATCTCTTCTTCGTTTACCTTGCAGTCGACTACGCGATGGATCAGCGCAAGCAACTGGTTTTCGCAGATCGCTTTGGCATCCGGCACTTT
>JBFHPA010000027.1:0-17732 GCA_041592955.1 Pontiella sp.
CGATAATGCCGCGAAAATAGGCCACCTTACCGACATACTGCTCCTTCAGGAAATAGGCCGTGTCGTACAGCGCCTGCAGCTCGTCCTTGTCTGTAATCGACAAGAGCGTCACCAAATCATCGACGGCAAGCTGCTCGCCCGCCTTTGCCCGTTTTAAAATTTCATGAACCATTTTCAGCATCCTCAATTAAAAATAGAGATCGCGTTCACCGCCGCGGACCTGTTCCATGCGGGCCTTCAGCTCTTCCTTGGCCTTGCTTTCGGGCATGCCTTCCAGCTCGCGTTCGATCTGCTGCAGCCCGGCCTTCAGTGTTTCACCCTCGGCATAGTCGTTCAGGTATTCCAGAAAGGTCAGCACGGCATTCGGCGTACAGAATCGTTTTACAAATCCGGGAATCGCAAACTCCATAAAATGCTCGCCGGTACGACCCTTCCGGTAGCATCCGGTGCAGAACGAAGGAATAAAACCGGCGTCGCACAACTCGCTGATCACTTCATCGAGACTGCGGTTGTCGCCCAGCAGAAACTGGCTTTTCTTGAACGCATCGTCATCCTCCTGAGAATAGGAGCCCACCCCGATGCTTGACCCGCCATCGATCTGACTGACCCCAAACGAAAGCATCTCGTTGCGGAGTTCGGTGGATTCGCGGCAGGTCAAAATCAGCCCGGTATACGGAACCGCCAACCGTAGAATCGCGACCAGCCGTTTAAAATCAAAATCCGACACCGCATATTTTGCGGTAATGCTGTCGATATCCGTTCCGACCGCTGGCTCCAGCCGCGGGAACGAAATCGTATGCGGGCCGACATTGAATTTTTCTTCCAGATGAATCGTGTGATAAAGGAGCGCCATGGTCTCGAAGCGCCAGTCGTAGAGCCCCAGCAGTGCCCCGATACCCAGATCATCAATCCCCGCTTCCATCGCCCGATCCAATCCATGCAGCCGCCAGAGATAGTTCGATTTCGGTCCAGCCGCATGAACCTTTTCATAGGTTTTCTGATGATAGGTTTCCTGAAAGATCTGATAGGTGCCGATCCCGGCTTCCTTGACGATCTTGAAACCTTCGACATCCATCGGTGCAGCATTAATATTCACCCGCCGGATCTCGCCGGCCCCTTTCTTAACGGCGTACACTTCTTTGACCGTGTCGTGAATATATTGGGCGTCATATTTCGGATGCTCGCCATAGACCATGATCAAGCGCTTGTGCCCCTGATCCTGCAACGCCTCCACTTCGGCCACCAGTTCCTCGGTTAAAAGCGTCTTGCGATGCACTTCGGTGTTATCGACACGGAATCCGCAGTATTCGCATTTGTTGATGCATTCGTTGCCCACGTAAAGCGGCGCGAACAGTACGATGCGGTTGCCATAGATCCGGCGTTTCAGCTCGCGTGCCCCCTCGAAAATCTCCTCCGCCATTTCCGGCGAATCGGCATTGATCAGCGTAGCCATTTCCTCCGGCTCCAGGCGGTTCTTATCGAGCGATCGCTGAATAATCTCGCGCACCCGTTCCTTCGTCGGGTTTCTGGTCTTTTCCAGCCATTGGAAAATCTCATTCTCGGGGATGAAGCTGGTCAATCCTTCAACATCCACTTTTGGTAATCCGCGTTTCATATTTTTATCCACATCGTATTTCGTAATTCGTAATGCGTATCTTTTTTTCAGCAATACGCACTACGCAGTAAGCAGTACGCTCTCATAAGCATCCAGCGCGGCGGGAAACGGTGATAGCACCCGTTTGAGCACACCCTGCGTCTGGGAGATACAAAGTCCATAGTTCGTGATCGGCACACCGGCCGATTCGCATTTTTCAATTCGAGAAAGCACTTCGCGGCGATTCTGCATGCAGCCGCCGCACTGCACGGCCAGCTTGTAGTCGGACAGGTTGTCCGGAAAGTCGCGTCCTGCATAGACATCAATATCGACATCGACGCCCACATACTGCCGCAGCCAGCGCGGAATCTTTACGCGGCCGATATCATCCTCCAGCGCATGATGACTGCAGGACTCGGCGATCAGTACTTTGTCGCCCGGCTCCAGCTGGTCGATGGCTGCCGCGCCCATGGCAAACTTCCGCAGGTCCCCTTTCAAGCGGGCAAAGAGGATTGAGAAGGTCGTGCAGGGAATGTCCGGCGGCGTGTCGGCCACCATCTTCAGTACCATCTGCGAATCGCAGATCACCACATCCGGCTTTTGCTTCAGCAGGCTGAGCATGTGGGCATACTCGCGCTCCTTGCAGACGAGCGTTGCGGCATCGTTGTCCAATGCATCGCGAATGGTCGAAACCTGCGGCAGGATCAACCGGCCTTTTGGAGCCTGCAGGTCGATCGGCACCACCAGCACCGCCAGTCCGCCTGGCTTCACCAGATCGCCCACCAACGGCGGCGGAGTAATAAACTCGTCCGGGCAGACACGAAGCAGCTCGGCTTTCAATGAAGCCAGCACCTTATCGCGCGAAGCGAGGTCGGTTGAGTTGCAGGAAAGATAGCTCGGATCGGACGGAGGGATCAGATCTGCTTTGTTGGCAATCCGGATCACCGGAATTTTCCTCGCTTCGGCCTTCGCCGCAACCAAATCTTCAAACTCTGTTACGTGATCGCCCTCATGCAAAAGAAGAATCACATCGGCGCGATCAAACACCTTTTCCGTTTTGCCGATGCGCTTGGCGCCAAGATCGGTCGTGTCGTCGATCCCGGCCGTATCGAGAAAAACCACCGGCCCGATCGGCAGCAGCTCCATCGGCTTTTCAACCACATCGGTCGTCGTGCCGGGCTGCGAAGATACAATGGCCACATCCTGACCGGCGATCAGGTTCAGGAAACTGGACTTGCCCACGTTCGTTCGGCCGAACAACGCGATGTGTAATCTTAGACTTTTAGGTGCGCTTTTCATTAATCGTAGTACGTACTGCGTATTTCGTATTTTTCAGGTTTGCCTCTCCCTGCGGTCGTTGCTGTCGTTTCTCCAGCCTCGCTTCGCGTCAGGTTTCAGGTTTCCCTATGCCCCAGGGCCATCAGATTTTGCGGGGAGAGGGTTTTTTCCACCAGCTCTGCGCCCAGCTCATTCTCAAGATAAGCTTTAAAATTGGTCTGTCCGGCAGCCTTAAAGGTCTCGACCAGTTCGGTAGCCCGCTCGTAGCCAATGGCCGGAAGGAAAGCGGTAACGATCTCCAGCGACCGGCTGAACTGCTGTTCGCATTCGGCCTCATCGGCTTTGATACCCTCGGCATGACCTGCGAGCATGCTGCAGGCAGATCCGAGCAACTCGATCGATTCCAACAGGGCCGATGCGAGCAGCGGCATGAATTCATTGATCTGCAGCGAGCCGCGCGATGCGCATTCAGTAACGATAAAGTCGTTGGCCTGCACTTTAATGCCTACCTGCATCACACTTTCGAGAATCACCGGATTCACCTTGCCGGGCATGATCGACGAACCGGCCTGCACGGCGGGCAACTGGATCGTGCCGGTCATGTGCAGCAACCGCAGGTCGCCGCAGATCTTCAGCAGATTGACCGCACAGGCTTTCAGGATTCCCGAGACTTCGACAAAGGCGTCGGCGTTGGCGGTCTGGTCGACCAGATTTTCACCACGGCTCAAACCAATACCAGTAACTTCGCGCAACTTGTCGGTTGCGAGAAAAATGTAGCTACGGGGCGCGGTCAATCCGGTACCGACGGCGGTTCCGCCGAGATTAACGACACGCAGCCGCTCCTCGCACTTGAAGGTACGCCAGCGGTCGCGGGCGAAGGCTTCGGCAAAGGCTCCGAATACGGCACCAAGCGTCAGGGGAACCGCATCGACCAGTTCGGTCTTTCCAATCGTTGGTATGTGCGCAAACCGGTTTTCCAGCCGCTGAAAAGCGCCCTGCAGTCCCTCAATTTTTTCAGCGAGTCGGCGCAGCTCAAATATGGCGGCCACCTTGGCGGCGGTCGGATAGACATCGTTGGTGGATTGATGCAGATTGACATCTTCGATGGGATGGATGGAGCTCCCTGCCCTACTGGCAATGAGTTCGTTGAGCATCATGTTGGTTGATGTGCCTGCGCCACCCTGGAGGGAAGGCATAAAGCATGAGGCATGAGGCATGGCGTCGCAGGCGGAAATGATGGCATCGGCCTTTTCCGGAGAAAGCAATCCCAGCTCCCTGTTGGCGAGGGCGCAGGCTTTCTTGACCAGGACGAGGGCGGAAATGAGCGTTGCGGGCACGGCTCCTCCGGGCAATGGAAAGTTTTCCAGCGCCCGCGCGGTATGAATCCCGTAGGGCGCATCGGCCGGAATTTCCATTGTGCCCAGCAGATCTTTTTCGATTCTTTTTTTCATCGTTGTCATGGAGCCTACGGATTATGAGCGATCGTTCCTTGATGGGGATCAAGCATGCTGCATTTTACTAAACATGGATTTAACGGATACGCCGGCAATGCGCCCGAGCTTGCCGGTCAGCGATCCGAGCTGATCGGTGGTGGCATCGATGACGAGGGTGATCGCCGAGCAGTTGCGCTCCGGACACGGCACGCCGGTGCGTGCAAGAATGATGTGTCCGAATTCAGACAGCAACGTGTTGACGTTCGCCGCGTTTTCTTCGCGGTCTTCAATAATCAGGCCGACAAAGCCCAGACGCTTTTCCATGTTCTCCTCCGTTTCGCTCGCGAAACCTTCAGAATATGCAGTTAGAACCCTTGCCATCCGCCATAGCCGATTGCGCAGGAAGGGCCAGCCTACCCAAAGCCGTATAGTTGGCAAGGATTTTTTGGATGTTGGAGCAGGGTTGCCATTGCTGCGCCAACAGGCATAATCCGGAAACTCATGAACCCGATCGAAGATCTACTGGAACCCTATGCCGAACTGGAGGCCGGGATCCGGCAATTGATGGTGCGCATGTGCGGCGATATCTGCGGGATGTGCACCGTCTGCTGCTGCCGGGCCGACATCTGCGAAGAAGCCATTGAAAGCGCATTTCTCCACAAGTTGCTTAAACGTCAAGGGCTGACGGCAGATCAGATGGACGACCGCATCGGATGGCTCGATCTGCAGGGCTGCTCGCTTGAATATGGCCGGCCACCCGTCTGCTACGCCTACTTCTGCGACGAGCTGCTCGCACGCTTCGATAATGACGATACGCGCCATGCGGCACGCACACTCGGCCGATTGATTCACCACGTTGGACAAGATGCGCTAGACGGGTGGCATCTGGTTGAGATCAAGCGGGACGATGACCTCACAAAAATCGACGCCGACCTGATTCTGAACCGGTTGAAAGACGCGCAGTCCGCGTTTGAGGTGATCGAGCGCTACATGCAAACCGGCCATCTTGATCGCTCCGACCGGAACGTCCTGTCCTTGATCACGACCAACGACCCATAATCCGCGGACAGCGGCAGCCCTCCTCTCATTCGTGCCAACCGAACGTTGATACGATGCGCTGATTGATCTATCTTAGGAGCGTAGAGCAAACTCAAAGAGCTCAAATGAGACGCTTGCGATTATGCAGTATTTGCCGACTGCCCCTGATGCTTTCTGTTATGGGCGGCGCGACGATCGCCATGGCTTCCGGGCAAAGCTCCTGCGCGGAAACCAACAGATTCGCTGAGCTTCCATCCTACTGGACCCTGCTTGAAATAGATCCGTCAATCTACGATTCCCCCTACCGCGTTTCCCTTTTCCGTCCTCAGAACGGCGAAGATGGCGAACGGGTCTGGTCGCAAACCAGATCGATCTTCATCTATGGCGTTGGCGTGGTTGCGATTCTTGCCGCGCTGCCTGAAGAATTCACCAACTGGAATCCGGGCTCCAACCTCCTTCAAAACTACGAGGATAATTTACGGGCAGGCCCGGTTTGGGACCGCGATAAATGGTATATCAACTATATCGGGCACCCATATTTTGGCGGGGTCTTTTATCAAATTGCCCGCAAGTCGGGCTACCGGCAGTGGGACGCCTTCATCTACACGTTCCTGATGTCGACCTTCTACTGGGAATATGGTGTGGAGGCCTTCGCTGAAACCCCGTCGATCCAGGATCTGGTGGTTCATCCCCTGATAGGCTGGGTCTATGGTGAATGGGCCTACCAGACCGAACAGGATATTCGCAGAAACGGCGGCGAGATCGCGGGCTCGCGAATCCTCGGAACCATGGCACTGTGGGCGCTCGATCCGATTGATGCGCTGGCCAGCGGGATCAACACCGTGACGGGACGGCAGCTGATCAGGTCGGGCACCGGCTATCTTTCCTACACCGCCACACCCACCGAGACCACAACCGACCATCGGGTGTACCTCAACATGAACTTCCCGCTGGGGGGCGACCGAGCTGATCGCATCAGCCCGCCCAAAGCTGTCGAATACCGTAATGATCCGGTCGACACCGGCATTGTGGGCATCTCCATTGGTTCCGGCCATACGATCCTCGATAAAAAATGGGACCTCAAAGACGACTTCTATACCGTTGCAACCCTTGGACTCTATTTCACCCCCCGATTTTCCGCACGACTTGAGTATGCCAACGCCAAACTAAATGAGCGAGTATCGGGCCGATCCGTGTTATATGAAAACTACAGTCTTGGTACCCAGTATTATTTAAACTCAAAAAAGAGGCTCCGGCCCTATCTGACCACCGGCTTCGGCGAGCAGCTTTGGGAAAAGAAACGCGAGACAAAAGCCTTCCAGCTGAACGGAGGATTGGGGCTGCATTTAAGACTGCACAGGAAGTGGGCGCTACAGACCGACTGGACCCACTACTACAGTCCTGAAAGCGAAACGCATGACCAAAAAATCAGCGCGAATCTCGTCTATCGCTTCGGTCAGGGCGAGCACTTTGATTGGTAGCAGGGCCGTTTTTAGGCAGCCAACCGCTCGGCTTTTGGCTACGGGAGTTTTCTCCGTCCGCTTCCTTATCCGGCAGATACCCGCTTTCCTCGTAATCTTTTATTAAAGGAAGTGTTTACAAGCAGACGGCAAGTGGCTACACGTACCCGCATCACATTAAAAAAAGCCGTAAGAAAAAATCAGGAGATTAAAAATGGCTGCAAAGAAAACTGCAAAAAAAGCGCCGGCTAAGAAAGCCGCTGCGAAGAAAGCACCCGCCAAAAAGGCTGCCGCGAAAAAAGCACCCGCCAAAAAGGCTGCCGCGAAAAAAGCGCCGGCCAAAAAAGCCGCTGCGAAAAAAGCACCGGCGAAAAAGGCTGCTGCGAAAAAAGCTCCGGCCAAAAAAGCCGCTGCCAAGAAAAGCGCCAAGACCAAGTATACTGCCGAGCAGGTCTATTCCATGATCGAGCAGGCGGCTTACTTCGCCGGCTTGAATGACGGATTCAGCAAGGATCCGGCGGAATACTGGGCGCGGGCGGAATACGAAATCAAAAAGATGATCAAGGGTTAATCACCCTAGACTTCGAATTGATGAAGAGCAGTCCTGCGGGGCTGCTTTTTTTTTGGCTTCTCCTCAGAGAAGATGCAACGTCACGCATGCCGCTCAACTGGAGGGTTGCACGCTGTGCGACCGGGCGGTCAGCGACCGCCCCTCCACGAATACGGGCTGCTCAACTGGAGGGTCGCACGCTGTGCGACCGTGGCGGGGTAAGGACACCCCGCCCCACCCGGATTGGAGTCGCGGGCTCCGCGACCGGTCGGTCAGCGACCGCCCCTCCCCACAACGTGGGCCTTTCATCTGGATCGCACGCTGTGCGTCCGGGCGGAGAGCCTCCGCCCCTCCACGAAAACGGGACACAATTTATTAGCTCTTTTTTTTATGCCCCGACCAGCTTGCCGGTCAGTGAAAGCTCGGCGGCGGACACGATTTTCACATTCTGAAATGTGCCGACGAGTTGTTCGGAAGCATCGAGAATGCGTACCGGAAGCTTGCCTTCCGTGCGCGCCTGCAGCGCGCCTTTCTTGCGCGGATCCACACGTTCGACCAGCACACGGAAGATTCTGCCCACCATGGCCTCGTTATGCGCCAGTGAAGTGCGTTTCAGGATTTCACTGAGCCGGGCTAGCCGCTCGCTCTTTTGCTGCGCGGAAATATCGTCTTCCCAGCGCGCTGAGCGCGCACCGACGCGCGGCGAGTATTTGGCGATGTAGGCCATGTTGAAGTTTACCTTCAGCATGAGCTCGGCGGTGTTTTCCAATTGCTCATCGGTCTCGCCGCTGAACCCGACGATGATATCGGTGAAAATCGTGGCGGTCGGCAACAGTTCGCGGATGTCGTCGACGATCTTGAGATAGTCTTCAATGCTGTGGTTGCGGTTCATGCGCCGCAGCAGTTTTTCATCGCCGCTCTGCATGGGGAGATGAATCTGCTTGGCGAGGCAGTCATAGTCGGCAATGGCTTCGATGACATCGCGCGTCATATCGCGCGGATGGGGCGAGGTAAAGTAGACCCAGAATTCCCTGCCACTGGCTTTTCCCAGTTCTCCTACCCGGCGCAACAGCTCGGCAAATGAAATTTCCTCGCCCGGCTTATCCAGTCCATAGGAGTTGACGTTCTGCCCAAGCAGCGTGATCGATTTAACATCGCGCTCAATCAGCTTTTGCACTTCGGCCAGAATATCATCGCTGGCACGCGAGACTTCGCGCCCCCGCGTGTAGGGCACGGCGCAGAACGAGCAAAACTTGTCGCATCCGTTCTGGATGGGAACAAACGCCTCGAAGCCGGAACTGTAGGTCGGTTCCACCTGCCAGAAGTCCGTGCGCTCATCTTCATGCTTAAGATCGTTGAGCGGATGACGCGCAGAGAACTCGGTCGCCACACCGCACTGGTGCAGCATGTCGGGCAGCTCGGGCAGCTCGTTCATGCGGAAGACGAGATCGAACAGCTTGAGAAACTTCGCCTCATCGGCCGGCAGGATGCAGCCGGAGACAAAGGTGACCAGCGGACGGTCGTTCTTCCACCGGTTCCACTTCTGAATTTTGCTGTACACCTTGTCGATCGCCTTCTGGCGAACCGAGCAGGCCACAACACCGATCAAGGAGGCGTCCTCCTCGACCTCCGTCATTTCGTAGCCCATGCCTTCGATAACGCTTCGGATCCGCTCGGAATCCGACTGGTTCATCTGGCAACCTAAGGTGACAACACAGCATTTCATATTCGCTTTGCTCTATTTTAGATTTTTGATTTCAGATTTTAGATTTTCGGGTCTTCCGCCTCCGCGCGGGCTACGGCGGACAAGGCGACAGCCTTTTAATAAAGAAGGCCAACGCCGCCTGAGTTCCACAAATCAACATTCAAAAATCGCAAATCAAAATTTAAAAATACACTTCGGTGTGGATTTGGGCGGTAGGCAGTCCCTTGTCCTGCAGCAGGTCAAAGGCCTCGTAGATCATGTCGCAGTTTCCGCACAGGAAGGCGTTCGTGTCGGGCGGAACCTCCAGTGTCCGGAGATAATCGGTGACCCGCCCCTTGAAGTGGCCTCCATCCTCGCGCGACACACAGTGAAAGTAGGCATCGCCATAGAACGCCGCTTCATAGGCTTCTTCCACCTTAGCAGTTCCATGTATCAGGCGGTAATCCAGCTCCGGATAGGATTCGACAAAGCTGTGGTACGGGGAGATGCCGGTTCCCGTGGCAATGAACAACAGCGGCTTCGTGCGGATTTGATCGATCAGTTTAAAATGGCCATACGGCCCGCCCACACTGACCTGCTCACCGGCTTCAACATCACACAACTGCTTCGATACCAAGCCATCCTCGACGCGTCGCACGAGGACTTCCAGACAGTCGGCATTGGAGCCGGAGTAGACGGAATAGTCGCGAATCTCGGGATCGCCTTCGATCCCGACGCGGATGTACTGTCCCGGCTCAAAATCAAGTGATCCCCGCTCAAAACGCAATACGGCGGTCGATTCCGTCAGCCTGCGCACCTCCAGAATGCGGCAAGTGGTTCTCTTCTTCGTTGTTGTTAACATCGGCAACTCCTGCTTGCGGAAACAGACTGTTTTGGTGCTGTATCGCTAAAGGCTCGGGTTTATAGTTTCCGGCTTCGGGAAAGTCAAACCGAACCGTTGCGCAAGATACCCGATGAGACGCATCTGCAAACGAGGCTTGTAATCCCGCCGGAAGCTTTTACCTTGGGCGTCCGCTGAAGGAGAAATACGATAGAGCTGAATAACATCAGATTAGGCCGCTACTTTAAACCCCACCGCATGGAGATTGCAGCAACGGTGGCTTGTGTGCTTGTTGCGGTCAGCATCAACCTGTATCTGCCGTTCATCATGCGCCAGGTGATCGACGGCCTTACCGCGCATTCACTCGACAAAACCACCCTGCTCCATTTACTCATCACCTACCTCCTGCTGGGCACCATCTCGGTAGTGGTTTCCCGCATGCTGCGGCGTATTCCGCTGAAGCTGTCCCATAAAATGGAATATGCGCTGCGTACCGATGTGTTTCGCCATCTGACGAAACTCGATCAGGAATACTACCGCGGCGAGCGCACCGGCGACCTGATGACGCGCATGTCGTCGGACATCAATCTGGTGCGCGACGCCATCGGTCAGGGACTGCTGCAGGGGATCCGCACCATTACGGTGCTCGTATTGGCCTCGATTGTGATGGTACTGACGCAGCCGGCGCTGGCCGGATTTGTGTTTGCGCTCTACTTCCCGATGGTGGGCATCTTTTTCCTGATTCTTCGCGTGATGCGCCGTCAGCAGAAGGAATTGCAGGAACATGTCTCGGAAGTCTCCAACTTTTCGCAGGAAAGCTTTTCCGGTATTCGCTGCATCAAGGGCTTTGCGCTGGAACGGCGCCGTAATGCGCAGTTTGAAGAGCTGAACAGCGGACTGATCACCAAAACCATGCGCATGCAGGCTTCGCGGCAGAGCCTCTGGCCATTCATGGCGTTCTGGTTCTGCCTCGGGATGATTCTGATTCTTAATTTCGGCGGCCGGAAAATCATCGCCGGCGAACTGACGCTCGGCACCCTGACCCAATTCATCCAGTACCTGCTCTATATGCAATGGCCCCTGCTAGCCCTCAGCTGGACCATGAGCATGATGCAGCGCGGAAAAGTCGGATGGATTCGCATCAAGGAAATCCTGTCGCACGAACCGAAAATACAGGAAAGCAACGACATCGATCCGGACATCGGCACCCTCGAGGCGTCCATCGAGCTGGAGGGGCTGGATCTCGAGATTGCCGGACGGAAATTCCTGGAGGGCATCAATCTCAAAATTCCGGCGGGCACCACGCTCGGAATCACCGGCCCCACCGGCAGCGGAAAAACCCTGCTCGCCTCTTTGGTGGCCCGGGTGATGGATCCGACCAAAGGGGCAGTGCGCGTGGGCGGCCGGGATATCCGGAACGTTTCGCTCGCCACCCTTCGCGGCATGATCGGCTATGCCGCGCAGGAACCGGTTCTGTTTTCCCGAACGCTGGAACATAACATTGGGTTTGGCGTCGAAAAGCCCGATAAGAATCTGATCGGCTGGGCGGCGGAGGTCGCCCATCTGCGCGGCGATGTGGAGGGCTTCCCGGACCAGTACCAGACATTGCTCGGCGAACGCGGCGTCACCCTCTCCGGCGGACAGCGTCAGCGCACGTCCATCAGCCGCGCCATTGCGCGGCGCCCCGACATCCTGATTCTCGATGATGTCCTCTCCGCGGTCGATACCCAGACTGAAGCCGCCATCATGGAAAAACTCCAGCCGGTTATGCAGGACCGCACCACGCTCTTCGTTAGCCACCGCATCTCGACCCTGCGCTATGCCGACGAAATTATTGTGATCGAGGAAGGCCGCATCACCCAGCGCGGCACCCACGAAGAACTGATCCGGCTGCCGGGATACTATGCGGAACTGAACACCATGCAGCAGTTGGAAGAACAGCTGGAGGCCGGATCATGAAAATGGCCAAACGCCTTCTCGCCTACTCGCTGCCCTACTGGCGCTGGCTGATCCTCGCCTTCGCGTTGATTATGTTCACCTCGCTGTCCATCAACTTTCTGCCTGTGCTGATCCAGCGTATTACCGACCAGAGCCTGATGAACCTCGAAGCCCCGGTGGATGAACGTCTCGATCTGCTGATGAAACTGAGCATCCTCTATATCTCCATCGCGGGCATCGGCCATCTGGTTCGCTACTTCCAGGCACTGCTCACCGCATGGATCGGACAGAAAATCATCTATGACCTGCGACTGGAAGTGTTCCGCAAGGTGCTGCGCATGCAGCAGGCCTACTTCGATAGAACCGCTGTGGGCACGCTGATGACCCGCGTCACCTCCGACATCGAGCGGCTTCAGCATTTTGTAACGGAAGGCGTGGTGGGCACCATTGCCGACCTGTTCATGCTGCTGGGCATCATGGGCTACATGATCTACATCAGCCCGATTCTCTCGCTGGCCATCTTCGCCACCCTGCCCCTGCTCTTCGCCTTCATGTTCTACGTGAATGGAAAGCTGCGCAATGCCAACCGGGATATCCGCGACCGGCAGTCGCGCTTGAATGCCTTCCTGCAGGAAGCCCTGACGGGCATGACCACCATCCAGCTCTTCAACCGCGAAGCCAGCACGATGGAGGATTTTGACGAACGGCACACGAAGCTCCGCTCGGCCTATTTCGACGAGGTCCGCTGGTTCAGTCTCTATTTCCCGACGATCGAAGGCGGACAGGCTTTGGCCGTACTGCTGATTCTCGGGGTCGGCGGCCTGCTGCTTCTTCAAGGTTCGGAGGCTATCACCCTAGGCATATTCGTTGCCTTCCTGGCCTACATCCGGGATTTCTTCCGGCCGCTGGGATCGCTTTCCGACAAGGCGGGCTCGTTCCAGATCGCCATGGCTTCCATCGAGCGCGTCTTTGCCCTGCTTGACACGGAGGAGGAGCTCAACGATCCGCCGGAGCCCATGACCCCCGACCGCATTGCCGGAAGCATTGCCTTCAACAACGTCTGGTTCGCCTATAACGACGACAACTGGGTCATCAAGGATCTGTCGTTCTCGGTTGAACCGGGACAGGTGCTCGCGGTGGTCGGCGCAACCGGTGCGGGCAAGAGCACCATCATCAATCTGATCGGCCGCTTCTACGATATCCAGCAAGGCTCGGTCTCGATCGATGGAATCGATGTGCGCCAGTTCGGCAGGCACGACCTGCGCGGTCGGCTGGGCTATGTCTTCCAGGATCCGTTCATCTTTACCGGTTCGGTGGCCGACAACATCAGCCTGCAGACGCCGGGTATCAGCCCGACGGACATCGTTCGCGCGGCCAAGACGGTGAATGCCCACAGTTTTATCGAGGGCATGCCCGAAGGCTACGACACTGTGCTCAACGAGCGGGGCGAAGGATTATCCCTCGGACAAAAGCAGCTGCTGGTGATGGCACGCACGCTGGCGCAGGACCCGGAGCTGCTGTTTGTACTCGACGAAGCAACGGCGAGCGTCGACACCGCCACGGAAATGCTGATACAGGATGCGCTCGCCAAGCTGATGTCGAACCGGACCAGCATCGTCATTGCGCACCGCCTTTCCACGATACGCCATGCCGATCGCATCCTCGTCATGCGCCACGGAGAACTGGTCGACCAGGGCACGCATGACGAGCTGATGGCCCGCGATGGCTATTACCGCCAGCTCTACGAGCTCCTGCTGCATTCACCAAAATAGGAGCCGATTTCGGCTTATTGGCATTCATACTGCTTTCTTTTTTGGTGAAAGTTATGAAATCCTTAAGATTAAAGACCGGTTTCACCTTAGTGGAGATCGTGATTGTCGTGGCCCTCATCGGACTTTTGGCATCGATCGCCATTCCGACCGGGTTGAATGCAAACCGGGAATCGCGGGCCAAGGCCTTCGCCAAAGAAATCCAGACCGCGGGGAATGCCTTTGTCCAGTACAGCTTTGATAATGGCGAGTACCCCTCAGATAAAACACCGGCCCAGATGCCCACCGGCATGGCACCCTATCTGTCCAAATTCCCATGGACCGAAGAGACGATCATCGGCGGCAACTGGGACTGGGACCATAACGTATTCGGCATCACCGCCGCCGTATCCGTCAGGAGTCCAAACTGGGGCAACGACCTGATGGAGAAAATCGACAGAGTGATCGATGACGGCAATCTGGGAAGCGGTATGTTCCGTTCCCGCAGCGGCGGGTTCATGTACGTGCTGGAAGAATAACGATCCGCCCGAAGACCAGCTTTACTCGCCGATAATCTTTACAAGCGCCCGCTTCTTGCGCATCCCGTCGAGCTCGTAGTAGAAGATCGCTTCCCACGGACCGAAGTCGAGCTTGCCATCGGTGACCGCCACCACAACCTCGCGCCCCATGATCGTGCGCTTCAGGTGCGCGTCGGCATTGTCCTCGTAGCCGTTGTGCGCGTATTGGGCATAGGGTTTTTCAGGGGCCAGCTTTTCCAGCCACTTCTCATAGTCGGCATGCAGCCCGCTCTCGTTGTCGTTGATGAACACCGATGCGGTGATATGCATTGCGTTCACGAGGCAGAGGCCTTCCTTGATGCCGGACTCGCGCAGGCACCCTTCGATCTGCGGCGTGATGTGAATGATCTGCCGGCGGCGCGGTGCTTCGAACCAGAGTTCCTTGCGGTACGATTTCATGAAATCTCTTCTCCAAAGTTTTTCAACGCAAAGGCCGCTGAGAAAAGCAAAGATCGCAACGTCGTTCCTCTGCGAGTCTTTGCGGGCTTGGCATCTCTGCGTTGAATTCTATTTTTCTTTGTATTCCTCCAGCGGAACCAGCACCTGATTCAGATACAGCTGCCTGACCAGTTCGCAATCCAGCCGATGCCCAGCCTTGTAGGATGTAATCTTTCCGACAAACAGCCCGTTTGGAATCAGCGCGATCGCGGCCAGCAGATCGAGTACGGCCCGATGCCAGACCGCCTCGAGCGCCTTGCCTTCGTGATAGAGACGCGGCTCGTTGACGTAGCGCTTCCGGCCGGCGATGGAGACATTTTTCTTGTTGTATCCCAGATTACGCACGTCGGCAAAGATGCGGCCGATGGTGGCGCAATAGATCACCTTCATGAGCGAGGTGTTGGTGCGGGCGACGGAAGCCATGCGGGTCAGCTCCTCGCAGACCGGGAAAATAATACGCTGCTGTCCGATGGCCGTGTTGAAGTCGACCGCGCAATCAACCATCAGCTGCGGATTGTCCATATCGTCAGGGGGTGCAAGCGTCACGAAGTCGCCGTAGGTTCCACCGACCGTGACCGGTTCCTTGACGGTGACATACTGGACGGGCTTGTCGATCTCCACCCTGCCGCATTTATCGAGCGCCTCCACGACATCGAGACTGCCCTGTTCAAACAGGGGCGGATCGCCTGAGTCGAGCTTGATCAGCAGATTATCGATACCCATCCCCATGCGCAGGGATACCAGATGCTCGACCATGCGGACATAATTATGCGGATTGCCGCTGCGCAATACGATATTGCTCACAATCTGTCCGGTGGTCCAGACGTTCGCGATTCCCACGCGGATCGGTAGCGTGCCCGGCAAATCGGTGCGATCGAGCCACCATCCCTCCATGCTGGTGGGTTCGAAGGTGATTGTGCGGGTGGCTTTGCCCATGAAGGTGCCCGGCCCGGAAATGGAGGCCGAGTCGGCCAGCGTCGTCTGGGTCTTCCGCAGCGGTTTCACCTCTTTACCGCTGAGATCCCAGTCCACCGGCTGGTTGTTCATCTGCTCATACGACGCCTTGATTGCTTCATCGTCGCCCATCAAAATGGTGCCTGAATTGGTCATAAATTGAATCCGTTCTGTTTTGAACTGCCTGATTGAATGACATACATTTAGTTTTTTCGCGCAACCAACGCAATCAAAACCAAGGGGGGCTCTGCTTGAAGGATGGACACGTCATCCGCTCGGCCAGTGTGGTCGGCAGCTTCACGCTGTTCAGCCGCGGGCTCGGCATGGTGCGCGATATCATCATCGCCTACTACTTCGGCACCTCCCTGCTGGCCTCGGCTTTCTTTGTTGCCTTTACCATCCCCAACCTGTTTCGCCGCCTCTTTGGCGAAGGGGCGCTTTCGGCGGCCTTCATACCGGTATTCATCGAAACCCGCACCAAACTAGGGGACGCCTCCGCATGGGATATGGCCGCAAAAGTCGTCACCATGACCGCCGCCCTGCTCTCGGCCATCGCCATCATCGGTGTCCTGCTCTTTTCGGTCGGCACCCGGATCCCCGGCGTTTCCGAAAAATGGCTGATCACCTTTGAGCTGGCGCGGGTCATGTTCCCGTATGTGATCTTCATCTGCATTGCCGCGCTATCCATGGCGGTGCTCAACTCCTTCAAGCATTTTGCCACCTCGGCGTTCGCTCCCTGCCTGCTCAACCTCATCCTGATCGTGATCATGCTGGGGATCTTTCCGTTTATCGGCAGTGACCCAGGCGATCGCGCCCACCTGCTAGCCTGGGGGGTGCTGCTGGCCGGCGCCGCCCAGGTCGGCATACAAATGCCCGCCCTGAAACGCTTTGGCTGCCCGTTCAAGTTTGCCAGCCGCTGGAACGATCCGCGCATCCGGCAGATGCTGCTGCTGATGGGCCCCGCCGCGCTCGGCATGGCCGTCACCCAGTTCAACGTCCTGATCGACCGACTGCTCGCCATGTGGATCGGGGCCTGGGCACCCGCAGCCCTGTTTTACAGCGAACGCATGATCTATTTCCCGCTCGGCATCATCGCCACCGCGCTGGGCACCGTGCTGCTGCCTACGTTCTCCGCCCATGCGGCGAAAAGCGACCAAAGCTCCATGAGCGCCACCATCAGCCAGTCGCTTCAGCATCTGGCATTCATCATGACCCCGGCGGCCATCGGCCTGCTGGTGCTGGCACCCTCCATTCTCGGCGCCATCTTTGAATGGAACGGCAGCTTTGACGCCCAGTCCACCCTGCTCAGCGCCCGTGCCCTTATGTTTTATGCCCCCGGCCTCATCGTCTTCAGCGCCGCCAAGGTGTTCGTTCCCGCCTTCTACGCCATGCAGGACACCAAAACCCCCGTGCGCATCGGCATCTACATCGTCCTGCTCAATCTTGTACTGAACATCACCTTTATCCTCACCCTGCCCACCTACTGGAAACACGCCGGCATGGCTTTCTCCACCGTATTGGCCGAAACCGCCGGCATGGCCGCCCTCGGCATCATTCTGGCCCGCAGAGTAAAGGATATTCAATGGCGAACCATTACCCGCAACTTTATCCGCTGTCTGCTCTGCTCCCTGATCATGGCCGCCGCTGCGTGGCTGGTGGTGACCTATTCCATGCCGTGGCTCGGCCAGTACCTGCACGCAAAGATCGCCCAGATTTTGGCCGTTGCTCTCGGCGTCAGCGCCGGCGGCGCCACCTACTTCCTGCTCGCCCTCGGCCTCAACGCTCCCGAGCTGCGGGAAATCAAGAAAGCTCTACTGGGTAAATAACGGGCTTAGGCGTATTCCTTCAACCGTTCGGCGAGTGTTGTGGTGCGCTCGCGGGACTCGGCACGGGTGACGGCGAGGTTGAGCGCCTTTTTGGTACCGAGCACGATCACCAGTTTTTTGGCGCGGGTGATGGCGGTGTAGATAAGGCTGCGCTGAAGCAGCACATAGTGCTGGGTGTGCAACGGGATCAGCACGCAGGGATATTCACTCCCCTGACTCTTGTGGATCGTGATCGCATACGAAAGCACCAGCTCATCCAGCTCGCGGAAGTCATAGACCACCTTGCGTCCGTCAAAATCGACCACCAGTTCCGAAGCATCGTTGTCGATCGACAGAATCCGTCCGATGTCGCCGTTGTAGACATCCTTGTCA
>JBFHPA010000028.1:0-17673 GCA_041592955.1 Pontiella sp.
CGACCTATCCATTACCAATACCGGCAATCTGCTGCTGCAGCTTCCAACCAATACCTGGAGCGGAGCCGGCGCGGCATACTTTGCCGTCAGCAACTTCCCGACGAGCGTGGCTGCCGGAACATCAGCAACCTTCCGCGTGTACTTCAATCCGTCTGTCATCGGATTGCAGGATGCAACACTATGGGTCAGCAACAATGCATTGAGCGGGCGCTACGAAATCCCGTTTGCGGGAACAGGTGCGGAGCGGGGAGCAATCAGCATTGATCAGTCGCTGGTTATATTCAACGGAGAATTCGGCGGAGTCGATCCAGCCGCACAGGTTGTTGTGATCAGTAATTCCGGCGGACTGCCTATTGATGTTTCCAATAGCGGATCCGCCAGCTGGCTGACGATCAATCCGGTGCTGACAACCAACCTTTCAGCTGGAGCTGCTGTGAGCAACAGTATCTCGGTAAGCCTTACCGGATTGGATGCCGGCGTTTACACCGTGACCAATCTCGTATCCTCTCCGACGGCGATTAACAGCCCGGTAGAGATGATCATTGAATTGCGAATTGCCAAAACGGGGCAGACCCTCACGTTTGATCCGATCGGCGATCAGGTTACCACCAATGTGGTGAGCCTGAGTGCTGCAGCAACCAGCGGCGAGACTCCTGAGTTTGACGTGCTCTCCGGCCCGGCGGTTTATGATCCGTCCGGTCCGAGCCTGAGCTTTACCGGCACCGGCACGGTATCTGTAGTGGCGTTCGAAACCAATTCGGTGAACTACAACGCGGTCTACGTGACCAACACCTTCAATGTGGCTCAGACCGTTGCGGGCATCACGGTCGGCGACCTGACACCGGAGTATGACGGTTCGCCCAAGCCGGTTGCGGTCACCACGCAGCCTTCCGGCCTGCCGACCACGATTACCTACGGTGGTTCGCCGAACGCGCCGACCAACGCGGGCTCGTATGAGGTAATCATCACCATCGACACCCCGTTGTTTAAAGGCGCGGTAACCAATACGCTGATCATCGGTAAAGCGGATCAGACCATCGACTTTACCAACCCCGGCCCGCAGAGCGTCAGCGATACGGTGAACCTGAGTGCCACGGCCGACAGCGGCCTGACCGTCGTATTCTCCGTGGCTTCCGGCCCCGGCGTTCTCAGCGGCAGCACGCTGACGTTCACCAACTCCGGTACGGTCGTGATCAACGCCGATCAGTCCGGCGACGCCAACTGGAACGCGTCGGCGACGACCAACGTGTCGTTCAGTGTTACTGCTCCGAACAATGCTCCAACGGCTGTGCCTGATGTCGCAACGACCTTTGAAGATACTCCGGTCGAGATTGATGTGCTCAGTAATGACAGTGATGCTGACGGCGATGCGCTTTCACTGGTTGGAGCATTCAGCGCTGACGGAACAGCCGCGGTGAGCGGCACGAATGTGGTCTACACACCATCGAGCGGTTTTTTCGGCAATGCGGTTGTAAGCTATCTGGTGAGTGATGGCATGGATACCAGCACAGGACTGGTTGCTGTGGCAGTTACACAATCAGCCGATCTGTCGATGACGCTGACCGGTCCGACCAACGGTGTGGTCGATCTGCCGATGACCTTCGTGCTGACGGTGGCCAACGCCGGTCCTTCGGCGGCGAGCAATGTCGTGGTGCAGACCATCCTGCCCACGAATCATGTCTTCATGGTCGATGCGGATGGCGGCACACTGACGAACAACATTGTCGTCTGGCCGGAGATTACAGCACTCGCTTCGGGAGCGGTAAGCAGCTTTACCGTGACACTTACGGCGACCAATTCAGGCATTTACACGAATTTGTCTGCGGCGAGCTCCTCGACGTTCGATCCGGATCCGACCAACAATGATACCTCTTCCGGGCTATCCAAACTCGTTCTTGAGATTTTCGTGGCCGAGTACGGCATTCTGGAGGGGCCGATTGTGCTCAACCCGCAGACGGGGCTGTTTGAGCAGCGGGTCTCGGTCACCAATACAATGGTGGTTGCGGTGCCCGGATTCCGTATTCAGGTCGATGGCTTGCGGGCCGGTGTCACTATGAATAATGCCAGCGGAACGACAAACGGGATCCCGTATGTTCAGTTGAACACGGCGATGAATCCCGGGGATGTCTTCGATGTGGTCCTTGAGTATTATGTGCCGGACCGGTTGCCATTCACCAATTCGCTGAGTGTCGTGTGGACGCTGGCCGATGGTACACCGGTGGTGCCGGGCACCGGAACGGTGATCGATACCTTTTTCATCGCCATGCAGGATACGAACTCGCCACGGTTTGTAATCGAGTTCAAAACCGTGCCCGGCCAGGTCTACACCATTCTTTACAGCGATGATCTAATGACGGGCTGGCGTGCCGCCGTGCCGCCGGTGGTCGCCAGTTCCACCCGCACGCAATGGTACGACGACGGTCCGCCCAAGACGCAGACCCATCCGCGTGATACGACGAATCGATATTACCAGGTCATCCAGTCCGACTAAACCGATAGGAAACAGGTAAAATGAAATATAGTTTAAAAACTCAATATGCTCTCATCCTCCTGCTTGGCGCTGTGCAATCGGCGGTATTTGCCGGAGCAAGCCCCACCAATCGATGGTCGGTAGCTGCACGCGCCGGATTCAACATCAAGGCCGACTTTGGATATGCGCCGGGTTCCACCCCGGTACGCACAACGCCAAGCGGCGATGCGTATAACTATGATGACGGGTATGTGCTAACCGATGTCAGCGGCAGCGCGGGCGGACTGACCTGGTACTGGGGCTACGACGACAGTGCCGCGCAGATCGCCCCCGGCAATGAAATCCTCATGAGCCGAAGCACGTCCACCGGTTCATCCGGTTTAAACGAAATGGATGCATCGGAACCGTTTATCGGTGCCGAAATTCTTTACAGCCGTCAGTTTGAAGCGACTGAAGACTACCGTTTCGGTTTTAATTTTGCTGTGAGCATTCTTCCGCTCGACTTCACGGATCGCAGCAGCTTCGCCGCCAGCGTAACCACCACGACCGATGCATATGGGTATACGCCAGCCACAACCCCGCCAACGGCAACACCCGGTGCTCCGTATCAGGGAACATTCAACGGACCGGGCTTTTTGATCAGTGCGGCACCTTCCAGCACGTCGACAGTCGTTGCGCCCGGCACCGGTACTGTGCACCGCGAGCTGGAAGGCATCCTTTGGGGAATGCGCCTCGGATCCTACCTGGAATTCCCGATTAACGAGGCGCTCTTACTGAATGTCGCCGGAGGCATATCGTTCGGAATTCTGGACGTGGACGTGGATTGGCACGCGATCGGTGCAGTGACGGAAAAGGGAGGCGGACATGACTCCGACGTCCTTTCCGGAATGCATCTAGGTGCGACCCTTCTCTGGGATGTAGGGGAAGAGTGGGGCATGACGGTCGGCGCGCAGTTTGAGTATTTGAACGACTGGGAAGGCAACTTTGGCGGAAACACGGCCCGTCTGGACTTCACCCGGACGTTCTACGCCACCATCGGGCTGCAGCGCGAATTCTGATTTATATTGATCGGCAGGGCGCCTTCAGGTCGCCTTTAGATGGTGCCCCGGAGAGGGTTCGAACCTCCGACCTACGGATTAGGAATCCGTTGCTCTGTCCAGCTGAGCTACCGGGGCATTAAAGCCTGCATCAGAATTGGAAATCGGGCTGCGAATTGCAATCCCAACCCGAAAAGAAAACCCGCCCCGAAGCTACGGGGCGGGCTGAAATTGGAGCGAGCGATGAGATTCGAACTCACGACAGTCACCTTGGCAAGGTGGGGCTCTACCACTGAGCTACGCTCGCTTTTTTCCTCAAAAAAGGAACCGCTATTATTGGAATCGGCGTTTTGTTTGCAAGCCTAATTTCTTGTAAATACAAGAGTCATAATGTCGCAGAGAGTTCCATGATTAACCGTGTTTTGAACGATTTGATATCCTTTCAGGTCTATGTGGACCTTGAAGGTTGGCTAGTCTGATTTGTAACCGTTCTTGAACTTCTGGGAGTTCTTTGGTACAAATGCCCGATTAAGTGGAGCAGGGGTTTTTCCTATGGATACCATACACAGCGGCAAAACAATGATTTGGAGCGATCGATGGCGCTTGGGTGCGCTTTCGAAGAGTGAGCTGATGAACATCGGTTTCGCATCGGTCATCATTGGATTCCTTTTTGTTCTGTTCCATCTTTTCGGTAACACTGTTGAAAATGTAAGCAGCACTTCCGCCTTCAGCTGGATGATTGCCCGTTGGGGTGACAAACAGTCCTTTGGTGCCGACTATTCGCATGGTTATCTCATTCCCTTCGTAAGCCTGTTTGTGGTCTGGTCGAAGAGGGATGAAATGGTCTCTGCGTCGAAGAAGGTCTGTCAGTGGGGGCTGTTCATTATTATCGTGGCATTGGCTACTCATTGGCTGGGTGCGAAAATGCAGCAAACCCGTATTTCGCTGATGAGCCTGATCCTTCTCATCTGGGGCATTCCGCTCTATTTCTTCGGCTGGCAAGTTGCCAAACTGCTGATCTTTCCATGTGCCTATCTGATCTTCTGTGTTCCGTTGAACTTTCTGGATGCGCTTTCGGGACCGCTGCAGCGCATTGCCACCACGATGGCGCATTCGATGCTCGGCGGAATGGGGATTGAATGCGAACGGGTTGGTACGCAGCTGCTATCACCGTATTTTCAGTTAAACGTGGAAGCACCGTGTTCGGGTCTTCGCTCGCTTCTGGCGATGACGGCCTTGACGGCGGTGTATGCCTACTTCACCCAGACCGGTTTTGTGAAGAAATGGCTCCTGTTTCTCTTTTCGATTCCGATCGCTGTGGCAGGTAATATCGGCCGTATCATTTCGATTGCGCTGGTGTCGATTACGGCCGGGCAGCAGTTCGGAACGGGCCTTCACCATGACTGGTCGGGTTATGTACTTTTCACCGTAGCCATCAGTCTGATGGTCGGCTTTGGTAAACTTCTTACCATTAACTACAGGGAGCTTTTCACGTCATGGAAAAAAGCCTATTTAAGCCATTCCTGATCATCGTTGTCCTGATGACCCTTTCTGCTTTTGCGCTGGCGTTTACCGTTGGTGTGGAGCTCAATTTTATTCCCGGTGTGGCGATGAAGCTTCCCCGCGATGTTCCGGGCTGGGCTGGTAATGAACTGCGTTTCTGCCACAACCCCGAGGCATGTGCGAAGGATTACCGGGATGCATCGTTTTATATCAGCGATCTGGAAATTCCCGATATTTGTCCCGACTGCGGTGAAACCCTGTTCAACATGGCTCGCGCCGAGAAAGAGCAGCTTCCGGATGATACTGAATTCATTAAATCGGCCTACACCAACAGTGCCGGCACACGCCTGTTTACGTCGGTCGTATTGAGTGGAACCGCCCGCGACAGTATTCACCGTCCCCAACGCTGTCTTAAGGGGCAGGGCAACACGCTGGATGATGAATACACGCTAAGGGTTCCGCTGGAGGGGCGGGATCCGCTAAAACTGAAGGTCATCAAGACCTCCCGCACTTATAATACCGTTGATGGTCCTGTGCCGTATTATTCCTTTTATGCCTATTGGTTTGTGGGGCAGGATCGTGAAACCCCTTCACACTACTCCCGCATGTTCTGGCTGGCCTGGGACCGGGTGGTTCGGAGCACAGCCAATCGCTGGGCCTATATTTCTGTTCAGGGGCAACGGGAAGCGGAAGGCACAGAATACGAGAATGATATCATTGATTTTGTTCAGCAGGTCTATCCGCATGTTCTTACCGAATCCATGAGGAACAAGGTCTACGGCCAGCAATAATCTTACATTCCTTGGAAGTTGCGCATGCCCGCGGTTTATTTATACTGCGGGCTTTGTTTTTCGTAACCAGAGGTGGGGAAATGTCCGAAACACACGAAGGAATGGATGTCGGCTATGTCGCGAAGCTTGCATGCGTTGATCTGACCGATGAAGAGACCAGGCTCTTTCAGGGGCAGCTCGATCAGATATTGCATTATGTCGAACAGCTCAACGAACTCGATGTAAAGGATGTCGAGCCCACCGCCCATGCAATTCCGATTTATAATGTGCTTCGCAAGGACGAGCTGGGTACGAGTCTGAATCATAACGACGTCATGGCCAACGCCCCCGCCTCCACTGACGGACAGATCCGTGTCCCCAAAATCATCGACCAATAGGAGATTCATGGCTGATTTACACAAACTTACGATTGCCGAACTCTCCAGCAAATTGGCCGCTGGGGAATGCTCTTCGGTCGATATTGTTGAAAACGTCCTGTCTTCCATAGATGCGACCGATGGGAAAATCGGTGCCTACCTGACCATCGACCGCGAGGGTGCATTGGCCCAGGCCAAGGCCGCGGATGCAGCGCGTGCTTCGGAGAACACCGCTCCATTGCTCGGCATTCCAATAGCCATCAAGGATCTGCTGAATGTGAAGGGCCAGCCCTGTACCTGCTCGTCGAAAATTCTTGAAGGCTACATCGCGCCGTACGATGCCACCGTCATCGCCAAGCTTCGCGAGGCCGGGGCCGTATTGCTTGGCCGCGTCAACATGGATGAATTTGCGATGGGGTCCAGCACGGAAAACGCTGCGCTTGGAAAGACGTCCAATCCATGGAATCTGGATCACGTGCCCGGCGGATCGTCCGGCGGCTCCGCCGCATGCGTCGCGGCCGACGAGGCGATCGCCTCGCTGGGGTCCGACACCGGCGGCTCCATCCGCCAGCCGGCGGCTTTCTGCGGGTGTGTTGGCGTCAAACCCACCTATGGGCGCGTTTCGCGCTATGGCCTCACGGCTTTTGCTTCTTCGCTTGATCAGATTGGTCCGCTCACGAAAACGGTGAAAGATTCCGCGATTCTGCTCGAAGCGATCTGCGGCCACGACCACATGGATTCGTCATCCATCGAAATGACGGTTCCGGCTTTTGCTGAAAAACTATCGACCGACACCTCCTTAACCGGCATGAAGCTGGGTCTGCCGAAGGAATACTTTGTGGAGGGCATGGATCCGGAGGTTGAAAGGGCCGTGCGTGATGCGGTCGAACACTGCAAAAGCCTTGGCGCGGATATTGTCGATGTTAGCCTCCCGAACGCGAAGTATGCGATTGCGGTCTATTACATTATCGCCACGGCCGAAGCCTCGGCGAATCTCGCGCGTTTCGACGGCATCCGATATGGCATGCGCCTCGACGGCAAGGACCCTGCCGAGCTTTACGGAAAAACCCGGGCCGCCGGATTTGGTCCCGAGGTAAAACGACGTATTATTCTCGGAACTTATGTGCTCAGCAGTGGCTACTACGATGCCTACTACCTTAAGGCGCAGAAAGTGCGTACGCTCATTCGCGACGACTTTACCGAAGCCTTTAAGCAATGTGATGCCATCCTTGCGCCCGTCACGCCGACGGCGGCCTACAGGAAGGGTGAAAAGACCGATGATCCACTGAAAATGTACCTCGACGACATATTGACAACGCCGATCAATCTTGCCGGCAATTGCGCGCTGTCATTGCCTTGCGGCTTTTCATCCAGCGGCATGCCCATCGGGCTGCAGATCATCGGCGACGCATTTCAGGAAGAAACCATTCTCAAAGTCGGCCATGCCTACGAACAGACCACCGAGTGGCATGCCCGCAAACCGGAGATTTCGCAGTCATGAAGTATGAAGCAACCATCGGTCTGGAAACGCATGTGATGCAGAAGACGAACACAAAGATGTTCTGCTCCTGCAAATATGAGTATGGCGCAGAACCGAACACGCACGTTTGTCCGGTCTGTCTGGGCTATCCCGGTGCACTGCCGGTCATGAACGAAAAGGCGATCGAGCTGTGCTGCAAGGCCGGCATACTGCTCGGGTGCGAAATCAATCCCTACAGCAAATGGGACCGTAAAAACTATTTCTATCCCGACATGGCAAAAAACTACCAGATCACCCAAGCGGATGAGCCCCTTTGTCTGGGGGGCCAAATCGAGGTTGAAGTGGATGGCGAGATGAAGACGTTCACGCTCGAACGCATTCATCAGGAAGAGAATGCCGCCAAGAATACACATATCGCAGGGGCGAGTCTGGTTGATTATAACCGCGCCGGCACCGCGCTGATGGAAATTGTATCCAATCCCTGCATGAGCTCGGCCGCCGATGCGCTTGCCTACATGACGGCCGTGAAGCAGATCATGCAATACGGCGGCATCTCGAACTGTGACCAGGAAAAGGGGCAGATGCGTTCCGATGTCAATGTTTCCGTCCGTCCGGTCGGACAGAAGGAGCTCGGCTCCAAAGTTGAGATCAAGAACATGAATTCGTTCGCGTTCATTCAGCAGGCGATCGAATATGAAATCGATCGTCAGATCGGCGTGCTGGAAGCCGGCGGAACGGTTGATCAGGAAACGCGTGGATTTGATTCCGATCGCGGCGAAACCTTTACCCAGCGCACCAAGGAAAATGCGCATGATTACCGCTATTTTCCTGAGCCTGACCTGATGCCGGTAAAGTTGTCTGCCGAACTGGTGGAACGGTGGCGTTCCGAACTGCCTGAGCTTCCGGCGCAGCGGCGTGAGCGCTATGTGAAAGAGCTGGGATTGCCGGAGTATGACGCCGGCGTGTTGACCGCCGACAAGAGCGTGTCCGACTGGTTCGAGCAGGTCATGGAGCACACGAAAAACGCCAAGGCGGTTTCCAATTTTATCATGGGCGAAATGATGCGCCTCCTCTCCGAACAGGCTCTGTCTATCTCCGAGTCGAAGGTCACACCCGAAAAGCTGGCCGGAATTATTGCACTGATCGATGCGAAATCCATCAGCACCGGTGCGGGCAAGCAGGTGTTTGAAATCATTTTCAATGAAGGTGGCGATCCAACGAGTATTGTGGGAGAAAAGGGACTCGCGCAGGTTTCCGACGACTCGGCTCTCGAAGGCTGGGCCGACGAAGCCATTGCCGGCAATCCGAAGCCTGTCGAGGAATACAAGGCCGGCAACGCCGCATCCATAAACTTTCTGATGGGACAGGTCATGAAAGCCAGCCGCGGTAAAGCCAATCCCGGTGCGGTCATGCAGATGCTCAAGCAAAAGCTTGATGGCTAAACCCATCTACGGCAGTAAAAACTCCAACGGGCAGCCTTCGCATTTGGGCTTGGTTTTGCAGTGCTCTTTGCAGAGCCGGACGATCAGCGCGTGAAATTCGTTATAGAGCCGGGTATAGGCCGGCAGGTTGTCGGTAAACAGCGTAGCGATTGAGTCGTACGACGTATTTTTACCGCACCATCCATGGCGGGAGCAGATGCGTCGGGTATACGCATCCACCACAAAGACCGGTCGCTTGCCGGCATACAGCAAAATCGAGTCTGCTGTCTCCGGCCCGACACCTTTCCACGAGAGCAGCTCCTTACGCAGGGTGGAGGTGTCGAGTGAGAACAGTTTGTTGAGCGAGCCGTCGAACCGATCGCGGATGGTTTCAACCATGCTTTTGATATAACCTGCCTTCTGATTGAAATAACCCGCTGGCCGGATCCATTCAGCGATCTGCTTCACTGACGCTTTTTCCAATGAGAGGAGTTTGAGGGCATCATGTTTCCTGAGGCCAGTGATCGCCTTCTCCACATTTGTCCATGCCGTATTTTGTGTAAGGATTGCGCCCAGCATCATTTCCAGCCGGGTTTCAGCAGGCCACCAATGCTGTTCGCCCCAAGTCGCGTAAAGAGCATCATATGCCTGCTGGATGAATGCCGATCTCTGCATGGTCCTTCACTCTATTCACTGTAGGCCTCAGAGGTTCCCTGGGGTTTATCTTGGTGTTCCTCTGAGGTCAGTACATCCGTGTTGATCGGTTGCTGGGTTGTTCCCATACGATATTGCGCAATGGTTACATCAAATAGATTGATCACATAAAACAGCGATGCGAGAGCAATCGGTGGGAGCAGGGCAGCGACATTCGGGGTTTCGGGATTGTAGGCGGCATCAAATGCCATGCGGTAGAAGCAGATAATAATTTTCAGGGTCCGAAGCATGAACCAGAAAAAACCAACGAGAAAACCTGCGGCGTAAACGGTTCCCGCTAACCGGCGTTTTTGAACGAACTGTCCCGCACCCGGACAGACAAAGGCCGAAAGGAGGATCGGGATGCGCGTAGTCAATTTTGACTTCATTCAAGTTCCTGATTAAACAGACTGCTTTGTTTAGCGGATTACTCCGGTTTCTTCTGATCTTCCGTAGATGAGCCGCTCTGATTGCCTTGCTTCCGCAATCGTTTCGCTTCCTGTTTCTTCTTTTTGGCGATCTCTTTTTGCCGTTTTTCGTATGAATAGTTGGGTTTGGCCATGTGAACTCCTTGTTTAACCGATGGGAGTTGTATAGCGCATTCGAGTGCGATCGCTCGAACCTAAAGCGCCATCAACTTTCCGTGCCACTGCCACAAGGGCTGCTTCAGGAGGATTCTTTTAGTGGTAGGGAGCTTCAACGACGCGTCAAGATTCAGATCAATGCGCTTCGAGCCAATTGGCGCCGGTGCCGGATTCGACGAGGATCGGGATCTCCATCGGGATGGCGGATTTCATCTTTTCTTCGATAAGCGGAATCAAGTCATCTTTTTCGTCGAGAGCGAGATCGAAGACGAGCTCGTCATGCACCTGCAGGAGCAGTCGGCTTTTGGCCTTGCGTTCTTCGAGCATCTTTTGAATGGCGATCATCGCGATCTTGATCATGTCGGCGGCCGTACCCTGAATGGGGGCGTTGATCGCATTTCGCTCAGCGCCGGAGCGGACCATCTGGTTACGGGCATTGATGTCGCGGATGTAGCGGCGACGGCCGGTGATGGTTTCGACGTATTCGTTTTTCTGGGCGAATTCGATGGTGGAGTCGAGGTAGTCCTGCACGCCGGGATAGTTGGCACGGTATTGTTCAATGATATCGGCGGCTTCTTTGCGCGGTATCCCGAGGCGTTGGGAAAGGCCGAAGGCGGAGATACCGTAGATGATCCCGAAGTTAACCATCTTGGCCTTGCCGCGCATTTCGCGGGTGACGTCGGCCTTATTGACACCAAAGACTCTGGATGCCGTTGCCGTATGAATGTCCTCGCCATGAATGAATGCTTCGCGCAGTCCGGCGTCGCCACTGAGCTCGGCCATGATGCGCAGCTCAATCTGCGAATAGTCGCAGGCTAGCAGCGTAAAACATTCGCGCGGAATGAAGGCGCGGCGGATTTCGCGGCCTTCTTCAGTGCGGATCGGAATGTTCTGCAGATTGGGATTTTCGGATGAGAGCCGTCCGGTGGTGGTGATAGCCTGGCGGTAGGTGGTATGCACGCGGCCCGTCGCTGGAAAAACCTCTTTGGGCAAGGCGTCAACGTAGGTGCTCTTAAGTTTGGTGAGTGTGCGGTAGTCGAGCATCTTCTGGACGATCTCATGTTTCGGCGCGAGTTCCACCAGCACTTCTTCGTTCGTCTTGTATTGGCCGGTCTTGGTTTTCTTCGGTTTTTCAACGAGCTGCAGCACGTCGAAAAGAACCTCGCCAACCTGCTTAGGCGAGTTGAGGTTGAATTCCATACCGGCCATGGTGTAGACGGCGCTTTCCAGCACATGAATCTTTTTGGCCAGTTTTTCCGAGTATTTCTCCAATGCAGGAACATCGAGGTTGATGCCGTTGAATTCCATCTGGGCGATCACGGGCAGCAACGGGGTTTCGATTTCGTAAAAGACGCGCTCCTGTCCACGCTCCTTGAGCATAGGCTTGAGTTTGTGCCAAAGCTGGAGAGTGATATCGGCGTCTTCGGCCCCGTATTCGCAGAGCTCATCGGGATCAACTTCACGCAGGGTTTTTTGCGTGTTTTTCTTTTCGCCGATCAGCGCGGTGATCGGAACAGGGGAATAATCGAGCAGCGATTCCGCCATGTGATCCATATTGTGGCGTTGGTCGGGGTCGATGAGATAGTGCGCGAGCATGGTATCAAGCAGTTCGCCGCGCACTTCGATGCCATACCACTTCAATACACTAATGTCGTATTTTAGATTCTGCCCGACTTTGCGGATATCGGGATTACCCAGAATGTGGGTAAATATTGAAAGCGCCTTCAGCGTTTCCGCGCGGTCAGGCGGCAGGGTGACAAACCATGCTTCGTGCGGCTCGATGCAGAAAGAAATGCCGATCAGCTCGGCGGTGCGGACATCGAGGCTGGTGGTTTCGGTGTCGAAGCAGACGACGCTGTAGCCGGACAGCTTCTCGGCCAGCGCGTTTCGCTGAGCGGCGGTGGTGACGAGATGGTAGGTATGCTTCACGTCCTTGATGGTTTTGAACGTTGCATGCGGCTCCGTCATTTCCGGTTTGGAGGCGGCGGCAAATTCAAACAGGTCGCCTTGCCCTTCGGTGGCGGCCGCCACCGCAACCGAGGTCGGCGTAGGGGATTCGCCGAACAGACGTTTGATGAGTGTTTTGAATTCGAGTTCGATAAACAGGATTTTGAGTTGATTGTCATCTCGCGGACCGATCTTCAGTTCGGAGGGTTTTTCCTTCACAGGCACATCGCACTTGATGGTTACGAGGCGCTTGGAGAGCAAGGCGGCATTCTTGTTTTCCTCGACCTTTTCCCTCTGCTTCCCCTTCAACTGGTCGGTGTTTTCGAGCAGGTTTTCGATCGAGCCGAATTGAGCAACCAGCTTTTCAGCGGTTTTGGGGCCGATGCCCGGAACGCCGGGAATGTTGTCCGCCGTATCGCCGGCCAGTCCAAGGATGTCGATGACCTGCTCCACCTTTTTTATATTCCATTGTTCGAGTATGTTTTTTACCCCCAGCAGCTCAGAATCGCCTCCGCCGCGGCCGGGTTTAAGCATGAAGGTATGTTCGTCGACGAGCTGGGCATAGTCTTTGTCAGGAGTGACCATGTAGGTATCGAACCCCTGTTTCTCCGCCTGCCGGGCGAGGGTGCCGATGACGTCGTCGGCTTCGAAGCCGGGATATTCGAGCACGGGAATGTTGAAAGCCGTCAGCAGGTTGCGGATATGCGGGACACCGGTTCGGATGCCTTCGGGGGTTTCATCGCGCGTGGCCTTGTATTCCGGATATTCCGCATGCCGGAAGGTTGGGTCGTGGGTATCGAGCGCTACGGCGATGTGCGTGGGATTGTAGGTATGAATGAGATCCAGCAGGGTATTTACAAAGCCGAAGACGGCGGAGACATTTTCGCCCTTGGAGTTGATACGCGGATTGCGAATGAAGCCGAAATAAGCGCGGTAGACGATCGCCATGCCGTCGATCAGAAATAGTTTCTTGCTCATATGATGGGTCCCGTGAGTCTGTGTTTTGCCGGCAGTTTTACACAGGACCCGCAACCGCACCAAAAACAATCCGGATAAATCAGCTTGTTATTCTATCTGTTTTGGAGTGTCTATGCAGGCGGAATAGCGGTGAGCCGGGATGACAAAATGAAGCTATCGGGATATGGAAAAACAGAATGGCTGGGCGGTGGGGTCATAGCGTGCATTATCGTTGCAGGCGGAATCGGCCTGATGCGGAGTGGCTTCGCACTCTTTGGATGGATCGTCATTGGTCTGGCAATCACCGCATGGCTGGCTCTGGCAGCGTTTTTCAGAGTGCCGTCGAGAAAGATCCTCGATGATGAGTCCATTTTGGTTGCTCCGGCGGACGGTGTGGTGAGGGATATCGGTGTGGTGCACGACCACGGCATTGAGCTCTACGAGGGGCAGGAACTGATGCGGATCGGCATCTTTCTTTCGGTATTCGACGTGCATGTGAACCGGGCCCCCTGCGACATGAACGTGGAATACCGCCGCTACAAAAAGGGAAAGTTTCACGATGCCCGCAACCCGCGTGCCTCCGGGGAGAACGAGTCGCTGGTGATTGCTGGAACCGGCTCCGCCGGGCGGGAGTCGTTTCCTGTGGCAGTGCGCCAGATTTCCGGTGCCGTTGCGCGTCGAATCGTCTGCAAGCCGGAGCCGGGAACACGGCTTGAAAAAGGCCGGATCTATGGTATGATCAAGTTTGGTTCGAGGACGGAGTTGTATTTTCCGTCAAACGAGCGAACGTCCACGATGGTGCGCGTCGGCGACAAAGTGCGCTCCGGCAGCACGGCGTTGGTTCAAATTGCTTTAGGAGAGTAGAGTGGAAGAACAATATTTTGAAGCGCAGGAAGAGAGCGCGAAATTCAACCCTGTGCCCAGTATGTTCACGTTGTGCAATGCGCTGTGCGGATTAACCGCCGTCGTTGTCACCATGCGTGGCGGCGCGGATGCGATGGTGATTCCGCCGATGGCGCTGTGGCTGATTTGCGGCGCGATGCTGTTCGATGTGCTTGATGGTCTGGCTGCGCGTTTGCTGCATGCGAAGAGCATGCATGGCTTGTACCTTGATTCGCTGGCCGATGCCATATCCTTTGGAGCCGCTCCGGCTGTCATGATCTATCGGCTTGGCCAGCAATGCGAAGGTCTGTTCGTCTTCGCTGATAAACTTGCATGGCTGATGGCCGGACTGTACCTCGGATGCGCGCTTTGGCGTCTTGCGGCTTACAATACCCGAGCGATCATGGGCCTCGACGGCGGTAGCGGAAAGGCCATGTTTGTCGGTCTGCCTTCTCCGGCTGCTGCGGCTATGGTGTGCTGCATGGTTCGTTTTCTGCCCGATCTGCTACCCGATGGGAGATCTCTGTATATCGGATACATGGTCTATTCAGCGCTGTCTGCACTGTTGATGGTCAGTTCGGCTCCATATCCGCATTTGCGGAATCTTTTCGAGCGCGTGCCGGCGTGGATTCCTGCTCTCACCATCGTCGTGATTGCGTGGTCGTTGTTCAGCATGGGGGTAATGGCTCTGTTGCTTTGGGCGCATGTTTACATTCTTACGGCGCCTGTTGTTGCGTTGGCAGCAAAGCTGGAGCAACGGTTTGATTTCGCCGAATGGGTGCGGCTGCACATCCGGCATTGACCTGTCCGGTGAACGAACAGAATTACACGGAGAAAATGATGAAACGGATACTGGGACTGCTACTGGCTGCAATGATCTTTTGTGGCATGTGTGCCGATGCGGATGATGCGAGCAAGGGCCGCTATGCGATTGTCCTGCAGGCGGGTAATGAGACGAACGAAGGCATGGCAAGGGCCATCCATGCATTGCTCTATGCGCGGGAACTTGTGGAAAACGGCTATGACGTGGTTCTGATCTTTGATGGTGCCGGCACCGGGTGGGCCAATGAGCTGCGCAAACCGGATAATCCACTGCACAAGCATTATCTGAAAGTGCAGGAACTGGCTGTGACGGAGGAGATCTGCGATTATTGCTCCGAAAAGTTTAAAGCGAAGGAGTTCCTTTCCGAGGAGCAGAAACTGCTGCTTTCCGGCGATTTCGAGGGCCATCCGAGTCTTGTGAAGTGGATCGCCAAGGGCTATCAAATCATAACCCTGTAGGGGTTTGTTCCAATACCTGCTACCGGCCTGTTTTCTACGTCTTTTTTACGATTTCACCTTTGCCTATTGGATTGGCTTTCGCTAGATTCCACGTTCATTTTTTAAAGGAAAACAGGGTTATCCCTTTATAATTTCAACGAAACGGAGATTACTTGATGAGAAAAAAGATTATTGCCGGCAACTGGAAGATGAACAAAACCATTGAAGAGGCCGTTGAACTCGCCAACAGCATTAAGCTGGATCTGGCCGACTGCAAAGAGGTTGACGTGGTGCTGTGTCCTCCGTTCACGGCACTTAAGTCGGTGAGCGATGTGGTTTCCGAAACCCTGATTGCTGTCGGTTCACAGAACATGTCGTCCGAAGATGAAGGCGCCTATACCGGTGAAGTTTCCCACACCATGCTCAAAGAACTGTTTGTCCGTTACGTCATTCTCGGCCATAGCGAACGCCGGCAGTACTACAAGGAAAACGATTTCTGGATCAACAAGAAGGTCATCAAGGCCCTCGAAAAGAACCTGCGCCCGATCCTGTGCGTGGGGGAGACCCTCGAAGAGCGCGAAGCCGGCGATACCGAGAAAGTGGTCGAAGTTCAGGTTCGTGAAGGTCTGAAAGATGTTGCCGCAGATGCCTACACCGAACTGGTGATCGCATACGAACCGGTATGGGCCATCGGCACCGGTAAAACCGCCAGCTCGGAACAGGCGCAGGAAGTTCATGCGTTTATCCGTGGTATCGTTAAAGATCTGGCAGGCGCAGAAGCCGCCGATGCCGTGCGCATTCAGTACGGCGGCTCAATGAAACCCGCGAACGCCGCCGAGCTGCTCGCGCAGCCCGATATCGACGGCGGACTGATCGGTGGCGCAGCGCTGGACGCAACTTCGTTCGTCAGCATCGTTAAAGCCGCCCTCTAAAACACAAAAAAAGGAAACGCTATGATTTTTATCAAGGCACTGCTTATTGTGGTATTGACACTCTGTTGTCTGCTGCTGATCGGCCTGATCCTGCTCCAGAAGTCCAAGAGTGAAGGTCTTGGGCTGGCATTCGGCGCAGGGGCAGGGGAGTCGCTTTTCGGCGCGCGCGCCGGAAACGTTCTTTCCAAAGCAACCGTTACCCTGGGTGTGGTCTTCATGGCATGCGCCCTGATTCTCGGCGTAATGTTTGCCCAGAAGGATGCCACCTTGATGGATGGGGTGGGAAGCGATCCGATGCCGGCCCCGGCTGTGCAATCACTGCCGATCGAAGGTCTCGACCTCGGTACGCCTGTAACGGAACCTGCGGCGGTCGTGGAAGTTCCGGAAGCCGAAGAAATGTAGCCTGTCCGTCTGAACGGAATGAGGTTGCATCTTCCATCGTATAAACTCCCCCTGACCGGCGTGCTGGTTGTTGCGGGGAGTTTTTTGTTTTCCGGATGCGAAAAGAAAAGCCCTTTTCCTGCCGCCGAAAACGAAACGGTTTCCTATTCACAGACTTCGCGCATCCGTGGTTTGGACCCCGGAATTTCCGGCGAGGTATCATCCTCGCTGGCGATCTCTCGGATCTACGAGGGGTTGCTGCAATACGACTATCTTGCGCGTCCCTATAAAGTTGTTCCGTTGCTGGCGGAGTCGATGCCGGTTATTTCGGATGACGGTATGGTGTATACCTTCAAGATCCGAAAGGGCATCCATTTCCACGACAATCCGTGCTTCCCGGCCGGGAAGGGACGCGAGCTGGTTGCCGATGACTTTGTCTATTCCATCAAGCGCGTGGCTGATGTGAAGAACGCCTCTTCTGGCTTCTGGGCGTTCAATAAACGGATCGCCGGAATCGATGCGTTTCACGAGATGTCGAAGGATTCCGCAAAGACCGATTATGATTTTCCGGTGGAGGGTCTTCAGGCAACAGATCGCTACACACTCCAGATCACGCTGACGGAGCCTTATCCGCAGCTGCTGTATATTCTGGCCATGCACTACAGCTTCGCTGTACCGCGCGAGGCGGTCGAGTTCTATGGCAAATCGTTCGTAAACAACCCGGTTGGCACCGGTCCTTATGAGCTGGTGGAATGGAAACGTAATTCGCGCATCGAATTTATGCGCAGTCCAAAATGGGCGGAAACCAGACGGGTGGAAACCTACCCATCGGAGGGAACGCCCGAGCAGGAGGCCGCCGGACTGATGGTAGATGCCGGCAAACAGATACCGTTCATTGATCGGGTTGTTCAGTATGTCATCGACGATTCAACAACGAGCTGGATGATGTTCCTGTCCGGCCAGTTGGGCTTGTCGGGAC
>JBFHPA010000029.1:0-17620 GCA_041592955.1 Pontiella sp.
CCCTTGTTGAGCAGGATCACGCTGTATTTAATCTTCTCGGGAATAAAATAGGATTCCTTGCTGGTTTCGTAGGCCTCGCGTTCCTGCTCGGGAGTCACGCGTGCGCGGCTGGAAATCTCTTCGTTGACCATCATACCCACAGCCAGCTGCTCGCGGATCGTGTCCATGAATTCTCTGCGTGTTTTCTTTTGCTGTGTGAGAACCTTTTCAAACAGGGCCTTGTCGCCTTTAAAGCGATCGTTGATCATCCGCTTGATTTCGTCGTTCACATACTGGTCCGGGATAAGCCCGCCCCGGGCCTTGAACGCTTCCATGATCAACGCGCGCTGGACCAACTCATCCCTGACCCGGTTGAACGCCTTCTCGAGCTCGTCCTCAAGTTGTGCGCCCTGGTAAGCGCGGTAAAGTTCCGGCAGCATGGGTGTTAGCGCTTCGCGAACTTCACCGCGGGTAATGATCCGGTCGTTGACCCGGGCCGCATAGCCGTCGATCTCGATCGAGGTGGGTTGTGCGGGCGCAGGATTGGTCTGGCCCGAAACGAGCCATGCGGCGGATAGAATGGTCAGGATTGGAAAAACGTATTTCATGATCCGCACACCATAGATAAAGGGTGCATACGGCGCAATGCCGAAAAGCCCAACCACGAATATTCTTTACCCCTTCAGGTCGATCTGTGGTAAAACCCGCGCCCATGAGCGAAGAGTTTGATCAGAGTGAAAAGTTTGGCCGGGCGGGCATTGTGGCCGTCGTCGGCCGCACGAATGTAGGCAAATCCACGCTCGTCAATCACCTGCTCGGCGAGAAAGTCAGCATCGTCAGCGACACGGTGCAGACCACGCGCAACCTGATTCGCGCTATTTTGACCGAGGATCGCGGGCAGATTGTTTTTCTCGACACCCCCGGGGTGCACAAGGCGCAGGGGGACCTCGGCAAGAATCTGAACAAGACCGCGCGATCAGCGGTTCAGGGAGTGGATGCTGTTCTGCTCGTGTTGGATGCTTCCGCAAAGCCCGAGCTCGAGGATGATGGATGGTTTCGCCGCGTTGCCCGCGAAGAGGCCCGCTGCATATTTGTTTTAAACAAGTGCGACCGGAAGCCTGACCGTTCGGCGGACTACAGGCAGTTGTGGGAAGCGATCAAGTCCGAAAAGGAGAGCGCCCAGCAACCCATCTGGGCATCGGTCTCCGCGCTTAACGGTGATGGAATGGCCGGACTGCTCGACACCCTGTTTGAAGCGGTGCCTCTGGGTCCTGCGTTATTCCCTGACGACATCCTGACTGACTATCCGCGCAAGCTGAATATTGCGGATGTAATTCGCGAGAAGCTGTTCCATCGTCTGAAAGAGGAACTTCCGCACGCCGTTGCGGTCTGGGTGGAGGATATCGACGAGCAGGAAAAGAAATGGACGGTCGATGTATCCATCTATGTGGAACGTCATTCCCAGAAGGGGATCGTGATCGGCGAAAAAGGGCGGCTGCTCAAATGGGTGCGGGAGCAGGCCGAGAAGGAGCTCTACGAAATGTACGGCGTTCGGTTTAAGCTCAAGCTCTGGGTCAAGGTCGAAAAAAACTGGCGCAAGAATTTCTGGATTCTCAAGAAGCTGGGATATGCCTGAGCCGCTCGCTGCCTGTTGAGCGTGCGTCAGGACACCAGATAGGTAATGGCTGCGGATTTCGGCCGGGAAGCGGGGGGCATGGGGAGCTCAGCTGGAAAGTAGAGCGGCGCACATGTCCGTTGGGCCGCCATGCGGTTTCTCTTCGGAGAATGGGCTGCAGCCATGCAAGCCCCCGCTGCACCGAGGGCCGCCAGAAAAGTTCGTCTGTTGATTTCAATTGCCATGGAATTAGTAAAGACGCCTAAACGTAGCGGGCGTTCAACGGCGGGGAAATGATATTCTGTATCAACCCCTACGAAAATTGGCTTTATATTTTCCATCCATCCGAAATAATGCTTGCTGATTATTGGGTGTTTGAATGCGGCAAACCTGTTTTTCCATTTTATTTGTTTCCTTGGTCTTCTGCACATATCAAGCAGCGGCGCAGGGGGTCGTGCCTGCACCGGTAAGCGCGCGATTTCCAATTATCCGGGCCTCGCTGGATGACGGCTTCTTTTCACTTGCGGAACAGCAGGCGCGGGGTGTTTTGCGGGAAAATCCATCGGAGGAAGAGTCGAAGGAGGCCCTGTTGCTTCTGACGCATGCGCTATGGGGCCAGAAGCGTTATTCCGAGATGCTCGATTTGCTTGAGGGGCGCGAAAACCAGCCCGGTCTGGTTTATTGGCGTGTGCGTGCCCACTATGAGTTACGGCAGTATGAGCAGGCTCTTGAGGAACTGGCGGCGGCCGATGGAGAGAAGGATGTCAGCCGTTTTGCGCCTTCCTTGCTGCGCTTGCAGGGGCATATCGAACAAAAAACAGCGGATCTGAAAGCGGCGGAGAGTACCTTTCGGAGCTTTGCCGAGACGTATCCCACTCATCGTGAGCGGATTGAAAATGAATTCGATCTCGCCAAAATCTACACGCTGCAAAAGCGCATTCCGGAGGCCATTGCCTCGTATGAATCTCTGCTCAAAGAGGAAAACAATCTCGCTGTTCAACGCGCGCAGCTCAAGCTCTCGCACGTGCTCTACACTCAGGGCGCCGCGGAAAATTTTGACCGGGCGCGTAATCTGCTCGACAGTCTGGGTGCGAACGAAAATAACCGACTCTCCTATCGGATAGACGCCTATGTTGATCTGGGTGCGCTGGAGGAACGAGCCGGCCGAAAGAAAGAATCGTTCGAGGCCATGCGCAAAGCGGTGGCCTTATCACCGGATGCGCAGCAGCGGGTTCCGCTGAAGCTGGCACTCGCGCGCATGTTGCTGCGCGGCGATGATACAAGCGGTGCGTTGCGCTTGCTGGAAGAAGGGCTGGTTGAAGCGCCAAATGCCATTACGGCCGCCGAACTCCAATTGACCAAAGCCGGCGCGTTGCTGCAGGCAAAACGGTATCAGACTGCAGTTGATGCCTATCAGGTCTATCTCGATGTGGCAGATGATCCTTCCGGATTGGCGCAAGCCTATTTCGGAAAGGGACTGGGATTGTGGGAGATGGAGCGTTATACCGAATCCGCTGTGGTGCTGGATAAGGCAGTCGATGCCTTGCGGGATCCCGCCCAACGGGCCGATGCGCTGTTTAAAGCGGGCGATGCCTATTACAAGGCGGACAAGATCGAAGAGGCGGAAAAGCGCTATCGCGCATTTATCGATGAATTTTCCTACAGCGATCGAATGCCCAATGCGCTTTACCAGTTGGGCTTGTCGCTGGCCAAGATCGGACGGCGGACAGAGGCCATGGCCATGTTTGAAATGCTGGAATCAAATTACGGGTCCAGCCCCTTCGCCGATCAGGCTGCCCTGCGCTATGCCGATGTGATGCTCGCCAGCGAACAGTGGGAAAAAGCGCTGGCCAAGTATCAGCAGATCAAAGATCAATACGCGGAGAGTCCGGCCGCGGCCATCAGCCTGCATCAAAGCGGGCTCGTTATGTATCAACTGGGCCGGCTTGAAGATGCGCTGCAGGCTTTCGAAACCGTCGTGAATGAATTTCCGGATAACGAGTACGCGCCCCAGGCTTTCTACATGCGGGGCTTTTGCCTGTACCTGCAAGGCCAGGTCGACGAGGCGGTTCAAACCTGCCGGACGTTTATTGAGCAGTATCCGGATTCCGAGTGGACGCCTGATGTGATCTTCTGGCTGGCCGAGCGAAACTACAATACCGGCAACTACAAGGAAGCTGAGCCGTTATTCCTTCGCATCGCATCCGATTTCAAGGGGCACCGACTGGCCCCTCGGGCACTTTATTGGGCAGGACGCTGCGCCGCGGCGATGTCCAACTATGTGAAGGCCATCGAGCAGTATGCCGAGGTGGCAAAAAATTATCCGACCAGCGAAATCATGCCGCAGACCCGGTTTTCGCAAGGGGATGCGCTCTCCGAGCTCGGGGAGTTTTCGAGAGCGATTCTCGCCTTTGAGGAAATTATCAAAAACTATCCGGACAACTATCTGGTGAACGCCGCATGGGGACGCAAGGGGGACTGCCAGTTTTCACTGGCGGTCGACAATCCGAATCGCTATACCGAGGCCATTGGCTCCTACCAAGCGATTCTCGACCGGCCTTCCGCGCCGCTCGCACTCAAGCTGCAGGCGGAGTACAAGATCGGCCGGTGCCACGAAAAGAGCAACCAGCCCGACAAAGCCTTCAGCCGTTACATGAATGTCGTCTATACCTTTATGAACGAAAATGTCGAGCGGTCGACCTACAGCGTCATGTGGTTCACGCGGTCGGCTTTCGGTGCGGCGACGTTGAAGGAAAAAGAGAAGGCCTGGATCGATGCGGCGCAAATCTACGACCGTGTGGTTGAGGCCAACGTGCCCGCCGGCGGCGAGGCGGCTAAACGCATTGCGCAATTGAAAAAGGACAACTGGCTGCTGTTCCAGCAGGCTGAGGAGACGGACAATGTGGGAATTGATGGTTAAAGGCGGATGGATCATGTGGCCGATTCTTGCCTGCAGCATAGCTGCGGCGGTCTTGTTTCTGGAACGCGCATTTCATCTGCATCGCGCACAGATCAAGCAAGGGGACTTTCTGAGCGGAATCTATACGATCGTCAACCGGGGAAACATGGTGGAAGCCGTCTCGATCTGCGATCAGACCCCCGGGCCGGTCGCGCATATCGTCCGCATCGGTCTGCTGCATGCGGATGAAAAGCATGAGGAGCTCAAGGAGACCATCACCAAGGCGGGGCTCTCCGAGATCCCGCGGCTGGAAAAAAATCTGGGCGGGTTGTTAACGCTTGCGCAAATCACTCCGCTATTAGGTTTGCTGGGTACGGTGATTGGCCTCGTCCGGGTGTTTATGATTATGGAACAAAGTGCGCCGCTGGCGGAAATCGGCGACCTTTCAGCGGGCATCTGGCAGGCGCTGATCAGCACGGCAACGGGACTCTGCGTCGCGATACCCTCCTTTGCCGGTTATAATTTTCTGCTAAGCCGTGTGGAGGCGATCACGCTGGATATGGATCATGCCGCCGGAGACCTGTACCGTTTTCTGGTGTATGAACGCAACGGCAACGGAGAACCCGGCAATGAAGGCGCGTAATCCACACATAAACAGTCAGCAGATCCGCACGTTCAAGCCCACTCGCCAGCCGGCCGGTGTCTTCACGCTCAGTCTGGCGTTTTGCGATGCAGCGCTTCTGGCGCTTGCCTTTTTTCTTGCGGTGTCCCCGTTCGTGATGCAGCCGGGGATCAATATCAATCTGCCTCAGTCGCCATTCACGGGCGGCGCGCGATTCAGCTCACTGGTGCTTTCGATTACGCGCGGAGGGTGGTTTTATTTCAACGACGAGCGGATTGACGGCGATCTGCTGCCGAAGGCTCTTGCGAAGGCGGCTTCAGCGCGACCCGACACTCCATTGATTATCGAGGCCGATGAGCGGGCCGAACATGGTGTCGTGATTCGCGCATGGAATGCCGCTCTTGAAGCCGGCATCTCTGATGTTTCCATTGCCACGCAGATTTCAGCGATGGAGGAAGTCCATTGACGCACGCTCCTGATCGAGAACTGGGGTCGGTTATCGCGCTTGCCGTCGGCTTGCACCTGCTGTTCTTTGTCGTCGTGCGCAGCAAGGCCGCTGATGTGGCCGCCTTTTATCCCGTTCCTCCGGCAACGCGCTATCTCACTAAATCGGGAAACACACCTTCAACCGCTTTCGGCAGCGAGGTGCGCACGGTAAATTCGCCGGTTGTTTTTTCTTTTCCTTCAGGTGTGGGGTTCAGCCGGGAGCTGATGAAGCAGGACGTACGCACCCGACTCACATTTTCGCAACAAAAGCAAACGGAGCGGTTTCTTGAAAGCGACCCTTTTGCAAATCACTTCCGAGAACAGCTGGTGCCTGAACAATTCATGCTATCTGCTTCGGAAGGCATCGCGCCCCGATTGCCGGTTGATGCCGCCTTCGACTTGGGGAAGGGACCCTCCGCGCGGCGTGTAACCATTGCCCCTGAACTCAGGAACCGGCTGGTTGGCGGTGTGGTGCTCCCTGCCGCGCTGAATCAGGAGACGACCAGGCCGTGGGAGGTTCGTGCATCCGTCAGTGTGTCGAATGCGGGTGCCGTGCAGCATGTGTTTCTGGATGAACCGCTCGGATCGGCCTCGTTGAATCAGGAGGTGCTGCAGTTGCTGTACGGTCTGCGCTTCAGTCCGGGCAGCAGCATCGAGGGTTCGATCGAAATCTATTCACCCGAAGCTCTTGTGAACGAAGGGGTGGAGCCATGATCGCCCTGCCGCTTGGAGCCATCCTGATGTTTTTCGTCGGCATGCCGTTGTTGACCATCGCCTGCCTGGCATTGATCTACAATTTTCGCTCGATGCACCGCCCGAGCCGCCATCGGGAAAGCATCTACGAATGCGCGCAGTGCGGGCATGTGTACGCATTTGCACGCAACCGGCCGATGGACCGTTGTCCCCGGTGCGCCAACCTGAATGAAGCTGTGCGTCTCTGAGGGCACTTTGAATCATGCGTGAACCCGCGCGTTGGAGCGTCCGGGAACCAACCTTGACAGCGTCACTGCTTTTCAATACACCTTTCAGCCCCTAAGAAAACAGCATTTATTTTTACAGAGAAGAGTTAACGGGAAAAATCCTATGAGCGATAAAGCTAAAATCATCTATACGATCACCGACGAAGCACCGGCCCTTGCGACGCAATCACTGTTGCCGATCATTGAGGCGTTCACCCGTGCGGCGGGCGTGGCGGTAGAGGCCCGCGATATCTCTCTGGCGGGCCGCATTCTGGCTGGCTTCCCGGAGGTCTTGACCGATGAGCAGCGGGTTTCCGATGCACTGGCCGAGCTCGGAGAACTGGCGAAGGCCCCGGATGCAAACATCATCAAACTGCCGAATATCAGCGCCTCGGTTCCGCAGATGAAGGAGGCCATCAAGGAGCTTCAGGCGAAGGGGTACGAACTGCCGGAATATCCTGAAGTTGCAACCACGGAAGCTGAGCAGTCCGCGAAGGCGCGTTACGACAAGATCAAGGGCAGCGCGGTCAATCCCGTGCTGCGCGAGGGCAATTCCGATCGTCGCGCCGCGGTTGCGGTGAAAAAGTATGCACAACGCCATCCGCATTCTATGGGAGCCTGGCGCTCGGACTCCTTGTCGCGTGTATCCAGTATGTCGCGCGGCGATTTCTTCGGTAACGAAAAGTCGGTGACCGTACCCGAAGCCACGGTTGCGAAGATTGAACTTGTTGCGGAAGACGGCAGTGTCACCGTGCTGAAAGACCAGCTCGCGCTTCAGGCGGGCGAAGTGCTTGACGGCACTTTTATGAGCGCCGCGGTGCTGAATAAATTCCTCGCAGATCAGATTGCGGCGTCCAAGGCGGACGGCGTGCTTTTCTCGCTCCACATGAAGGCGACTATGATGAAGGTCTCGGACCCGATCATCTTCGGACACGCCGTGTCGGTCTTCTTCAAGGATGTATTCGAAAAACATGCCGATACGATTGCAGCCCTCGGCGTCGATGTGAAAAACGGATTTGGCGACCTTTGCGCGAAAATCAAGAGCCTTCCCGCGGAGAAGCAGGCGGAGATCGAAGCGGATATCGCCGCCGTTTATGAAAGCGCCCCGGATTTGGCGATGGTTGATTCCGACCGGGGGATCACCAATCTGCATGTGCCGAGTGACATTATTATCGACGCATCCATGCCTGCCGCCATCCGCACTTCCGGACAAATGTGGAACAAGGACGGCAAACTGCAGGATACGAACTTTATTATTCCTGATCGTTGCTACGCCGGGGTCTATGCCCAGACGATCAACTTCTGCAAGCAGCATGGCGCTTTCGATCCCCGCACGATGGGCTCGGTGTCGAATGTCGGGCTCATGGCTCAGAAAGCCGAGGAATACGGCTCCCACGACAAAACTTTCGAAATTCCCGCTGCCGGCACTGTCCGTGTCGTAGACGCCTCAGGGGCCGTGCTGTTTGAGCACGCGGTGGAGAAAGGCGACATCTGGCGTGCGTGCCAAACCAAAGACGCGCCGATCCGCGACTGGGTGAAGCTGGCCGTGAACCGCGCCCGCGCGACTGGTTCGCCGGCCATCTTCTGGCTCGATGCCGCCCGTGCGCATGACGCCCAGCTGATCAAAAAAGTAAACACCTATTTCAAGGATCACGACACGGAGGGGCTGGATCTTCAAATCATGGCACCCGAGGCGGCTACCCTGTACACCCTGGAACGCGCAAAGGCGGGGGAAGACACCATCTCCGTTACCGGTAATGTCCTGCGCGACTACCTGACCGATCTGTTTCCGATCCTCGAACTGGGTACCAGCGCCAAGATGCTGTCCATTGTTCCGTTGATGAACGGCGGCGGGCTCTTCGAAACCGGAGCCGGCGGTTCTGCGCCCAAGCACGTGCAGCAGTTTGAGAAGGAAAACCACCTGCGCTGGGATTCGCTCGGTGAGTTTCTTGCGCTTGGTGTGTCGCTCGAGCACCTTGCCACCGTGTTCAACAACACGAAGGCGCAGATTCTTGCCGATACGCTCGACGTCGCCAACGCCCGGTTCCTCGAAGAAAACAAGTCGCCGTCCCGCAAGGTTAATGAGCTCGATAATCGGGGCAGCCATTTTTACCTCACACTTTACTGGGCGCAGGCGCTCGCCGCGCAGGATGCGGATGCCGAGCTGAAGGCGCGTTTTGCACCGCTGGCGGATGCGTTGGCTGTCAACGAAGGCAAGATCGTCGACGAACTCAACCGTGTTCAGGGTGTTGCGATGGATATCGGCGGCTACTACCGCCCCGATCCCGAACTCGCGGCGAAGGCCATGCGCCCGAGCGCGACGTTCAACACGGCCCTCGCGGCGCTGTAGGTAACGCTGTCAGTGAGCAATATGGGGTTTTAGTCCCGCTGAACCTGCGATCCAATGGCCAGGTTCCCGACAGCATCGACGTTTATTAAAGGAATGGCTTGAACGGGGTTGGGGCACATCTATAATTCCGCGTTCGTTAAATTCAGGTGAAAAATTATGGGAAAAACACTATTTGAAAAGATCTGGGACCGGCATGTTGTGAAGGAACTTCCGGGTGGTGAAGTCCTGCTGTTCATCGATCGCCATCTTGTTCATGAAGTAACCAGTCCGCAGGCCTTCGAAGGGCTCCGCCTGCAGAACCGTAAGGTTCGCCGTCCGGAACTGACCTTCGCCACCACCGACCACAATGTGCCGACCGACAGCCGCACCGAAATTACGGACCCGGTCGCCAAGGCACAGGTGGATGCCCTCGAGCAGAACTGCCTCGAAAACGGGATTACGTTTTACGGCATGGATTCCGAAAAACAGGGCGTGGTGCATATCATCGGTCCTGAACAGGGTATTACATTGCCCGGAACAACCATTGTGTGCGGCGACTCGCATACCGCCACGCATGGCGCGTTCGGTGCGATTGCCTTCGGCATCGGAACCTCCGAAGTGGAGCATGTGCTGGCCACGCAGACCCTGCGCCAGAAAAAGCCGAGGCAGTACAAGGTCGAATTCAAGGGCAAGACTCCTCCGGGTGTGACCGCCAAGGATCTGGTGCTTGAGCTGATTGGCGAAATCGGAACCGCCGGCGGGACCGGCTGCGCGTTCGAGTTTTGCGGCGAAGCGATCGAGGAGCTGACGATGGAAGGCCGCCTGACCGTCTGCAATATGGCGATCGAAGCGGGTGCGCGTTCCGGGCTCATTGCTCCCGACCAGACCACGATCGATTATATCACGGCCGAAGATCGGCCCTTCGCTCCGAAGGGTGCCGAACTTGAGAAGGCGATTGAATACTGGAAGACGCTCTATACCGACGACGATGCAGTGTTCGACAAGACGCTTGTGATCGACGTTGCACAGCTCGAGCCCAAGGTGACCTGGGGGACCAGCCCCGGTATGGTTACGGGCGTGAACGGCAGGGTGCCGCAGCTTGATGCGGTTCCGGAATACAGTCCCGAAGATGTGCGCGCCGCGCTCGACTACATGGGGCTCGAACCGGGCATGAAGATGACCGACATCAAGATCGATACCGTATTCATCGGCAGCTGCACCAATGGACGCATCGAGGATCTGCGCGAGGCGGCCAGGGTGATGGAAGGCAAGAAAGTGGCAGACGGTGTTCGTGTGCTGGTGGTTCCCGGGTCCGAAAAGGTGCGCTATCAGGCCGAGGCCGAGCGTCTCGACCGCATCTTCCACGAGGCGGGGGCCGAATGGCGCTATGCAGGCTGCAGCATGTGTCTGGCCATGAATGCCGACAAGCTGAAGAGCAAGGAGCGTTGCGCCTCGACCTCCAACCGTAACTTTGAAGGTCGACAGGGACGCGGCGGACGCACGCACCTCGTCAGTCCGGCCATGGCTGCCGCAGCGGCCATTCACGGTCATATCGTGGATGTAAGGGAGATTGCATAATGGACAAGTTTGAGAAATTTACCGGAGTGGTATGCGCCGTTGATCGCGCGAACATCGACACGGACGCGCTGATTCCGAAGGAACACCTGAAATCGATTCAGCGCACCGGCTTTGGTCCGGCACTGTTTTCCGACTGGCGCTACAATGCGGACGGATCGGATAACATGGAATTCAGCCTTAACCATGCCAAGGCAAAAGGGGCCTCCATCCTCGTCGGCCGCAATAATTTTGGTTGCGGTTCAAGCCGCGAGCATGCGGTTTGGGCTGTTGCTCAGCAGGGATTCAGGGTAGTGATTGCGCCGAATGAAGGCGAAATCCCCGGCTTTGCCGACATTTTTCGCAACAATTGCGCAAAGAATGGCATTTTGACGATTCAACTTTCGAGTGAGCAGGTCGACCAGATCTTTAAAATGACTGCGGCAGGCGAACCGCTGGAGGCCACGGTCGATCTCGAGAAACAGACGGTGTCCTTCAAGGATGCCGAGTTTGATTTCGAGATTGAGCCGGCGGTGAAGGAAAAGTTGCTGCAGGGATTGGATGATATCGCCGAGTCGCTTTTGTTCGAGGCAGACATCACCCGTTTTGAGTCGACGCACGATGCGCAGTTGATTGGCGCTTAATCTTTCCAGCCATCGGAAGAACGGCTACAAAGGAAGCTTCCAGATTCTGGAAGCTTTTTTCGTGTTGGAGTAAATGAAAAACTATCTTACAGCATCCATTTCGGCTTCAGCAGTCCGGCACAACATTGCCGCGTTGCGTAGTCTCATCGGCCCCACAGTCAAGTTGTGTCCGGTGGTCAAGGACGATTGCTTCGGGCACGGCATGGATGTGCTTTATCCGGTGCTGGCTGAACTGACCGACGGTTTTGCTGTTGCCGCTCCTCTGGAGGCGCTGGAGCTTCGCCGGAAGGGGTATCATGGATTTATCCTTTGCTTTCTATCTGCCTATTTCGACGATTTCACGATTCAGGATGAACTCGTTTGGCAGGAGATCACGCAGACGGTAATGTCGAAGTCGGCGCTGACGTCGATTCAAGAGGCTGCGAGGCGGGTCGGAAAAACCGCCAAGGTGCATCTCAAGGTCGACACCGGCATGGGACGCCTGGGCGTTCCATCCAATCAGGCGGTGGCACTTATCGAAACAATCCGGAAAATGCCCGACGTGGAGCTGACCGGCATCTACACCCATTTTGCGACGGCCGACGAAAAAGACCGCTCGGCTGCTTACCGGCAGTTGGAATCGTTTAATTCAATACTCCCTGAAGTTGGAAACATTACGGTACACGCGGCCAACTCGGCGGCCACGATCGATTGGCCTGAAACGCACTTTGATATGGTGCGGGTCGGAATTGCGATGTATGGATGCCATCCATCGGATCATCTGCTCAACCGGGTGGATTTGCAGCCTTGCATGTCGGTCAAGGCTAAGCTGATTGCCGTCAAACACATGCGGCAGGGCAGTAAGACAGGCTATGGTTTAATACATGAGTTTCAACGGGACAGCCGGGCGGGCGTTGTACCGATCGGCTACGGCGACGGATATTTCCGCTGCCTCTCCAACAAGGCGGTCGTGCGGATCAATGGAATGGATGCGTCTGTATGCGGACGCGTATCGATGGACCAGATGACCGTCGACGTCACGGACATTCCTGACATCCAGGTGGGTGCCGAGGTGGAGATCATTTCATCGGATCCGGCCGCGCCGAATTGTGTGGAAAATCTGGCGCGATTGGCGGATACGATTCCCTACGAGATTACCTGTCATCTAGGCCACAATATGCGGCATGTATTGGTGGATTAGGCGATCGGGAGGGCACTGGCTGCAGCCTTGAATTTATCGGCGCACGTGGGGCAGATGCAATGGCTGAACTCCATCTTGGTGTGCGCCTTTAGATATTGGTCGATGGATTGCCAGTCGCCCTCATCATCAAGGATCTGTTTACACTCACCGCACAGGTTGTGAATGCCTCCCAGTTCCTTAACCTGGGACAATGCGCCTTGAAGATTGGCATTTGCTTCCTTCAGCGCTTCGTCTTTTATGGCTATGGATTTCTTTCCCTGATGCATCTTGCCCAGGGCGATTGCCGCAAGAAATTTCATGCCGATATAGACCGGAGAAATCAATAGGGGAACATGATTGGAGATGACGGTAAACTGCGCGTAAATATAGCTGGTCGCGGGAATGAGCAACACTGCCACCACTATGCCTGATGCAGTACCGATCAGCGATGCCACCAGCCCGACCACCGCGATGCCGAGAAGGAAATAGGGCTGGTTGGGTGGCAGGTACCACAAGGCAACCAAGTACGCGATGACCGCAGCTATCGCAATCAGCACTCGTAAAAATTTATTCGTCATTAGTCTAATCCCTCAAACAAATCCTTTAAGGATACTGACCACTAAACGCAAGCCCCGTGCCAGAATCCAGACCAAACATGAGGTTCATATTCTGCAATGCGTTGCCTGCCTGACCCTTCATGAGGTTATCAATGTGCGAAATTACCCGTAAACGATTGTTTCGAGCGTCCACATCGACGGTGAGGACACAATAATTGGTACCCCTTACATCGGAGATACTTGCCGGTGTTTTTGCGTCCTGCACCCGCACAAACGGGTTGTCTTCGTTAAATTCTTTGTAGATTTTGAGAATTTCGTCCGCATTTTGACCGTCCAGCGTCGCGTACAGACAGGACATAATGCCCCGGCATACCGGCACAACCTGCGCCGTAAATGTAATCTGAACAGCATCTTCGACCAGCAGACCCAGCTCCTGTTCAATCTCCACCACATGCTGGTGACCGGCGAGCTTGTAGGCGTTCATGTTGTCGTACCGATTGGGATAGTGAAACGCGGCATTCGGTTTTTTTCCCGCACCCGAAACACCGGTCTTGCAGTCGCAGATAATGCTTCCGGTATCAATCACCCCCGCATCAACGGCGGGTGCAAGACCCAGAATGCAGCTGACCGCAAAGCAGCCGGGATTGCCGACGATCGTCTGAGCATCGGTGATCTCGTGCAACTCGGGCAGGCCATACACGGTCTCATTCAGCAGGGCGGGGGCCTTATGCACCGGATCAAGACCGATGAAATTCGCATACTCGGCATACCGTTCAACGGAGCCGAACCGAAAGTCGCCGCTGTAGTCGATCACCTTTGCGCCCCGGGCGATTTCCTCCTGGGCCGTCTGCATGCCGACCCCATCGGGCGTCGAAAAAAAGACCACATCGTATGGCTCTTTGGATTTCGGGTCGTCCGGTGAAATAACCACCTCATCGCAAAACCCCCGCAGATGCGGAAAGACATCGCTCATCTTACGCCCGGTATCCGACAGGCTCACGAGGCAACCGATCTCGGCTTCCGGATGCTTCAGCAGCAGCTCGGTGATGCCCACGCCGCCATACCCGCCTGCTCCCACTATTTTCGCTTTAATCATAACGGTTTTCCCTTAAATACCTGCGAAAACTAAACCAGAGGCTAAACTGAATCGACACTAAAGTTCTGTTTTCAGTTTATTCGACAAGCGGTTCTATGCAACTTTCAAGCCATGAAGATCGGTATCCTTTCCGACACGCATGGCGATGTCCCGGTCACCGCAAATGTTGTTGTGGCTTTTCGGTTGGTCGGTGTCGAGGCGGTGTTCCATTGCGGCGACATCGGCTCGTTCGATGTGCTGACCGAGCTGGCCGCGTTGGAGGTGCCTGTGCATGCCGTGCTCGGCAATGTGGACACCTATTCCAGCGACTGGAAGTTTTTTCCCACCAATGTGGGTGTGCAGCTGCACGGTCGTTTCGGCGAGATTGAACTTGGCGGTCGGCGCATTGCGCTGCTGCACAGCGATGATAAGCGGATGTTGCATCAGGTCGTTTCGTCCGGTGATTATGATCTGGTGCTGACCGGGCACTCGCACGAGGTGCATGACTATTACGACGGTAAAACCCGCTGCATCAATCCCGGCACCGCCGGACGCGGGTCGCCCAACACCTGCGCCGTGCTGGATTTGGAATCGGGCGAGCTGCAGGTTGTGAACCTGTAGAGGATGATTCCGCTAGCTGCCGAACGCTTCGGCCACCGCCGCGCAGGTAATTTTACCCTGACGCATATTCAGCGCGGCCTTGCGCCCCGGGCTTTTCTTCAGGAATCCGTCCAAACCCAGATTGGCCAGTTCGCGGCAATAGGCGAGCGTGGCATTGCAGAGGGCATGGCTGCTGGTTCTACCGACCGCACCGGGCATATTGGTCACGCAATAGTGAACCACTTCATCGACGATATAGACCGGCTCGCTGTGCGTGGTCGGCTTGCTGGTTTCGCAACAACCGCCCTGATCAATGCAAACATCGACGATCACAGAGCCCTTTTTCATTCTGGAAACCAGTGCGCGGGAAATCAGTTTCGGCGCGACCGCACCCGGAATCAGGACGCATCCCACCACAAGGTCGGCAAGAACAGCATACTGCTCGATCGCATGCGGCTCGCAGAAGACCGTGGATACATTCGGCGGCATCATTTCGTCCAACTGCCGCAGGCGTTCGAGGCTGATATCCATAATGGTTACATTGGCCCCAAGCCCGGCGGCCACCTTGGCCGCATGGGTGCCGACCACGCCGCCGCCGAGCACCAGCACGTTGGCGGGGGCAACGCCCGGAACCCCGCCCAGCAGGATGCCGCGACCCATCATCGGGCGCTCAAGGCACTTTGCCCCTTCCTGCACCGACATCTTTCCCGCCACTTCGCTCATAGGGGTGAGCAGGGGGAGGTGGCCCCGCTGATCGGTAAGTGTTTCATAGGCCACGGCGGATATGCCGCGTTCGAGGCATTGGGCCGTCAGCTTGCGCGAACTCGCAAAATGGAAATAGCAAAAGACAATCTGTTCGGGTTTCAGCCGTGCAATCTCTTCGGCCTGCGGTTCCTTGACTTTCACAATCATCTCCGCGCGCTGAAACAGCTCCTGCGAAGAATCGACGATTTCTGCCCCAACAGCTGAATAATCTTCGTTGCTGAAGCCGCTTCCAAGACCGGCATCCTTTTCGATCAAGACCGTGTGCCCATCCTCTACCAGCAGCTGCGCGCCAACCGGCAGCATAGCGATGCGATATTCGTCGGGCTTAATTTCCCGGGGAACGCCAATGATCATTATCTTTCTCCAAATTTATTTCTGACAGGATAACAGGATGGACGGGATAATAATTCCTGTTAACTCATCTGTTCTAAGCTGCGCACCTTCCTCTTTATTTCCAGCTTATCAGTTCCAAAATTTAGAATTAATCCAACATCCTTACCTGTGGCCACCAGATAGTTGACCAATTGAACTTCATGGGCTCGAACGATTCGTTTGACCGATTTCAACTCCAGTATAACTGCTCGCTCAACCAGGACGTCGGCAACAAACTCTCCAACAATCTCATCGCCGTATTTTACGGTGATCGGCACCTGGGACTCAACACTCAGTCCGGCTTTCTTGAGCTCAATCAGCAGACAATTCTCGTAGACGGATTCCAGAAATCCGAATCCCATGTAGTTGTAAACACGATAAGCGCAACCGATAATCGTTTCAGTCAGTTTTTCATGGTCCATCTTTACCTCCTTCAGGTTGTGATTTACTGGATGAAAATCCTGATAATCCTGTTATCCGGTCTGAACACTAATCCTCCCAGTTTTTGGAGCGTTCGACGGCCTTCAGCCATTTGGCAAAACGCGCTTCGGCCTCATCGGCCTTGATTTCGGGTTCGAAGACGCGATCCACTTTCCGGTGCGTGGCAATCTCGGTCCGGTCTTTCCAAAACCCCACCGCGAGCCCGGCCAAGGCGGCCGCACCGAATGCCGTGGTTTCGATCTGTTTCGGCCGCTCGACCGGAACCTGCAGGAGGTCGGACTGGATCTGCAGCAGCAGATCGTCGGCGGAGGCTCCGCCGTCTACCCGCAATGTACGGATGGGGGTCCCGGAATCTTTTTCCATGGCGCGCAGTACTTCCATTGACTGGAAGCACATCGCTTCGAGCGCCGCCCGTGCAATATGCGCCTTGCCGGATCCGCGCGTGAGGCCGATCATCATGCCGCGCGCATGCGGATCCCAGTGGGGCGCGCCCAGCCCGGCAAACGCCGGAACCAGATAGACCCCGCCGCTGTCGGGCACCTGTGCGGCCAGCTTTCGGATGTCGGACGATGATTCAATGATGCCCAGCTCATCGCGCAGCCACTGCACCACTGCACCTCCGATGAATACGCTTCCTTCGAGGGCATAGTTGACTTCGCCCTCAAATTTCCACGCCACAGTCGTGAGCAGTTTATTGCTGGATGCGACCGGTTTTTTGCCGCTGTTCATCAGAAGAAAGCAACCGGTTCCATAGGTGTTCTTCGAGGCTCCCGGTTCATAGCAGGCCTGACCAAAAAGCGCAGCTTGCTGATCGCCGGCCACACCTGCAATCTTGCATCCGCCGGCACAGAACTTTTGATCGGTCTCGCCGTAGACTTCGCTCGACGCCTTGACCTCCGGCAGTATGCTTTTCGGAATATTGAGCAGCTCCAGCAGTTCATCGTCCCATTCCAGCTGGTGTATGTTGAAGAGCAGCGTGCGCGAGGCATTGGATACGTCGGTCAGATGCTTCTGGCCACCGGTCAGCTTCCAGACCAGCCAGCAGTCGATGGTGCCGAAGGCCAGCTCGCCGCGTTCGGCCTGTGCCCGTGCCCCATCAACGTGGTCGAGGATCCACTTGATCTTGGTGCCGGAAAAATAGGGGTCGAGCAGCAGACCGGTCTTTTCGTAGAACACCTGCTCGGTTCCGTCGGCCTTGAGTTTGGCGCAGAGATCGGCGGTGCGACGGTCCTGCCAAACGATGGCGTTATGGATCGGCTTGCCGGTTTTTCGGTTCCAGACCACGGTGGTTTCGCGCTGGTTCGTGATGCCGATCGCCTGGATATCCTCGCTGTGCACCCCGGCCTTATTCATCGCGGCCTTGGCCGTATGCTGCTGGGTTTCCCAGATTTCCTCAGGATCATGCTCCACCCAACCGGGCTGGGGGAAGTGTTGCTTGAATTCGCGCTGGGCCACAGCGCGGATTTTGCCGGAATGATCAAAGAGAATGGATCGTGAGCTGGTAGTGCCTTGGTCAAGTGCAAGAATGCATTTCATGCCTATTAGTATAAAAACCCATTCTCCA
>JBFHPA010000030.1:0-17380 GCA_041592955.1 Pontiella sp.
ATTGACCAGCAGGTGTACGCCGTTCCCCTTCATCAGGTCGATGACGTTCTTGCCGTCTTCAGCCAGCTTGTGGGTCAGCGTGACCTCCAGTCCGGCGCTGTGCAATGCCTGGGCCGTTCCCTCGGTGGCCACCAGTTTGAACCCGCACTGCACGAACTCCTGCGCAATTTCCACAATCCAATCCTTGTCGCGATCCTTCGCGCTGAGGAAGACCGTGCCCTCGGTGGGCAGTACCTGACCGGCGGCGATTTCCGCCTTCCAGAAGGCCAGTTCAAAACTGGTATCGATGCCCATCACTTCGCCGGTGGATTTCATTTCCGGCCCGAGTATCGGGTCAACACCTGCAAAGCGGTTGAACGGGAAGACGGCTTCCTTGACGGCATACCACTCAACTTTCGGCTCGAAGCCTACCAGTCCAAGTTCTTCGAGTGTCTTGCCCATGGCGATCTGCGTGGCAATGTTGGCCAAAGGAACGTTGGTGGCCTTGGAGACATACGGAACAGTACGTGAGGCGCGCGGATTGACTTCGATGATATAGAATTCATTGTCCTTGACCGCGATCTGCGCATTCATCAGGCCCTTCACGTTCAGCTCCAGTGCGATCGCTTTGCAGGCGGTCTTGATGCGTGCGATCATTTCATCGGACAATGTGTAGGGCGGAATCGAGCAGGCGCTGTCGCCGGAATGAATGCCCGCTTCCTCAACGTGCTCCATGACGCCGCCTACATAAACGTCCCTGCCGTCGCAGACGAGATCCACATCAACCTCGATCGCATGTTCGAGGAAGCGGTCGATCAGCACCGGGTGATCCGGGCTGGCGGCAAAGGCGGCGTTGACAAATGGTTCGAGCTCCTCTTCCTCGTAGGCGACCATCATGGCGCGTCCGCCCAGCACGAACGATGGACGGATCATCACGGGGAACCCGATGCGCTCGGCGATAACTTCGGCTTCTTCGAGTGTTCTGGCCGTGGCGCTCTCCGGCTGCTTGAGCTTAAGCTTGTCGAGCAGCTGGCGGAACTGTTCGCGGTCTTCGGCTGCGGCGATGCTCTTCGGCGAGGTGCCCAGAATAGGAACTCCGGCGTCGAGCAGGCGGTCGGCCAGGTTGAGCGGGGTCTGTCCGCCCATCTGGACAATCATGCCGATCGGCTTCTCAGCCTCGTAGATGTTCATCACATCTTCAAAGGTAAGCGGCTCAAAATAGAGCTTGTCCGAGGTGTCGTAGTCGGTCGAAACCGTCTCCGGATTGGAGTTGACCATGATGGCTTCATAGCCCATTTCACGCAGCGCCTTGACCGTGTGGACGCAGGAATAGTCGAACTCGATGCCTTGGCCGATCCGGTTCGGTCCCGAGCCGAGGACGATCACGCTTTCCTTGTCGGTTGCCCGTGTTTCGTCCAGATCGGCATAGCAGGAGTAGAAGTAGGGGGTGGAGGCCGCAAACTCGCCGGCGCAGGTGTCGACCAGGCTATAGACGGGAATAATGCCCAGCTTCTTGCGGAGCGCACGGATGTCGTTGCCCTTGCAGCCGCGCAAGACGGCGATCTGGTCGTCAGAAAAGCCGTTCTTTTTGGCATATTTTAGCAGATCGTAATCCAGCTCATCGGCTTCCATAAGCTGCTTTTCAATTTCGACGATCTGCAGGATCTGGTCGATGAACCATGGATCCATGTAGGTCATCTCATGAACCTTTTCGACCGTGTAGCCCTTCTTCAGGGCCATCTTGATCGCGATGGTCCGCTCGGTGCAGGTCGTCAGCAGGTAGTCGTCGAGTTTCGTCTCGTCAACCTTGGCTTCGGCCTTCAGGTCGAGGCCGTCGACGCCGATTTCCAGGGAGCGGAAGGCTTTCTGCAGCGATTCCTTGAAGTTGCGGCCGATGGCCATGGTTTCGCCCACCGACTTCATGCTCACACCGAGGCGGTTGTCAGCCATGGGAAACTTTTCAAAGGTAAAGCGCGGCAGCTTGGTGACCACATAGTCGATGCTGGGTTCGAAGCAGGCCGGGGTCTCCTTGGTGATGTCGTTGGGCAGCTCGTCGAGGGTATAGCCCGCAGCCAGTTTCGCCGCCAGTTTCGCGATCGGGAACCCGGTAGCCTTGGAGGCGAGGGCGGAAGAGCGGGAAACGCGCGGGTTCATTTCGATGATGGCCAGGCGGCCGGTTTCGGGGTGGATGCAGAACTGCACATTCGAACCGCCGGTTTCAACACCGATGACGCGCAGCACCTTGAGGGAGGCATCGCGCATGATCTGGTATTCCCGATCGGTCAGGGTTTGGGTCGGAGCAACCGTAATGGAGTCGCCGGTATGAATGCCCATCGGATCCATGTTTTCGATGGCGCAGATGATGACGGCATTATCCTTCTTGTCGCGCATCACTTCCATCTCGAACTCTTTCCATCCGAAAACGGATTCTTCGAGCAGGACTTCCGTGGTCAGGCTGGCTTTCAGACCACCTTCAGCGATGAGCATCAGCTCATCCATGTCCTGGGCGATGCCGCCGCCGGTGCCGCCCAGCGTAAAGGAGGGGCGGACAATGATGGGAAAATCAAGCTCTTCGCTGGCCACACGACGGGCTTCATCGAGATCGTGGACCTCAAAGCTCCTGAGGGTTTCAATGCCTGCCTCGGCCATGGCGGTCTTGAACAGGTCGCGTTCTTCCCCGCGCATAATGGCATCGTATTTTGCACCGATCATTTCAACGCCGTATTTTTCCAGCACCCCTTGTTCGACCAGCTTCATTGCGGTGTTCAACGCGGTTTGACCCCCGAGTGTCGGCAGGATGGCATCGGGTTTTTCCTTGATGATGATCTTTTCAACCGCCTCGGGCGTAATCGGCTCGATATAGGTGCGGTCGGCCGTGGCCGGATCGGTCATGATGGTCGCCGGATTGGAATTGATCAGCGAGACCTTGTAGCCTTCTTCCCGCAGCGCCTTGCAGGCCTGCGTTCCGGAATAGTCAAACTCGCAGGCCTGGCCGATAACGATCGGCCCCGAACCAATGATCAGTATGTGATGAATATCTTCTCTTTTAGCCATAACTTTTTCCCAACTATGAATTATGAAAGATGAACTATGAAAGCGGATTTAACCATTCTTGGATTTCTTGACCCATGTCACCATGATAGCGATGAGTTCGTCGCATTCCTGCCATAGTTCATCGATTTTATCGTTCTCCACATTGCAGCCTTCCTTCAGCAGCTCCAGCCAAAGCTGACTCTCGTCTGCTTCCTGAAGGCACTGTTCCAGTTTTGAAATAAATTCCGCCGTGCTTCTCGCTCTGAACGCTTCCCTGAAGTTTGCCGCAACCGATGTTCCAGACCTTAATAATTGTTTCCCGCAAACCTGAACCTCTGTGATTTGCTTAGGCAAAGACGAATAGAGACGAATGATTTCAAGCGCGAAAGCCTTGGTACGTTTTCGAAAATCATAATTAGAGGAATCATCCGCATTCATACTTCATCTTTCACATTTCATCTTTCCGTCTCATTCCCATTCGATGGTGGATGGCGGTTTGGAGCTGATGTCGTAGCAGACCCGGTTCACGCCGCGGACTTCGTTGATGATCCGGTTGGAGATGGAGTCCATCACTTCGTAAGGCAGTTTGTACCAGTCGGCCGTCATGCCGTCGCGGCTTTCGACGGCGCGGACAGCGACGACATTCTCATAGGTGCGGTCGTCGCCCATGACACCGACCGTCTGGATCGGCAGCAGAACGGCAAAATATTGCCAGACATCGAGGTGGTTTGGCATCTTCATGATCTCTTCTCGAACGCGCAGGTCGGCCTGCTGAAGCACCTCGATGCGCTCGGGCGTGATGTCGCCGATGATGCGCACCGCAAGGCCTGGGCCCGGGAAGGGCTGGCGGTCGACGACATAGCTCGGCAGTCCCAACTCGCGGCCGACTTCGCGGACTTCATCCTTGAAGAGTTCGCGGAGCGGTTCCACCAGATCAAACTGCAGGTCGTCCGGGAGCCCGCCGACATTGTGGTGGCTTTTGATGGTGGCCGAGGGGCCGCCGATCGGAGAGACCGATTCGATGACATCGGGGTAAAGCGTGCCTTGGGCAAGATATTTGACCCGGTCGCTCAGGCCGCGTGCCTTTTCGGCAAATACTTCAATGAAGGTGCTGCCGATAATTTTGCGCTTCTCTTCCGGATCGGAAATCCCTTTGAGCTTGCTCAGGAAAAGATCGCCGGAGTGAGCCACGTGCAGATCGATGCCGAAGGCCCGGCCGAACAGATCTTCGATCTCTTCGGTTTCCCGCAAACGCATCAGGCCGTTGTCGACATAAACACAGTGCAGCTGAGCGCCGATGGCCTTGTGGAGCAGGGCGGCCACAACGGAGGAGTCGACCCCGCCGCTCAAGCCGAGGAGTACATGGTCGTCGCCCACCTGAGCACGTACCTGTCTGACGGTGTCTTCGACGAACTTCGACATTTCCCAGTCGCCGGAGCATTTGCAAATATTGAACGCAAAGTTCCAGAACATTTCCTTGCCCTGCGGGGTATGAACCACTTCGGGGTGAAACTGGACGCCGAAAATGTTTCGTTTCAGGTCCTGCATGGTGGCCAGCGGGCAGTTGTCGGACTCGGCCACTGCTTCGAAGCCTTCGGGCATGGTTTCCACTTTATCGCCGTGACTCATCCAAACCTGTAGGTCTGGCGCGAGCCCTTTGAAGAGGGGCGAGTCCTTGGTGATCTGCATCATGGCTTTGCCGTACTCGCGCTTCAGGCCGGGTTTAACCGATCCGCCGAGGGCCTGGGCAGTGAGCTGCATGCCGTAGCAGATGCCGAGGATGGGAATGCCGAGATCAAACAGCGCCGGATCGCACTTGGGTGAATCCTCGTCCGGCACACTGCACGGGCCGCCGGAAAGGATGATGCCCTTCGGCGCGCGTTTCTTCAGTTCCTCGGCCGAGGTATCGAAGCGGATGATTTCGCAGTACACCTTCTGTTCGCGGATACGCCGCGCAATCAATTGGGTGACCTGCGAGCCGTAGTCGAGGATAGCAATCCATTCGGGATGTTTCATTGTTCTTCTTTCATTTCGTAATTACTAATGGGTAATGCGTAACCGAGGAGATCATAGATTGTGACAACCTCATTCCTCTGGTTCCGTGTTTTTGTAGGTCGGAGGTGCTTCGGCAACTTTTCCTGACCGTATTTCATGCTGTAGTCCAATCATGGGATCGATGGATAAATCTTCGTCAATTTGAGGCCAGTGGATTCCGTAACCTGAAGGTGAAATGATAAAATCTTCCGTTTGTGCCGGTGTCGCGGTTGCCAATTTCTTTGATTCCTTCGCCAAATCTATCTGGTGCGTACGACCGTCCACAACAAGTTCCAGGATTTTGTCTTTAACGCCTTTGGATTCAACTTCATGGATTTTATGCATTTCCACGCTCCCTCTCTACGCGCTTCCACTCGCTCATGATGTATTCGAAGTGATTGAAGATGATTTTCCTGATCATACGTCGATCTGAAGGTTTAAAGTTGTACTCATACGCTGGACATATATCGTAGGTTTCAAAATTCAACCAATATTTTGCATCGCATTCCGCTCTTGTGCAATGGACATGGGGCGGCTCGCCGACTTCATTCGAATAGAAGAACACTCTCCAGCCGAAGATATACAGAACCGTTGGCATCACACCTTTTTTTCCTTCATTAAGTCGATGAACTCCTCGAAGAGGTAGAACGGATCGTGGGGGCCGGGGGCCGCTTCGGGGTGATACTGCACGCAGAAGAGTGGCTGCTGCTTGTGCTTGAGTCCGGCGACCGTGTTGTCGTTCAGGTTAAGGTGGGTGACTTCGGCGACGGCCGGATCGACCGTGTCGGCGTCGATGCAGAATCCATGGTTGTGCGAGGCGATTTCGACCTTGGTGGTGCGCAGATCCTGAATCGGCTGGTTGCCGCCGCGATGACCGAATTTCAGCTTGAAGGTTTTGGCGCCGAGAGCGAGTCCGAGCATCTGGTGTCCGAAGCAGATGCCGAACATCGGACGCTTGGACTCAATCAGCTTTCCGACCAGTTCGGTGACCTGTGGCGCGCCGGCCGGATCGCCGGGGCCGTTGGAGACAAAGATGCCGTCGGGGCTGGTGGCCAGGATTTCTTCCGCAACGGAAGTGTTGGGGTAGACGGTGCACTCGCATCCGAGCTCATCCAGGATGCGTAGTTGGTTCAGCTTGATGCCGCAGTCGATGACGGCCACCTTATAACTCGCATCCGGCTTGCCGCCTTTCGGCCAGACATAGGATTCCTTGGTGGTCACTTCGGTGGCGAGGTCGCGGCCGACCAGTCCTTCAGAGGCCTTCGCCTTTTTCACGAGGCTTTCCTTGTCGAGGTCTTCGGTGGAGATGACGCATTTCATGGCACCCTTGTCGCGGATGTGCAGGGTAATGGCGCGCGTGTCGACATCGTCGATGCCGATCTTGCCGTTTTCCTCGAGATATTCCGGCAGCGACTTGGTTGCCCGCCAGTTGCTGTAGGTCCGGGAGCATTCGCTCACGACGAGGCCCTCCGCGAAAATACCGCGCGACTCCACATCCTCGTCGTTGATGCCATAGTTGCCGATGAGCGGATAGGTCATGGTGACAATCTGGCCGTGGTAGGAGGGGTCGGTCAGGATCTCCTGATAGCCGGTCATCGACGTGTTGAAGACGAGCTCTCCGTAAAATTCTCCCGAGCCCGCAAAGGCCCGTCCCTCAAAACAGGTTCCATCTTCGAGTGCGATAATTGCTTTTTTCATAGTGTTTTCCGCGAAATTCCCATTGTTTGGCAGACAGCTTTTTCAAAATTCGGAGTATCATCCATGTCGTGCACCGCCCTTGCAACCCTTTATACATGCGAAATGTTTTCATGCCCGCTAAAGCGCCCTTTTCCGGCTGAAAATTAGGGGATTGACCTGCGAGGGCAAGCTCCATACACTACGCCCTCATTTTTCAAAATATAAGTGGTTTAAAGGAGTATCCAATTTATGAGTGCCGAAGCAAAAACGGAAAAAAAGCAGACCAGTGCAACACACGCCCTCATCTTCGAGCTGGAGTATGTCGCCGCCGACACGCGTGCGGTTGAATATGCATCGCTCAAGAGTGCCGCAGCCACGAAGGGTGTTGAGCTGACCCCGGTGCTGTATTCCCGTTCCGGCATGTCGCCACTGCATCGTACCGCCGTCACCGACGTGCTGCAGCAGGCCGGCAAGAAAACCGATGCGATTGAAAAAGCCGTTACTGAAGTGGACAAGGCCGTCAGTGACTATTGTGAAAACAAGGCTGAACTCGATCCGGGCCTCGAAAAACTGATCAAAGCCACGCAAAAGCGCAATATTCCAGTCGTCGCCTTCAGCGCCCTTCCGGCCGACCTCGCCAAAAAGCTGATGGCCCGGCTCGGACTCGATGCCATGGACGTAGAGCTGGTTATTCCGGACGAGGTGAAAGGTTCCTTCCCGCGCGCCGACGACTGGCTGAAAATGCTGAAGCAGTGCGATAAAGAGGGCGCAACGCTCGTGGCCGTGGTCTCCTCGCAGGTCGCCTGCAAGGGCGCACTGACCGCCGGGGCCGCCTGCATCGCCGTCCCCGACGAATATACCGCCTTCCAGGATTTCAGCGGCGCCAAGATGGTGCTCGACTCGCTCGCCGACGAAAAACCCGACGCGATCCTCGACCTTACCTTGCGCATGTAATGCGAACTACGGTAAGAAAAGAGGCGTTCCATGAAGGGACGCCTCTTTTTATAGCTAGGAGTTAAGTTATGGCAAAAGCAGGGGAGTCGCTGGAGCGGTTGCTGGAGGTTATGCGGAAGCTGCGGGCGCCGGACGGGTGCCCGTGGGATCGCGAGCAGACCAACGAGTCGCTGAAGTCGGACCTGATCGAAGAGGCGTACGAAGTGATCGACGCCATCGAGAGCGGCAACCTGTCTCATTTGGAAGAGGAGCTGGGCGATCTGCTGCTGCAGGTGGTGTTCCATAGCCAGATCTGCGAGGAGAATGGTCACTTCGAGTTTTCCGATGTGGCCGAGGCCATTATTGATAAACTGAAGCGCCGCCATCCGCATGTGTTCGGCAACGTAGAGGTCTCCGGTTCGGGCGAGGTGCTCCAGAATTGGGATGCCATTAAAAAGGCCGAGAAGCAGGAGGGTGACAAGCCCGCATCCATCGTTTCCGGCATTCCCAAACATTTACCCGCGCTGCAGAAGGCGCACCAGGTGCAGAAGCGCGCCGCCCGCGCCGGCTTTGACTGGGAGCATATCGATGCGGTCTTCGACAAGCTTCATGAGGAGATCGAGGAAGTCAAAGAGGCGATCAACCGTAACCACGAAGAGGATATCCGTACCGAGCTGGGTGATCTGCTCTTCTCCGTAGTAAACGTCAGCCGTTTTCTGGGTCACAATCCCGAGGAGCTGCTGAACCACAACGTGAAGAAATTTGTCGGCCGGTTCCAGAAGGTCGAAGAAAAGGTTCATGCCACCGGCAAGGAGTTCAAGGAGTTCACGCTCGATGAATTGGACGCCTTCTGGGACGAGGCGAAGACGGAAGAAACTTAATATTGCGTACTGCGTATTTCGTATTGCCTTTCTGCTTCTGTGCAGGACACTTCCTCGCAATACGCAATACGCAATACGCAGTAAGTAGTACGTAATAGAAATTCGTCTAAATAGCACTAAATCCGTTATAAAAGGCTTGCGCCGAAAATCCCTTCTGATACGGTGATTTCGAATTAAGACCAAATAGGTCTGGTATTTGAGGAACATCGGTATGCTAAGGATTACGAAGATAACGGATTACGGGTTTATCCTGCTCGCGCACATGGCCAATCAGGACCTGAATGCGCTGCATAATGCGAAGGAGCTTTCCGCATCGATCGGCATCCCGCTTCCGACCGTCAGCAAGGTGCTTAAGATCTTAACCCAGGGCGGAATTCTCAAATCGCATCAGGGAAGCAAGGGCGGTTATTCGCTTTCGCGCGATCCCAAAAAGATTACGGCAGCCGAAATTATTGAGGCGATCGAAGGACCGGTTGCCATTACCGAGTGCTCGACCGCCGAAGGGTGCGATCGAAACTGCCCGGTGAGTCCGAGCTGGCAGCGGGTCAACGAAGCGGTGATCGGCGCGCTCGAAGGCCTGACGCTGGCCAGTATGGCATAGGCTTAATCGCCCGTCCTATCCACAGTTTTTCACTTTTGCACGCAACGATTCTTAAACAGAAACAAACAAGGCTGATATGAAAATTGAAGACGAAAAATCCTTCGATGAATTGACGGACAAGGAATACAAGTATGGCTTCGTCACCGACATTGAGTCCGACAGCCTCCCGCCGGGCCTCAATGAAGGGATTGTCCGTGCTATCTCGAAGCGCAAGAATGAGCCGGAATGGCTGACCGACTGGCGCGTCAAAGCGTACCATCACTGGACAACACTCGAGGCGCCGACGTGGGCGAAGGTGGAATTTCCGCCGATCGATTACCAGGCGCTGAGTTATTATTCTGCACCGAAGCAGAAAATCGATATGCCGCAAAGTCTAGATGACGTTGATCCGGAACTTTTAGCAACGTATGAAAAACTGGGGATTCCTTTAGGTGAGCAGGAGGTGCTGGCCGGTGTCGCTACCGTTGCGGTCGATGCCGTGTTCGACTCGGTCTCCGTGGCAACGACCTTCAAGAAAAACCTGGAGGAGCTGGGGATCATTTTCGGCTCTTTTTCCGATGCGGTGAAGGACCATCCGGAACTGGTTAAGCAGTATCTGGGTACCGTGGTTCCGTATAAGGACAACTACTATGCCACGCTGAACTCGGCTGTATTTTCGGATGGATCGTTCTGCTATGTCCCGCCGGGCGTCCGCTGTCCGATGGAGCTTTCGACCTACTTTAGAATCAACGCCGCCAACACCGGCCAGTTCGAGCGCACGTTGCTGATCGCCGATGAGGGAGCTTATGTCAGCTACCTCGAAGGCTGCACCGCACCGATGCGTGATGAGAATCAGCTGCATGCTGCCGTGGTTGAACTGGTGGCTCATAAGGATGCGCAGATCAAGTATTCCACCGTCCAGAACTGGTACCCCGGCGATAAGGACGGCAAGGGCGGTATTTATAACTTCGTCACGAAGCGCGGCCATTGTCGCGGCGACAATTCCAAGATTTCGTGGACGCAGGTGGAAACCGGTTCGGCGATCACCTGGAAGTATCCGAGCTGCGTGCTGAAGGGCGATAACTCGATCGGTGAATTTTATTCCGTGGCCGTCACCAACAACATGCAGCAGGCGGACACCGGCACCAAGATGATCCACATCGGCAAAAACACCAGCAGCACGATCATCAGCAAGGGGATCTCCGCCGGCAAGGCGCAGAACAGCTATCGCGGGCTGGTGCGCATTCAGGAAACCGCCGAGAACGCGCGCAACTTTTCGCAGTGCGACTCGATGCTCATCGGCGATCGATGCGGGGCGCACACCTTCCCGTACATCGATGTAAACAATCCGACGGCGCAGGTAGAGCACGAGGCCACCACCACCAAGATCGGAGAAGATCAGATTTTCTACTGCAATCAGCGCGGGCTCGATACCGAGGAGGCCGTCACCCTGATTGTAAACGGCTTCTGTAAAGAGGTGTTCAAGGAGCTTCCGATGGAGTTCGCTGTGGAAGCGCAGAAGCTGCTCGGCATCAGTCTCGAAGGATCCGTGGGTTAGGAGCAGGCATTATGCAATGGGCACCAGGGAAAGACAATACGCAGTAAGCAATACGAACCAGTTTTAGAGAATGTTAACCTTGGGCCAGAGCCCAAAAGTTTGAATGAGGAACGTTATGGCACTACTAGAAATAAAAGATCTACACGCGAGTGTGGCGGATAAACCGATTCTGAAGGGAATCAATCTGACGATCAACCCGGGCGAGGTCCATGCGATCATGGGCCCCAACGGATCGGGCAAGAGCACGCTTTCGAATGTGCTCGCCGGTAACGAGGCGTATGAAAAGACCGCCGGACAGATGCTGTTCGAGGGGCAGGATATTGATGAGCTGGCCGCCCACGAGCGCGCCTGCGCCGGCATGTTCCTCGCCTTCCAGTATCCCGTCGAAATTGCCGGCATCAGCAATATGTACTTCCTGAAGGCCGCGGTGAATGCCGTGCGCAAGTACCAGGGCAAGGAACAGCTCGATGCCATGGATTTCCTCGATATGATCGAAAGCAAGAAGAAGGTGATCAAGATCCGCAACGACCTGCTTGAGCGCGCTGTGAACTCCGGCTTTTCCGGTGGTGAAAAGAAGCGCAACGAAATCTTCCAGATGGCGGTGATGGAGCCGAAGCTGGGCATCCTTGACGAAACCGACTCGGGGCTCGATATCGATGCCCTGCGCGTCGTATCCGATGGAGTCAACGCGCTGCGCGACGAAAAGCGCGGCTTCCTCGTCATCACGCACTACCAGCGGCTGCTGGAATACATTGTCCCGGACTTTGTCCACGTGCTGGTGCATGGACAGATTGTTAAATCCGGCGGTAAGGAGCTGGCGCTCGAGCTCGAAAGCGACGGCTATGCCGGCTGGGCGGGCGAAGAAGGGCCCTGAATGTAGACGAAGCCTCCAGCTTCGTTGTGAATGTATTGGCCACGAAAAACATAAAGAACTTTGGATCAGCAGTTATGAGTTTAAATGAATTAAGAGAAAAGGCCGCGGCCGATTTCAAAGCGAAGGGCTTCCCGACCACGAAGGAGGAGCTTTGGCGCTTTACCGATGTCTCCCGCGTGGCGAATGCCGAGTTTTCCAATGAGTGGAAACCGGCGGATCTGAATTTCGAACCCTTAAGCAGCATTGTTGTTGTTTTCGAAAACGGAAAGCTGTCCCGCGAAAAATCAAATTTTGACGAGTTGCCCGCAGGCGTCTGCATCGGTTCGATCATGGATCGGGTCGATCCCCGTATCGGAACCCTGGCGGATTCGCAAAGCGCGTTCGTCTCGTCAAATACCGCTTTCTTTTCTGATGGCGCTTTTGTGGAGGTCACCGATGGTGTTGAGATGAACACGCCCATCCACCTGGTCTATCTGGCCGATGCGGATGGCGCGGCCTTTCATCTACGTAACTTTATTTCGTGCGGTGCAAAATCAAAAGTGACCGTCATCGAGGAATACATCGGCGAAACCGAAAAGAACTATTGGACGAATGCGGTCACCGAGGTATTCACCGGCGACGGAGGGATGGTTGATCACTACAAAGTGCAGCGCGAAAGCGCATCGGCCTTCCATTTCCAGACATTGGAAGCACAGCTCGGCGCAGACGCCGTTTTCAGCAATCATGCCATCACCTTCGGTTCAGCGCTCGGGCGCAACGATATACGCGGCAAGCTCATGGGCGAGGGCGGCGAAGCTATCTGTAACGGGCTCTATCTGCTGAAAGACAAGCAGCATTTCGATACGCATATGTTCATGGATCATGCCGTGGCGAAATGTAACAGCCACGAGCTGTACAAGGGTATCCTGGATGACAAATCGCGCGCGGTTTTCTGCGGCCGGATTCTTGTGCAGCAGGATGCGCAGCAAACCGATGCCGTGCAGTCGAACGGCAACCTGCTGCTCAGCCGGGCGGCCAAGGTCAATTCCCTGCCGCAGCTGGAAATCTATGCCGACGATGTCAAGTGCACACATGGCGCGACCGTCGGGCAGCTGGACGAACAGGCGCTCTATTATCTCCAGACCCGCGGCATCGATCCGAAGCAGGGTCATGCCATGCTGACCTTCGCGTTTGCGAATGAAGTGTTGGATGAAGTGAAATGCAAGCCGATCAAAACCTACATTGAAGGGCTGGTTCAGGACTGGCTCAGCAAAGTATCCGCATGAGTAATATTGCACAGTATGACGTGGTGTCGATCCGGAACGATTTTCCGATTCTCGAACGATCAATCCGCGGGAAGCCGCTGGTGTATCTCGACAACGGGGCATCCGTGCAACGTCCGGTTCAGGTGATCCGGGCGATTGAAGACCTCTACGAGAATCACTATGCGAATGTGCATCGCGGTGTGCATACGCTGAGTCAGGAATCGACCCATCTGTTCGACGACGCGCGGGTCAAGGTGCGCGGCTTCATTAATGCGGCCTGCGTACACGAAGTGATCTTCACCAGCGGAACCACCGAATCGATCAATCTGGTGGCGCAAAGCTATGCCCGCCCGCGCCTGCAGAAGGGCGACGAAATACTGATCACCCACATGGAGCACCACTCCAACATTGTGCCGTGGCAGATTGTCTGCGAACAGACTGGTGCCGAACTCAAGGTTGTACCGATCTCCGACAAGGGCGAGCTGGAGATGGATCGTTTTGCCGAGCTGCTTTCCGAAAAAACCAAACTCGTTTCGGTGGTGCATATCTCCAATGCGCTCGGCACGGTGAATCCGGTGAAGCAGATCATCGATGCCGCGCATACCATCGGCGTGCCGGTGCTGGTCGATGGCGCACAGGCGACGCCGCATATCCCGGTGGATGTGCAGAAACTGGATGCGGATTTCTACGCCTTTTCGGGGCACAAGGTATACGGGCCGACCGGCGTCGGCGTGCTGTATGGCAAGGAAGCGTTGCTTAAGGAGATGCCGCCGTATCAGGGCGGGGGCGATATGATCCTCTCCGTCAGCTTTGAAGGCACCACCTACAACCAGCTTCCTTATAAGTTTGAAGCCGGCACGCCCAATATTGCCGGCGTGATCGGACTGGGCGCGGCGGTGGACTATGTCCAGAAGATCGGGCTGGGAGCCATCGCGGCCCATGAACATGGACTGCTGGAATATGCCACGGCCAAGCTGAGGCAGATCGATGGGCTGCGGATTATCGGAGAGGCCGATCAAAAGGCCGGGCTCATCTCCTTCGTGCTCGATGCGGTGCATCCGCATGACATCGGCACCATGCTGGATGCCGAGGGCGTGGCCATTCGGGCAGGGCACCATTGTGCGCAGCCGGTCATGCAGCACTACGGCGTACCCGCCACCGCGCGCGCCTCATTTGCGATGTACAATACGTTTCAGGAAATCGACGTGCTGGCCGAGGCCATCGTTAAAACCATTCACATGTTCAAATAAATGAAGCCACGTGGTCGGATTAAATCAGGAAATTAAGATGGAAAATCTACGGGAGCTGTATCAGGAGGTCATCCTCGACCATAACAAGAATCCGCGCAACTTCCGCAAGATGGAAGAGGCCGACGGGTTTGCCCATGGCAATAATCCGCTGTGCGGCGACATGATCGATGTTTACCTGAAATTAAAGGACGGCATTGTTGAGGATGTCTCGTTCGACGGACACGGTTGCGCGATTTGCACCTCTTCGGCTTCGATGATGACCACGGCGCTGAAAGGCAGGACCGAGGCGGAGGCCGAGGCGCTGTTCAACAGCTTCCATCATGCGCTGACGGAAGATGCGGCGTATCCCGAGGATGTGCCGCTCGGCAAGCTGGAAGTGCTCAAGGGTGTGAAGGATTACCCGGTGCGCGTGAAGTGCGCGACGCTGGCCTGGCACACGTTTGATGCCGCATTGAAAAAACATCAGGGCGAAGTGAGTACGGAATAACAAAGACTGCGTACTGCGTATTTCGTATTGCAATAGCCTGAATGCTCGGGACTGCTCATAAGCAATAAGCAATAAGCAATAAGCAATACGCAATACGAATTACGAAATAAGGAATGATACCCATGTTTGGAAAAAAGAAGGAACGCAAGCCGCTGAAGGAAGCCAACGAGGAGTTGTTTTTGCAGGTGGTCCGCTCGCTGCGCATGGTGTTCGATCCGGAAATTCCGGTGAATGTCTATGATCTCGGTCTGATTTATAAACTGGAGATTGATGAGGACAACAAGGTCTATGCGCAGATCACCCTGACGGCTCCCAACTGTCCCGAGGCCGAAACCATTCCCGGGCGGATTCAGCAGGCGATCCAGGAGCCCGATGGGGTAAGCGATGTGGATATCGAGCTGGTATTTGACCCGCCTTGGACACGGGAAAATATGTCCACCGCCGCATTGCTTGCACTGGGACTTATATAGGCAGAATAATCGGGTGACAGAATGATTTCTTCCATTCAGATCGGTGAAATAATTATTCTGCCACTAAATCATTCTGCCTAATTGAATTTAAATGAGAGAGAATATGGTTACTGAAGAAATAATTCTGAGTGAGTTGAGCAAGATTATCGACCCCGACTTCCAGCGCGACATCGTTTCGCTGGGCTTTGTGCAGGACATGGTCATCGATGGGGGAACGGTTTCATTCACCATCGAACTAACGACGCCGGCGTGTCCCTTGAGCCCGGTCTTTCAGAAGCAGGCGCTTGATCTGGTGGGCGATATTGACGGCGTTGAAAAGGTGCTGGTCAACATGACCGCGCGCAAGCGGGAGGGCCGGCAGATGTCGACCGCGGAGAGCGGATTGAAGGATGTGAAATATATCCTCGCCGTCAGCTCCTGCAAGGGCGGGGTGGGCAAGTCCACGGTGGCCGCTCTGCTGGCCAAGACCCTCGGCGCGCGCGGTGCCAAGGTGGGTTTGCTGGATGCCGATATTTACGGACCTTCGGTGCCGACGCTCTTCAATATCCATGAACCGGGTATCCGGGCCACGGAGGATGAAAAATTTATTCCGCATGACGTCGATGGCCTGCAGCTGATGTCGTTCGGGTTTCTGATGGGAGACGGCCCGGCCGTGCTTCGCGGGCCGATGGTTGCGCAGTACATGCAGCAGCTGCTGCATGGCGTTGAGTGGGGCGAGCTCGACTATCTCATTATCGATATGCCGCCGGGCACCGGCGATATCCAGCTGACCATTTCGCAGGCGGTGCAGATCGATGCCTCGGTGATCGTCACCACGCCGCACCAGTTGTCCCTCACCGATGTGCGCAAGGGCATCATGATGTTCGACAAGGTGAATGTGCCTGTCCTCGGTGTCGTCGAAAACATGGCTTACTTCATCTGCGACGGATGCGACAAGAAGCACTATATCTTCGGCGAAGCCGGCGGGAAGACGCTGCAAGAGCGCTTCGGGCTCGAAACGATTGCCGAGCTGCCGATCACCGGAAACCTCAGCGGTTCCCTTGATGATCTGGCGGCCAGCGGCATTGCCAACGAGACGACCGACATCATCATCCGCACGCTGGGCAAAAAGATTCTCGAAAAGCCGGAGCGGCCCAAGGTCGATTTCGATGCCAAGACCATTACGCTCACGTGGCCGGATGGGGACACATCCGTCGTGTCCAACACCGCGCTGCGCCGCGCCTGCGCGTGCGCGCTCTGCGTCGACGAAATGACCCGCGCGCCGCTGCTTGATCCCAAAACCATCCCGCTGGATATCCATGCGGAAAAGGTCGGTATCATCGGCAACTATGCGGTCATGGTCGACTGGTCGGACGGCCACAACACCGGTTTTTTCCCGTATACCACGATCCGCGAATTAGCCAGCAAGACGACCGCCGGGTGCGGTCAGAAATCCTGCGGCTGCAAGGGGGGATAATGTGACCGTGGTTCGATTTGTCAAGCCACACAACGGAGGCAGACATGACCACAATAAACGCATATGCGGCCACTCAGGCTGGCGGCAAGCTTGAACCATTCAGTTACGAGCTTCCCGATTCACTCGGGCACGACGAAGTTGAAATCAATATCAGTTACTGCGGCATTTGCCACAGCGATCTGAGCGTTCTCGATGATGAATGGGGCATCAGCCAATATCCCTTGATTCCCGGGCACGAAGTGGCCGGAACGGTTGCCGCCAAAGGCGAGCATGTGACCCACCTTGAAGTCGGACAGCTGGTGGGCGTGGGCTGGTTTTCCCGTTCCTGCCTCACGTGCGATCAATGCATGGGCGGAAACCACAACCTCTGCGCCTCGGCCGAAGGCATCATGCTGGGACGGCCGGGAGGCTTTGCGGATAAAGTCCGTGTTCAGTCGCACTGGGTCAATGCGCTGCCGGATGGCGTCGATCTGTCCGATGCCGGCCCGCTGTTCTGCGGCGGAATTACCGTCTTCAATCCGATCATTCAGAACAATATCCGTCCCACCAGCCGGGTCGGCGTCGTGGGTATCGGGGGCTTGGGGCATCTGGCGCTGCAGTTTCTGAATGCCTGGGGATGCGAAGTCACCGCGTTCTCAACCTCTCCGGCCAAAGAAGATGAAGCCCGAGGTTTCGGGGCGCATCATTTTGTGGCGACGCATGATGCCGCGGAGCTGGAATCGTTAACGGGTTCGTTTGATATGATTCTCGATACGGTTAATGTGGATCTCAACTGGGATCTGTATATCAATGCGCTGGCCCCCAAGGGAAAGCTGCATCTGGTCGGGGCGGCCCAGCAGGTCAGCGCAACCGGATTTCCGATGCTCGTCGGCGAAAAGTCGTTCGGCGCCTCGCCGCTCGGCAGTCCGGCCACGACTCGGGACA
>JBFHPA010000031.1:0-17334 GCA_041592955.1 Pontiella sp.
ACCTTCAGATCACGGAGTGTGTTGAGCGTCTGCTTCTGTTGCGCCGGCGTACACAGAAGCGTCAGTTTTTTCATCTTAACGATCATGCGCTCTTCCCCTTGGCAATTTTCGAGCGGGCAACCGCTGCGGTCTGCTGGTCGCCCATGAAGATGCGAATCACGCGGATATTTTCCTTGGCTTCCGGAATCTTCACCTTTTCAAAAAGGTTGACGCGCTGGGTGGTGGTGCGGAGTTCTTCGCCGAGCAAGCGATGCTGCTCTTCAAGAATCTGGCGTTCCACGCGCAGGCGGGTCAGTTGCTTCAGGGTCTCAATACCGGCATCCGTCCATGCATCGGTTTCAAACAAGTTCGGTATGGCATGCTTAAACACCAGGTTTTCGAGCACCGGAATGTTAACGCCGGCAATATTGCCGACCGAAGTTTCCAGCGTCTCGAGTTGGGCATACGGCGACAGGTCAACCGGTTCGGAATAGAGTTGGATCCAGGAGCTTAGCTTGGCACGGGCTTCCTGCTCTTCGTCGCGCTTCTCCAGAATTTCAAGATCAAGCCGGCGCATCTCCATCTGAAGCTGCTGCTTTTTCAGCTGCAGCGTCGGCAGATACCGACTGAAGCGCGCCAGCGAGTCACGCTGCGTCTTGAGCTCGTTTTTGGTCAGCTTGATTTTGGCCATGTCTTAACGTCCAGGAATTACTCTTTTTTCTCAGAATCAGGTTTCGGCTCCGCTGTCGCATTCTCGCTGGATTCCGCCTTCGGAGCCGGAGCATCTTCTTCCTGTTCGGATTTTTCCTGCGGCTCTGCGGGGAGAGATGCCTTGGGCTCGCTTGCTTTCTTCGGCCAGAACTGATCGGTCAGTTTCGAAGCAATGCCGGTTTCCGCCGGCTCGAAGCAGTCCGCAAGAATTTTCCATCCGGCATCCAGGGCGTCTTCCAGCGCAAGATTGACGGAGATGTCCATCATTTCGGCTTCGAAACGCTCGCCATAATTCAGCAACTTGCTGTCCCAGTCGCTCATGCGGAAGCCCATGGACTGCTTTTCAAGGGTTTCCTTGTAGGACGCATAGAGCTGAATCATGGTGTCCATGATTGCGCGATGGTCATCGCGCGTGCGGTCGTTTACCTGTTGCTTTAGGCGGCTGAGCGAGCCGAACGGCTCGATGCGACCGTTCTTCAGGTAGAACTGGCCCTCGGTAATGTAGCCGGTGTTGTCCGGCACCGGGTGCGTAACATCGTCGCCCGGCATCGTAGTGACGGCCAGAATGGTGATTGATCCGCTGCCTTCAAAGTCCACCGCTTTTTCGTAGCGGGCGGCCAGCTGGGAGTAGAGGTCGCCGGGATAGCCGCGGTTGGACGGAATCTGCTCCATCGTGATCGCCACTTCCTTCATCGAGTCGGCAAAGTTGGTCATGTCGGTCAGCAACACGAGTACACGTTTGTCTTCCTGGGCATATTTTTCGGCCACGGCCAGCGATACGTCGGGTACCAGCAGGCACTCCACGGTCGGGTCGGATGCGGTGTGCACGAACATGACCGAGCGGGAGAGGGCGCCGCTTTCATCCAGCTTGTCGCGGAAGAAGAGGTAGTCGTCGTGTTTCAGGCCCATGCCGCCGAGAATAATCACATCGACTTCCGCCTGCAGGGCGATCTGCGCGAGCAGTTCATTGTAGGGTTCGCCGGCCACGGAAAAGATCGGGAGCTTCTGCGATTCAACCAACGTGTTGAAGACGTCGATCATCGGAATGCCGGTACGCACCATGTTGCGCGGAATAATGCGCTTGGCCGGGTTGACGGACGGCCCGCCGATATCGATCATGTTTTCGCTGATTACAGGACCCTTGTCGCGCGGCTCACCGGAACCGGTGAATACGCGGCCGAGCAGGTTTTCCGAAAAGGGCACCTGCATGGTGCGTCCGAGAAAGCGGACCTTGGCATCGGTGCCGACTCCGCGGCCCCCGGCAAAGATCTGCAGAAAGACATTTTCATTTTCCAGACGGATCACCTGTGCCAATGAATTCCCGTGTGCCGCGTCGACCATGGCGAGCTCGCCGTTTATGATGCCATCGGCTTTAACCACGATAACGCTGCCGGTGATCTGTTCAATCCGATGATAGACTTTATTCTGCATAATCCGAAACCTCCGCGAGCGCCTTATTCATCTGCTCTTCAATTTGTTTAAACTCGTCCGATTGAAACTCGCTGTTATTCCAGTCCCGGCAGGTCTGCGTGAGTTTCTGGAAAAAGCTTCGGGCTTCGTTCTTATCCCCGAACTTCATTTTGGTATCCATGATCTTGAGCAACTTGCCGAAAACATACTCCTGCCGTTCGACCGAGTTGGCTGCATCAGTTTCGCTGAACGCATTCTGCTGCAAATAGGAGGCATCGATATATTCGGACTTCAGGTAGAGCACGAAGTCTTCGATTGAGGTGCCTTCCTCGCCGACCACCTTCATCATCTGGCCGACTTCGCTGCCGTTGCGCAGTACTTTGCGGGCGAGGGCGACATTGCCTTCATCCACGACGCTGGGATATTTGCTCCAACTGTCGAGCGGGTCGATTGCCGGGTAGCGGCGGGCATCGGAACGGGCGCGAGAGAGACCGTGGAACGCGCCCACCACTTTGAGCGTCGCCTGTGTGACCGGCTCTTCAAAGTTGCCGCCAGCCGGGGAAACAGTTCCGCCGATGGTGACCGTGCCGACTTCGCCGTTATTGAGACGCACGGCGCCGCCGCGCTCATAGAATGAGGCAATCACGGATTCGAGATAGGCCGGGAAGGCTTCTTCGCCGGGAATTTCTTCCAGACGGCCGGACATTTCGCGAAGGGCCTGCGCCCAGCGGGACGTAGAGTCGGCCAGCAGGAGGACATCGAGTCCCATCTGACGGTAATATTCGGCGAGCGTTACTCCGGTGTAGACCGAGGCTTCGCGGGCGGCCACCGGCATCGAGCTGGTGTTGCAGATGATCAGCGTGCGCTCCATGAGGCTCTTGCCGGTACGCGGGTCGGTCAGCTCGGGGAATTCGCGAAGAGTTTCCACCACCTCACCGGCCCGTTCTCCACAGGCCGCGATGATTACGATGTCCACCTCGGCATGACGGGACATAATCTGCTGAAGAACGGTCTTTCCGGCACCGAACGGACCCGGAACACAGAAGGTGCCTCCTTTGGCGACGGGAAAGAAGGTGTCGATGGTCCGCATCTTGGTGGCCATGGATTCGGTCGGTCTCAAGCGCTCGGCATAGCACTTGATCGGCATTTTTACCGGCCAAATCTGCATGATTTGACATTCGCGGGTATTTCCCTTGTCGTCTCTAAGTATGGCCACGACTTCTTCAACGGTGTATTCGCCGGCGGGTTTAACGCTTTCAACTTTCCATTTGCCGCGCAGTCCGAAGGGAACCATCACACGGTGCTCGAACATGCCTTCGGGGATGGTTCCGATGGTGTCGCCCGCCACAACGGTGTCGCCCGCATTAAGCACAGGGGTATAGGCCCACTTGGCATCACGGGGCAGGGGCTTGAGGTATTTTCCGCGTTGCAGAAAGAAGCCGCACTCTTCAGCCAGGGCGGGCAATGGATTCTGAAGACCATCAAAAACCTGGGTCAGCAGGCCCGGTCCGAGCTCGACGGAAAGCAGCGAGCCGGTAAACTCCACCGGATCGCCGATCTTCAGGCCGACGGTATCTTCGAACACCTGCAGTTCGGCACTTTTTCCGCGAACGCGGATCACTTCCGCTTTTAACTTCAGGTCGCCGGTGCCGACACTGGCATAGGCCACTTCGTTCTGGATCACGGGATTTTCGAATTCAACCTTCAGGAGGTTGCCGTTCACCCCGATAATTTTACCGATATTTTCGCTCATAGTGTTTATCCTCTATCCCAATAAATTGGAAAGCCGCACGTCTACTCCTCTGCGGCTTTTTCCTTTTCCGTATTTGCCGTAATGACGGCCTCAAGTTTTTCTTTGCCGACATGCACATCCATCCGATTCCATCGCTCGACGATTTTCAATTGGATGCCATAGGCCAGCACTTTTTCAAAAGCAAAGGGGTCCTGCCCAACCAGCTGTTCCGCCATAATCCAGCGGATGCGATCAAGCTGTTCTTCGAGCTCGATGGGGTCGTTGCTGGAGAATGCGTCTGCAACCTGCGCCTCGATCTGCCCGCTGAAGTTATCATGCGGTTGGAGGTATTCCTTGAAATCAACGCCCAGCTTCTGTCCGCGGTGACGGGCAATCGCATTGCGGATCTGTGTTTCAATGTTGTGCCACGCTGTGCAGAGCGCACACATGGAGATATCCGCCTCGTTCAGCAGTACCCTGCGCAGAATCTCAACCTCGCGCGGCGTTACCCATTGCGCGCAGTTTTCGATGTAATCCGCAGTCAAAAACGGAGGTTCGTCCCCGATTTTGAGGTTTGGCAGGCTGGCTACGAGTGAATAGTAGGACATCGTCCGTTCCGGTTAAGCGGTTGTAAGCTGTTCGCGGGCAACACCGCTGACGATCTTGGCAAGCTCCGGGCGGAGGAAAGATGAAAGGGCGCTGGCCACTGCCTCGCCCGTGTAATCGAGATATACATCCTGACCCTTGAACCCGATCTTAAATCCGCTGAGAACTTCGGAGTCCGACACGAGCTCAATTTCCTGACCCGATTTTTTGGCCTGCTCCGAGCAGAACTGCGCCAGCGCTGTCTTGTCGCTTTCGCTCACAGTAAGTGTGATTCCCTTGCCGCCGCCTTGCTCGATCACATTGAGAATCAGTTTTTGAAGCGTTTCAGCGGAGAGGGCGGCATCGACTTCCTTGCCGAGGGTTTCGGAAACGACTTTTTCGCATCCCTGTCCCACAGTAATAAGCAGATCACGGGCCGCCTGTTCGAGCGTCTTGATGGAACGCTCGGCGAAGGCCGCCGATCCTGTTTCGGCTTTCTTAAGGATTTGCTGCGCCTTGCTTTCCGCTTCAGTGATGACTTTGGCGGCTTTTTCCTTCGCCTGGGAGATGATGGTTTCAGCCTGTTCGTTGGCTTTTTCTACCCCTTCTTTTTGAATTTGTTCAATCAAATGCTTCAGTTCTTCGGCCATGGTTTTCTCCGGTTTTGAATAAAAGAGGTATCGATATAAATAGATTGATCCCCTGTTGCAAGCCCCTTTAGGAAATAATGTTTAAATCATCATGGGATTAGTCGGTCTTTTGGTTTTCGAGCAACTGCTGCACAAGTTTCCGCACCACCGTACCCGTGATTTCAAGACTCTCCTCACTGATGTTTTCCAGGTTATCGGCCTCGGTATGCCAGTGGTTGTTGAGGCCGGGTTCCGATCCGAAACGAAAGTCGATGAGATCGATGGATGGAATACCGATTTGAAGAAAAGGAACATGATCATCGGTAATGATGGAGCGAGTCAGCGCGAACCGGTCGCGGTGCCCCGTTGCATGCGCCGCTTTGAGCACTTCCTTTACCATCTCCTTGGAGCTGTTGTAGGGAATCGTGAAGTTCAGGTCCTTGTCGCCCACCATATCAAGCAGGATCATCGCCTTGATATCCGCATGTCCGCCCGACTCAAGCAGCTGCTTCGCCATATGCCTGCTGCCATGCAGCCCGTCGCCGGGAATATAGCCGGCAATCCCTTCTTCTCCGTCAAAGAAAGCGAAGATGATCCCTATGTCCGGCGTCATGCCCGATGTGCCGAATATGCGGGCCAGTTCGAGCAGGACCCCGGTGCTCGATCCTGAATCATTCGCCCCCTGAAAGTTTTCAATGCCGGGCATCGTATCGAAATGGGAGCCGAGAATGATCCACTTTTGCGTTTTACCCGGAATCCGGCCGATCACGTTGCGAAAGGTTTTTTCACCCTCGGGTGTCATATCAACGAAGGTGTCGATTTCAGCGCTAACACCAATGGTCTCCAGGCGTTGTAGAATGTGTTCGGCAGCCGCAAGTCCGCCGGGTGTTCCTGCATCGCGCGGTGTAAACTGCACCAGCGCTTCGACTTCCGCATAGGCACGTTGACCATCAAACATATCCAGATCCGTTATTTCCGGCTGACACCCGCTGAATGAAAGAGCGGTCATCGCAAGAAGCAACAGGCGCATGGCGCTCCTTATCCAATATCTGAGGCACGTATCCATCAACCAACCCATAGGATTACTTGCTGGTTGCTTCCTCGCGGGTCTTCATGATGCGCTCAATCACGGAATCACACAGCTCTTTATCCTCCTTGAGGGCACGGACGGCGGCATCACGACCCTGACCCAGCTGTGTGCCGTCCATCGAAAGCCATGAGCCTTTCTTGTCAACAATGCCCGCGTCGATGGCCGCATCGATTACGGAGCCGGTGTAGGAAATGCCTTCGGCATAGAGAATATCGAACTCAGCCTGTGTGAATGGGGGAGCCACCTTGTTTTTCACCACTTTGACACGCGTGCGGTTTCCGTAGGTGGCGCCGGCCGAATCTTTCAGCTGCCCGATCCGGCGGATATCCAGACGGACCGAGGAGTAAAATTTAAGCGCACGGCCACCGGGGGTGGTTTCGGGGCTGCCGAACATAACGCCGACTTTCTCGCGGATCTGGTTGGTGAAGATGACGATGCAGCTCGAATGGTTGATGGCGGACACCAGCTTGCGGAGCGCCTGCGACATCAACCTTGCCTGAAGTCCCACGTGCGACTGCCCCATTTCACCATCAAGCTCAGCGCGCGGTGCTAGAGCGGCGACGGAGTCGACCACGACTACATCCAATGAATTGCTCTTCACCAAGGCTTCGCATATATTAAGGGCCTCTTCGCCGGAGTCCGGCTGCGAAACCAGCAGGTTGTCGATATCAACGCCGATCTTTTTGGCATAGCCCGGATCGAGCGCATGTTCGGTATCGATGAAGGCCGCCGAACCGCCGGCTTTCTGCGCATTGGCGATCACATGGGACACGAGCGTGGTTTTTCCGGATGATTCCGGGCCGTAGATTTCGATGATACGTCCGCGGGGTAGGCCGCCGATGCCCAGAGCGATATCAAGAGTCAATGCACCCGTGGAAATTGATTCAACATGGCGGTTTGCGCTGGCATCACCCAGTTTAACGATTGCCCCTTCGCCATACTGTTTCTGGATCTGCGCAACAACGGCGCTGAGTGCGGATGAGGGGTCTGCGGGGGTGGTTTTCTTGGCGGCCATGCTGATTCTCCTTCGATCGAATATTCGGGGTTTAAAATGATCCGTGATTGTTATCCAACCACCTGTGCAATGTCAACGGCACCAGCCCCTAATCATAGAAAAAAACACGTTCAGGGATGCCCATGAAAAACCTTAAAAAGACTCGTATTGCAGGACTGTTCTGGGATAGTCGCCGGCTTTTAAAGGAAATTTAACCGGAAAATCGGAGCTCTGGATTGCCCATGCAGAAAACAAACAAGTTGTTTAAACTCACAATCGAACGTCCGCGCAACATCAAGAACGACATTCTCTCCGGGCTGACCGTGGCGCTGGCGCTCGTTCCCGAAGCGGTTGCTTTTTCGTTTGTAGCGAAGGTTGACCCGGTGATCGGGCTCTACGCCGCATTCATGATGGGTTTGATTACGGCTATTTTCGGTGGCCGGCCCGGCATGATCTCCGGTGCCACCGGCGCGGTGGCAGTTATTTTTGCTCCATTGATGATTGAGCTGGCGCAACCGGGTGTGCTTCCGGAGGGCGTAACGAAAGAAGGGTACCTGTTTGCCGCCGTGATCCTGATGGGCATCATTCAAATGCTCTTCGGCTTCTTCAAGCTTGGGAAGTTTATCCGGCTGGTGCCGCATCCGGTGATGTTGGGTTTTGTGAACGGCCTGGCCATCATCATCTTTAAATCCCAGTTTGAAATGTTTTATGTCGGGCATGGAGAGCATGCCCATCTTCTGGAGCAGGGGCCGTTGCTTATCATGTTCGGTATGATTGCCCTCACCATGGCCATTAGCGCCTATCTTCCCAAACTCACCAAAGCCGTGCCGGCCACGCTCGTGGCGATTGTCACCGCTACGGTGATTTCCATAGCGCTCAAGCGCTTCGGTATTCACGAGTCACGCACCGTGCTGGACTTTGTGCAGGGCATGGATCCGACCAAGGAAACCATTGCGGCCGGCCTGCCGACCTTTGGCATTCCGCAGGTCGCTTTTACCTGGGAAAACATCAAAATGATCCTGCCTTATTCAGCACTGGCCGCAGCGGTCGGTCTGATTGAATCCTTAATGACCCTGACGCTGGTGGATGAAATTACCGAAACCCGCGGCCGCGGCAACAAGGAGTGCATCGGGCAGGGGCTCGCCAACCTCGTCAACGGCTTCTTTGGCGGCATGGGCGGTTGCGCGATGATCGGGCAGAGCATGATCAACATTCGCGGAGGCGGGCGGGGACGCCTGTCCGGGATTGCGGCGGCGCTCTTTCTGCTGGCCATGCTGCTCTTTGCCGCGCCACTGGTGGAAATCATTCCGCTGGCGGCACTCGTCGGCGTCATGTTCATGGTGGTGATCGGAACGTTTGAATGGTCGAGTTTCCGTATACTGCCAAGCATTCCGAAAATAGATGCATTCATCATTATTCTGGTCTCGGCCATCACCGTATTGCATGACCTCGCCATTGCCGTACTGGTGGGTATCATCGTTTCCGCCCTGGCCTTCGCCTGGGAGCACGGCAAGAAAATCCACGCCAACATCATGATCGATGAACACGGCACCAAAGTTTACAAACTCGAAAGCGCGCTTTTCTTTGGCTCCGCCCAGTCGTTCAAAAACCTGTTTGATCCGATCGGCGATCCGCAGGATGTGGTTATCGATTTCGCAAAAGCGCGTGTGTACGACCACTCCGGTATCGAGGCGATCAACAACATTACCGAGCGCTATGCCGACCAGGGGAAAAGCCTGCACCTGCTCAATCTCAGTCCGGAATGTCTGGAGCTAATGGAAAAGGCGGACAATATCGTCGAAATCAGCGTAATTGAAGATCTCGACTGGCACATTGCCGACGACCGATTGGATTAGCGGTTGAGCGGGGTAGTGACAGACCGCCGGGCTGTCCGCATGTGCCCTGCCATAAAAAAAACCCGGCGCATTACCGGGCTTTGCTGTTGCTGACAAGCGGAACGATTAGATTCCGAAGTCGTCCGCGCGAATCATTTCGGGTTCGACGCCGAGATTGTACGTCATGTCGTTCACGCACTTGAGCATGATCGGCGGTCCGCAGAGGTAGTATTCTATCTCCGTCGGATCTTCATGCTTGTTCAGATATTCATCCAGACAGACCTGATGAATGAAGCCGGTCAAACCATCCCAGTTGTCTTCCGGCAGCGGGTCGCTCAGCGCAACATACAACTTGAAATTCGGGAACTGCTTTTCCAGCTCCTGGAACTCTTCCATGTAGAAAAGTTCCCGCTTGGAACGGCCGCCGTACCAGAAGGTGATTTTGCGATTGGTACCGATACGCTTGAGCTGGTCGTAGATGTGTGACCGCATGGGCGCCATGCCGGCGCCACCGCCTATAAAACACATTTCGCGGTCGGTTTCCTGAGCGAAGAATTCGCCGTAGGGTCCGGAGATGGTGATCTTGTCGCCCGGCTTGAGATTGAAGACATAGCTCGAGCAGACACCGGGCGGGTAGCTGGTGCCCGGCGGCGGAGACGCAATACGGATGTTGAGCATGATGATGTCGTCTTCGAGCGGAAAGTTGGCCATCGAATAGGCCCGAAAACAGGGCTCGTCGTTGTTGGCCACATACTGCCACTGATCAAATTTGTCCCAGTCGCCACGGTATTCCTCGGCCACATCAAATTCCTTGTAGGACAGATTCTTATAGGCGGGGACGTCGATCTGGATATAGCCGCCGGCTCTGAAGTCAAGTTTTTCACCCTTCGGCAACTCAACGACCAGTTCCTTGATGAACGTAGCGACATTTTCGTTGGAACGAACGGTGCATTCATATTTTTTGATGTCGAGAATCTCGGGTTCGATCTCGAGCTTCATGTCTTGCTTGACCTTCAGCTGACAGGCAAGGCGAACACCTTCCTTGGCCTCGGCCTTGGTCACCTGACCGGCTTCGGTCGGGAGCAGCTCGCCGCCGCCTTCAAGGACTTTGCACTTGCACATGGCACACGTGCCGCCGCCGCCGCATGCGGAGGGCAGGAAGATCTTTTGCGTAGAGAGGGCCGTCAACAGGGACGCGCCGGGTTTCACCTCCAACTCGCGGTTGCCTTCGTTGATGTCCAGCTTGGCAAGCCCCTGCGGGACCAGCTTTTTGGCCGCGACCATCAGCATGATCACTAAGAGCATGATCACAAAGCTGAAAACAACGACACTCGATACGATGTAGGTTACGTTTTCCATAATTACCGTTTCTCACTTCGAGTTAAAGATTGATTCCCGAGAAGCACATGAACGCCATGGCCATCAGGCCGGTCATGATCATGGTGATGCCGAGGCCTTTGAGGCCGTCCGGCAGGTGCGAATAACGCAGTTTCTTGCGGATGGCCGCCATGGCCGCGATCGCCAGCAGCCAGCCGATGCCGGAGCTGAAGCCGTATACCGTTGATTCAAGCGCGGTGTATTCCCGTTCCACCATGAAAAGGGAGCCGCCCAGAATGGCGCAGTTCACGGTGATGAGAGGCAGGAAGATGCCGAGCGCGTGGTAGAGCTTGGGGAAAAACTTGTCGAGGATCATTTCAACGAGCTGCACCATCGAAGCAATGGTTGCGATGAAACAGATGAAATTCAGAAAGCTCAGGTCGAGCGTCGCGAAACTGCTGTGCACCCACGCCAGTGCTCCCGGCGCCAGCAGGAAGTGGTGGATGGCCCAGTTGGCCGGCACGGTGATCGTCAGTACAAAGATGACCGCAAAGCCCAGGCCGATGGCCGTATCGACTTTCTTAGAGCAGGCCAGAAAGGAGCACATGCCCAGGAAGAACGCCAGCAGGATGTTTTCAACGAAGATGGCCTTAATGGCTAAATTTAAATATTCCATCGATTACTCCTCCACATACTTGCTGATGGTACGCTGACCCCAGATCAGCAGGCCAAGAATAATGAATGCGCCCGGCGCGAGCAGTACCAGACCGTTGCCCATGTAGTTTTCCGGAAGCGCCTTGAAACCGAGCCATGATCCGAATCCGAGGAATTCGCGAATCGAAGCAACAGCGATCAGGATGATGCCGTAACCGAGACCGTTTCCGAGGCCGTCGAGCAGTGAGTCCTTCGGCGGGTTCTGCAGAGCGAATGCTTCAGCACGTCCCATTACAATACAGTTGGTGATGATCAAGCCAACGAACACACTGAGTTGCTTGCTGATGTCGAACAGATAGGCCCGAAGCAGCTGGTCGGCGATGATCACCAGCGAGGCGATCACGGCCATTTCCACAATCATGCGAATGCCGCTGGGAATGACGTTGCGCAGCAGGGAAATAATCAGGTTGGAAAGCGTCAGTACCGACGTCAGCGCCAGCGTCATGACGATCGCGGTGTCGACCTTTACCGTCACCGCCAATGCGGAGCAGATCCCCAATACCTGCACGGTAATCGGGTTGTTATCCGAAAACGGATCCATTATCAGTTTTTTTGCAGCGGAAGCCATGATCAGTTCCCCTTGATTGAAGTGAAATAGTTTGCATAGGCGGCGGCATCCTTACGGATCAGCGCTTCGACGCCCTTGCCGGTGATGGTTGCTCCGGAGATGCCGTCCACAGACGTTTCGTTCAATGGACTTCCCGGCTTCAATACCGCAAACTCGGTGGCCGTTCCATCCTCGTATAGCTTCTTGCCGGTGAATTGCGACTGGAACCATGCCTTTTCAATCTCGGCACCCAAACCGGGTGTTTCCCCGTGCTTGTAGAAGCTGATCCCGGCGATGGTTTCCAGGTCGGCCTTCAGGGAGAGATAGCCATAGAGCATGCTCCAGAGTCCCTTGCCGGAAATCGGGAACGCATACTTGGAAGGCTCGTCGCTTCCATCTTCCGTCCACGTGTAGAGCGGCAGGTCGCCGGCCGTTTCTTCGCTGACATGCTTTTCAAAGGTGGTTTCGATCTCGGGACGATCCATCCCTCCAATATCGATACCGAACGCCTTGACGATGTTCCGCTTCACGTCAAACGCTTCATTGGATTGCTGGCGGGTCTTCAGTCCCGCCGCAGTACCGGACAATATAAGGCTGCAGCTCACGCAGACGATGGCCGCAAAGGTCAGGGTTTTAGTATCTTCACGCATTGTTCAAAGCCCTCGCATACGCCGTTCTCTTCTTAATGTGCGCCTGCACGACAAAGTGGTCAATCAGCGGCGCCATCACGTTCATGAACAGGATCGCCAGCATCGCGCCTTCGGGATAGGCCGGGTTGACGACACGGATCAGCACGGTCAGTGCACCAATCATGAAGCCGTAGATAATCTTACCGGTATTCGTTGCCGAGCAGGAAACCGGGTCGGTGGCCATGAAAACGATACCAAAGAGAAATCCTCCCATGATCAGATGGTAATAGAAGGGGATCTGGCTGAAGGCGTTGTCGAGGCCAAGGGCCGTGAACAGCGCACCCATCGCCGCGCATCCGATGATGCCCGATAAGATCACCCGCCAGGAGGCAATACCCGTCGCAATCAGGAATCCGAGGCCGAGGACAATGGCGACCACCGAGGTTGAGCCGATACTCCCGGGAATGTTCCCCAGTGTCATGTTCACCCAATTATAGCCGGCATCACCCAGCGCCGCTATAGCATCGGTTCCTTTTTCGGCAGCCGCGGCCACAGCCAGCGGAGTGGCCTTGGTTACACCATCGATGTTTTCGGCCACAGTGCCGAAGAACATGTTATTGTCTAACGCGGTCTTCGCTGTGCCAACCCACACGGTGTCGCCTGAAATCTGCGCCGGATAGGCAAAGAACAGAAATGCTCTCGCGGTAAGGGCGGGATTGAGAATGTTGTAGCCAACCCCTCCGAAAATCTCTTTGCCGATCACGATCCCGAACGAAATACCGATCGCGACCTGCCACAGTGGCATGGTGGGCGCCAGGGTCAGCGGGAAGAGCATCCCGGTGACCAGGAAGCCTTCGTTGATCTCGTGGCGGCGAATCAATGCGAACAGCACTTCCCACAGGCCGCCGACCAGATAGGAAACAAAGATGATCGGGAGCACCATCGCCGAACCGCGCCACAGATCGGTTGCCAGCGTGGCGTCTTCAACATTGTTTGCAATATTAAACTGGTTGCCCGCGTTCCAGATCCCGAACAGGATGCACGGAACCAGCGCATAAATGACGAAAATCATCAGTCGCTTCTGGTCGATGGAATCGCGCACATGCGGGGCGCTCGGGGTTACATCACCCGGTGTGCGGGCAAATGTGTCGCCTGCCTCAAACAGTGGATAAAGCCGCTCGAACTTGCCGCCTTTTTCAAAAAGCGGGGCAACATGCTTATCCATTAAGTCGAATAGAAACTTCATTAGAGTCCTTCCTCCTCAATCTCCTCAAGTCCGCGCTTAATGATACCGCAGACATCGGTCTTGTGCGGGTCAACAAATGCGGCCAGTGCAAAATCTTCCGGGTCTGTTTCAAGAATGCCCAGCTGAACCATCTCATCAGTGTCATGCGCAAGCGCGGCACGCACGAGAAAGTCGGTCATAATATTAAGCGGTTGGTGCCGGTCCATCCACCCCGTAACCACCATGGCGCGGTGGCTGCCGTGCAGGCTGGTGCCCAGCTTCCATTCGTGGGCAAAGCCCATCACCGAGGAGAGATTGACGCGGTGCGCGCTGTATTGGAACAGGCCGGGCATTGTCCAGCCCATCAAATGGCGGGAGCGGTCTTCTTCGAGCACGAAATATTCCGATCCGTAGTAGCGCAGGCAGGTATCGGCTTTGACTTGATCCCCCCACAACACATTACCTTGCACAACACGGACTTCCTCGCCTTCAAGCGCGCGATCCAAGAGGTCTTTCAGGCTGGCGCCGAGCTGCACCTTATAGTGCTTGCGGAACTCTTCCTTTACCGCAGGACCGCCCAAGGCGATGATTTTGGTGCGCGGAAGCTCGCCCGTTTTGAGCAGTTTGCCGATCAGGATCACGTCCTGCGCCGCGATGGTGTAAACCGTGTCGTTGGGCAGGATAGGGCTGATGCGGTTGATGTGCACGCTCGTATTCCCCGATGGATGCTTTCCGGCAAAGGTGTGGCTTTCGGCATTTTCAAAATCGGGAACATCCGATCCGGCTGATTTACAGAGGTGCACCTTGCCTTCAGTCAGCTTAGAGAGGGCGTTGATGCCGGTCTGGAATGCGGATTCGTCGCCTTTAAGGACAGCACTGAAATCCGCCTGGAAGGGGGCCGAGTTGGCAGCATTGATGAATACGGCCTTGGGAGCCTTGTCCGGATCGGCAATCTTGCTGAACGGACGCTGTTTGATCAGCGGCCAAAGACCGGTGTTGAGAAGGTGATCAACCAATTGCTCCCGCGAGAGCTGTCGAACCGCATCGCTGGTATACACATCGAAAGTAATGCTCTCTTCCTGCGCATCACGTTCAATCAGGATTTCGGCCGGAAAGCGCCGGGCACCGAGATTGACCGCTTTTACAGTGCCGCCGCAGGGCGACCGGAAGAGCATCTTTTCGTTCTTCTTGTTTTCAAAAAGAACATCGCCGCGTTTGACAGCATCACCCGCTTTTACTTTGAGGCGCGGTTTCAACCCTTCAAATTCGGACGGATATGCCGCGAATAGCTGCTGGGACGCATAATCTTCAACCACGGCTTTTGGCTTACCTAAAACCTTTACGTTGAAGCCTTTATTTATCTTGAAGTTAGCCAAAACAGGACCCTCTTTGGTTTTGGTTGCAATTAATGGGTATCTCTATACCGATTCATTTCCATCGTTAAAAGTATAAATTATGATAATTTCAGTCATCTATCAGCGACGGCCCGCAGTTTGCCTGTCAGGACTTACTTAAAACCCAGATGTTTACTAAGCACGGGTTTCATTGTCACGTTTAAAAAACCATCCCACGCCTCATAAACTCCAGGCCATGCCGTCAGTTGAGCCAATGAGTTATCCAGTAAGGAATAAATGTAATCGACGGGATTCTCCGGTGCGTTTTTGGTGGCGCTTATGGCGGTGGTTTTACCGCGTTTATCGTCGGTACCCAGCGTCTTTCCCGATATCTCCTCATTGCCCGAGGCATCCAGCAGGTCATCCGTCAATTGATAGGCTGTACCCAGAATAAAACCCGCTTCGCGGAGCGCGTCGACCTGTCCGGGTGCATCTGTTGCGCCCGCCACGGCGGCAAAGGCGAACAGCGAACCGGTCTTGTAGCGGGCAACTTGAACGCATTCATTCCAGTCGCCGGGTGCCCCGCGCAGGATCAACTCCTGTTCGACCTCCGACCGGCAGACTTCGCCGGTGCGGTCGATCAGCTCCTGCAGTAAATCGGGACGACCGACATTGACCAAAAGAGACAGCGCCTTGAACATTAGCAGATCGCCAAAAAGGATGGCCCCGTTCACGCCATGTTTTTTCCAGAAGGTCGGGGCGCCGCGCCGCAGAATCCCGCCGTCAATGACATCATCGTGCAGCAGACTTGCGGCGTGAATGATATCCACGGCGGCAGCCGCGTTGATCAGCACACGCTCGTCAATGTGGTTTCCCGCGCCAATGGACAGTACCAGCCGGGAGCGGAGCATCTTGCCATTGCCGAGAAGATTTTTATTTGCGGGGAGCAGCTTGGATATATTGGTATCGCGTAACGAGTCGAGCATCGCTGACTGCACCTGTTTGAGCTGCTTTTCAATTTGGCTTGTTTCTGAAAACATCCGCGTATAATGCCGACCAACTTGCTCATGTCAACTGTCTGCGACCATTGAAAGGTTGCGACGTTTTACTGCTCCGGGTGTTAGCAGGAGAAATAACCATATGACGAACAATCTCACCAATGACTGGAAATGGCAGCTTGCGAATCGACTCACCACTCGAGCGGAACTTGAAACCCATATCAGGCTGACCGCAGAAGAATGTGCCGCGTTCGAGACGGATACGCCGCTTGCGTTTGCCGTCACACCGCATTATGCCCAGCTGCTCAAACATCCGGCCCTTCGCCAGACCGTCATTCCAACCGGACATGAGAACAGATTCGGTACCGGCGAGCTCGCCGATCCGCTCGGCGAGGAGGATCACCGCGCCACACCGCACCTTATACATACCTATCCCGACAAGGTTTTGTTTCTGGCCACCACCTTCTGCTCAACCTACTGCCGCTACTGCACCCGCTCGCGGCTCGTTGGGAAAAGTCCGGCCGATTTCCATGCGTTGGAGGAAAGCTTCCTCTATATAGAGCAGCATACTGAGATTCGCGACGTGCTCATTTCCGGAGGAGACCCGCTGACCCTCACTGACTCAGTCCTCGATGGAATCCTGAACCGGATCAGGAGCATCCCGCATGTGCGCATGGTGCGAATCGGCTCGAAGGTGCCGGTCGTCCTGCCCATGCGTATCACCGATGCACTGTGCGCCATTCTTCGCAGGCATCGCGTCTGGCTCAGCCTCCACTTTATCCATGCCGCCGAACTTTCACCCGAAACGCAGGCCGCCTGCCGAAAGCTCTCCGACCACGGCATCGGTATGGTCAGCCAGACGGTTTTGCTGAAAGGCATCAACGACGACACCCAAACGCTCATCGACCTGTTCTACGGCTTGCTCGAGATCAACGTTAAGCCCTACTACCTGTTGCAGTGCGACCCCGTTCGCGGCTCAGCCCACTTTCGGACTTCGGTGGAGAAGGGGATCGAGCTGATCCAATCGCTGCATGGAAGAATTTCCGGCCTCGCCGTTCCGCAGTATGTAATCGATGCACCCGGCGGTGGAGGCAAAGTGCCGATCCTTGGAACGGAGCAGATCCGCCGGGAAGGGGACGATGTTGTTTTTCTGAATTATGTAGGCAAGGAGTACCGCTATCCCGACCCTGTCGCGCTGTAGCTTTGGCGAAGGCGGATCCAATTTAATCGCAGAAAGCGGGCTTGGTACACGCACGCCTCACTGATGCTGATCCTCGGCGCATGCGTCAAACGGCGGTTTTCCCTTTTTTACCCTCATTAATATTATTGAAGATTTATGTGGCAATATGATTCTCAACACGATAAACACGAGTCTCATTCAACAAGGAAATAAGATAATGAATACAGGTACAGTAAAATGGTTCAGTTCTGAAAAGGGCTTTGGTTTCATCACTCCTGATGAAGGCGGAACCGATATGTTTGTTCACCATTCTGAAATTCAGGTTTCTGGATATGCTTCACTCGATGAAGGTCAGAAGGTTCAGTACGAAGTTGGACAAGGCCAGAAGGGCCCTTGTGCTACGAACGTAACCCCGCTCTAATTCT
>JBFHPA010000032.1:0-17170 GCA_041592955.1 Pontiella sp.
GAAATCCTTGGGGTTGAATCGGGACATCACCAGCATGTGCATCGGCTCGATTTCGGCATAGATGCGGATCGCCTCTTCTCCCTTGGAACCGTGTTCGCCCCGGTCAAGACCCAGGCAGTGACCTTCCTGCGTTGTGAGGTAGAGCTTTCCGATGGCCGAAAGGTCAACATGCTCGAGGACGCGATAGGAGGCAATAAACTTGGTTGCCTTCGGGCTTCCATCGTCGTGGGGCTTGAGCTCCTTCAGGATGTTTTCAATATCGAAGAAGTCGTTTCGGTAGGCCGAATCGACTTCCGCGAAAACCACCTTGCCGGAATAGTGCCGGCTGGAGCCGGACGTGTAGTGCCGCGCAAACATTTCGGGTTCAAGCTGAGACGCAATCAGGGTCGCGTTCGGATAGAGCACCATATAGATTCGATTTTTGTTGTTCATTTTACAGCCCCCAGAAGTTTTTAAGCATCGGCGCAATCACCAGCGAGATGATGGCCATCAGTTTCAACAGAATATTCAGCGACGGTCCGGCGGTATCCTTGAAGGGGTCCCCCACCGTATCACCAACCACCGCCGCCTTGTGGGCCTCCGAGCCCTTGCCCTGGCTGGCGCCGCCTTCGATCATTTTCTTGGCATTGTCCCAGGCCCCGCCGGCATTTGACATAAAGATGGCCAGCACAACCCCGGAGGAGGTCACGCCGATCAGCGTTCCTGCCAGCATTTTCGGCCCGGCGATAAACCCGATCAAAACGGGGGTTGTGACCGCCACCACGCCCGGAACAATCATGCCCTTGAGCGCCGAAGCGGTGGAAATGTCGACGCACTTTTTATAGTCCGGCTCTTCGGTCTCTTTCAGAATACCCGGTTTTTCACGGAACTGCCTGCGCACCTCCGTGATCATGGCAAAGGCGGCTTCGCCGACGGCATTCATGGCCATGGAGGAGAAGAGATAGGGAAGCACCGCGCCCAGCAGAACGCCGGAAACCACCAGCGGATCCACCAGATTAATCACTCCCACACCGACCTGCTGCTGAAAGGCCGAAAACAGAATGATGGCCGTGAGGGCCGCCGATCCGATGGCAAAGCCTTTGCCAATGGCGGCGGTCGTGTTCCCCACCGCATCAAGTTCATCCGTAATGTCCCGCACCGCCGGCGGAAACTCCGACATCTCCGCCAGGCCGCCGGCGTTGTCGGCAATCGGCCCATAGGCATCGACGGCCAGCTGCACGCCGAGGGTCATCAGCATTCCCAGTGCGGCGATGGCGATGCCGTAAAGCCCGGCCAGAGCATGACTCGAAAGGATGGCCGCCACAATAATGACGATCGGGGGAAAGGCCGAAACCATACCCACGCCCATTCCCGTGATGAGGTTTGTGGCCGATCCGGTCTCGCAGGCCTTCACAATCTTATTCACCGGCTTGGTATCGGTGCCGGTATAGTATTCTGTAATCATTCCGATCAGCGTGCCGGCCACCATCCCGAGGACCGAGGCGAAAAATATACTGAGCCAACCCGTTTCTAAACCGCCCAGAAAGAAATAACTTAGAAGGAACGAAAAGACGGCGGCAATGCCCGCCGCTCCGAAGGTGCCCTTGTTCAGCGCCGACTGCGGCGACTGCCCCTCCTTCACGCGCACCAAGGCCACGCCGATCATCGCGGCAACGATCCCGGCCACCGCGAGCAGGAGCGGGAAAACGACCAGCTTCAGCCGATGCGCATCACTCCCGGCCATACTGACGCCAAGCACCATCGCACCGATAATTGAACCTACATAGGACTCAAAAAGGTCCGCCCCCATGCCGGCCACGTCACCGACATTGTCGCCCACATTATCGGCGATGGTGGCCGGGTTACGGTGGTCGTCTTCGGGAATCCCCGCCTCAACCTTACCAACCAGATCCGCGCCGACGTCCGCCGCCTTGGTAAAAATACCGCCGCCCACCCGGGCAAACAACGCCATGGAACTGGCGCCCAGGCTGTAGCCGGTAACGACGGGCAGAATCTCACCGGAAAGCACATCAATGGACGACCCGAAAAAGTGCCGCCCCAGAAAAAGGAGAATGCAAAAGCCGAGCATGGACAAACCGACCACACTCATGCCCATCACGCTGCCGCCTGTGAATGCGACCTTGAGGGCGGGAATCAATCCGCCCTGGGCGGCATGGGTGGTGCGGCTGTTGGCGGCCGTGGCCACCTTCATGCCGATGAATCCGGCCAGCGCGGATGCCGTGGCACCCACCACGAACGCGACCGCCTGAAATTTCAGCACCCCCTGGTTGGCAATGGCAAGGAACGCGGAAACGAGCAGAACAAAAGGAATCAGGACCTTGTACTCCCGCTTCAGGAATGCCATGGCGCCTTCAGCCACATAGCCGCTGATTTTTACGAGCTTCGGATTTTCAACGGGCTGCCCGAAAATCCACCGTGTTTTTATGGCCGCATAGCCGAGTGCCAGAAAACTTCCTGCCGCAACGATCAGCAGCGTCCAACTGAATGTACCCATTTACTTTCCTCTCTATGATGGCTGTGCGCTACCACAGGCTGGTTTGGTTATCGTCTGTCGATGTCCAATAAATGCTCATCGGAGGCGTCAGCGCTAAAATCGGGCGGGGTTGCTTTGCAAGAAATCGGAAAATTTAGCCCCCCGGAGCCGCTTTATAAACACATTCCATAAGGGACAGGGTTAAAAGAAATGCACGTTAAGTCAAGTTTGGTTTCGATGCTGCTCTGCTGTCAAACCTGCCGAGCCATGCGGTAGTGTTTCCAAATACTGGAAAGAACGATGCGCTAATAGGTTTTTAAAGAAGCATTTTTGCATTTGATTTGCCGCCTGCTCGTCCGTAGTGTGTGCAAAATCGTCATATTTTAAGTTACTGCAAACCATTGAGGGGATATATGAATTCGGTAATTACCAACTTGTGGTGGATCGCACCCATCGCATCCATCTTCGCGCTTCTCTTCGCAGTCTACTTCTACAAGAAGATGATGTCCGCCAACGAGGGCAACGACACCATGATCGAAATTGCCGGGCATGTCCGCGATGGTGCGATGGCTTATCTGATGCGCCAGTACAAGGTCGTGATCATTGTTTTTGTCGTACTGCTGATTATCCTCCAGCTACTCGCGCTCTTCGGCATTCAGAATCCGTTTGTGCCGATCGCCTTCCTGACCGGCGGCTTCTTTTCCGGGCTGTGCGGTTTTATCGGCATGAAGACCGCCACCGCCGCCTCTTCGCGCACGGCGCAGGGTTGCTCGGAAGGGCTTAACCGCGGTCTGCAGGTCGCCTTCCGCTCCGGCGCGGTAATGGGCCTCGTCGTCGTCGGCTTCGGCCTGCTCGATATCTGCCTGTGGTATCTCATTCTCGACAAGTTCATCTACACCACTACGAACATGGCCGAAGGCTGGACGCTGCTGGGTATGGAAATGGTTCCGGCCGGCTGCACCGTAGCTGAAAAGCTCGTCCACATGACCACCACCATGATCACCTTCGGCATGGGGGCTTCCACGCAGGCGCTGTTTGCACGCGTCGGCGGCGGCATCTACACCAAGGCGGCCGACGTCGGCGCCGACCTCGTCGGCAAGGTGGAAGCCGGTATTCCGGAAGACGATCCGCGCAACCCCGCCACCATCGCCGACAACGTAGGCGACAATGTGGGCGACGTCGCCGGCATGGGCGCCGACCTCTACGAATCCTACTGCGGTTCCATTCTCGCCACCGCCGCCCTCGGCGCGGCCGTTGGCGCGCACAAGGTGATGGCCGGAACCGGCACGGAAGCCGACGCGATTAAACTGGTAACCGCCCCGATGATCGTGGCGGGCATCGGCACGGTGCTTTCCATCATTGGTATGTTTCTCGTCCGCTGCAAAGAAGGCGCCTCGCAGAAAAACCTGCTGAAAGCCCTGCTCACCGGTACGCTCGGCAGCTCGGTCCTGATCGTGCTCGCGCTCATCGGCATGTGGCAGCTTGACATCATCTCCGGCGGGATCGTGATGGCCGTTATCGCCGGCCTTACCGCGGGCGTAATCATCGGTCAGGCCACCGAGTACTACACCTCTGATGAATTCAAACCCACCAAGGGTATCGCCGACCAGGCCGTCATGGGTCCGGCCACGACCATTATTGACGGTCTTGCGACCGGCATGTATTCCGCCGGTATTCCGGTCATCACCATCGTGGTCGGGATCATCTGCGCCTTCGGTTTTGCGGGCGGATTCACCGATATGTCAATGGGCCTCTACGGCATCGGCTTTGCCGCGGTCGGCATGCTGGCCACGCTGGGCATCACGCTCGCGACCGATGCCTACGGGCCGATCGCCGACAACGCCGGCGGCAACGCCGAAATGGCGCACCTCCCGCCGGAAGTGCGCGAACGCACCGACGCGCTCGACTCGCTCGGCAACACCACCGCGGCCACCGGCAAGGGTTTTGCGATCGGTTCCGCCGCCCTCACCGCCATGGCACTGCTGGCCGCCTACATTGAGGAAGTGAAGATCTGGATCGGCAAGCTGGCCGGCGACGGCGAGTTCATGGGCTTCAACAAATATGCCGCCGAACACGCGGGTATCATGGACTTTGTTAACGCCTTTGAACTGCACATTATGAATCCCCTGCTCCTCTGCGGTCTGTTCATCGGTGGGATGATGGCGTTTGTCTTCTGCGCCATGACCATGAAGGCGGTCGGCCGCGCGGCCGGTGCGATGGTTGAGGAAGTTCGCCGCCAGTTCCGCGAAATCCCCGGCATCATGGAAGGCACCGGCAAGCCGGACTATGCCTCCTGCGTCGCCATCTCCACCAAAGGCGCGCAACGCGAAATGCTTGTCCCCTCCCTGCTGGCCATCATTATTCCGGTGGCCACCGGCCTCATCCTCGGCGTGCCCGGCGTGATGGGGCTGCTCGCCGGCGGGCTCACCACCGGATTTGTGCTGGCCACCATGCTCAACAATGCCGGCGGCGCGTGGGACAACGCCAAGAAATACATCGAAAAGGGTGCGCATGGTGGCAAAGGTTCCGATGCCCATAAGGCGGCGGTCGTCGGCGATACCGTCGGCGATCCGTGCAAAGACACCTCCGGTCCCTCGCTCAACATTCTCATCAAGCTGATGACGATGGTCAGCGTTGTCTTCACCCCGGTCGTCGTCAAATTCTCCCCGGTCATTCAGGAGCTGCTGCACATCACGACGAAATAAGTTTCGACTATTGCACAACCTGGCAATGTTAAGAGACGGGTCTCCCTTCCAAAGGAGCCCGTTTTTTTATGCTCCGGTTTCCGAAAAATAATCGGTCCAGGGGGTTGCGTTCACAGGATAATCCCTATAAACAACCCGGCAATTCACGGAACATTTGTGAATGTAACGGTTTTAAAGGTGAAAAATGGGATTCCATACTTTTGTTAAGTCTATTTTTGAAATTGCCCTGATCGGCGCATTTTTGCTTTCGCTGGGTTATTTTGCCGTGACGGCCTTTGCACTGGCGTTAAGCAGACTGCGGAGCAAGCCGGAAATCATTGCGGACGAATCGCTCTATCCGAGCGTCACGGTCCAGATTCCAACCTACAACGAGCTGGCGGCGCTGAACTGCGCAGCGCGCTGCTTCGAGTTCGACTACCCGGCCGACAAGCTCCAGATCATGATCGGCGACGACAGCAACCGGCCGGAGGTCTCGGCGGCGATCGATGCGTTTGCCGCCGCCAACCCGCGGGTGGAAATCAGCCGCCGCGGCGACAACGCCGGTTTCAAGCCGGGCAACCTGAATGTCATGCTGCCGAAGGCCAAGGGCGACTATCTGCTGATCCTCGACTCCGACTTCCTGCCGAAGAAAGATTTCCTGAAGCGACTGGTGGTGCCGGTGATCAAAGATCCGACGCTGGCCGGCGCACAGGCCGCATGGCGGATTATCAATGTACACGATAACCACAGCACGCTGATGGGTACGGGCATCGTGAACATTATTCATTCGGTGATCCTGCCTTTCCTCAAGGCTGCGACCAACCAGTGTGTATTCTGCGGTTCGGGTGAGCTGGTGAAGAAAAGTTACCTTGAGGAACACGGCGGCTGGACGGCCGGAGCGCTGACCGAAGACGTCGATTATTCCCTGCGCGTTATTACCGAAGGCAAGCGTATTGCCTATGTGTCGGATTTACGCATCCGCTGCGAAGTCCCCCACACGCCGGGCGACCTGTTCCGCCAGCAGATGCGCTGGGCCTATGGCGTGATGCGCGCCTTCATGGCGCACGGTAAACAGCTCTTTCTTTCGCGGACGATCCAGAAGCGCACCAAGTTTGCGGCGTTCCTGTTCGGCAGCGGCTATGTGATGATTACCCTGTTGCTGCTCACCGGTATTTTCGGCGTGCTCAATCTGGTTTCCGGATTTTTCGGTGTAGACCCCGCTGCGGTACAGAGTTCTTCCTATACCGTCGGCCATTTTGTTTATGACACCGCCGTCAACCTGCTGCTGACCTGCGGCATGATTGTTACATCCATTGCGGCCGGATTTATCAACGGGTTCGGATTCCGAAGCCTCGGAAAACTCATTGTGGCCTCATTCTCTGTAGGTGTTATCTGCATGTTCTTTGTCGGCCGAGGGCTTATCACCGCCTGGCTGGGCCTGCCGATGAAATGGTTCATGCTGAAGAAAGCCGGAAACAGTCAAGTGTCAGCGGTATAGCATAATTGCCCTATAATCCGCTCAAATCCGCTTCCGTATAATTTATTATGTAATCCGAACGGGTTTTACACGAACTCTTGGTAAATGAACTCTTTTCGTCCAATATGGTCGAACAGGGTGAGAGCGAGGAGGTGTAAAATGTTCCTAAAACATGTACCAACGGGTGAATTGGTCGAGGTGATCGACCTTCAGGATGTGATCAATCCAGCATCGGGAACGATCCGGGCGCGATCGCATGCGGGAGAAATCATCCAACGGCCAGAAAACTTCCTGAAGTCGGAACTCGCGTTCCCTTCGGGCGAAGCGTTACCGAAGTGCTGGAGTGACGCGCACTTCTTCGAACATGCTGCCGCATAGTCGATGCCCCGTTTGAGCCGACTCAAATGGGGCTTTTATTTCAGGTCCTTTCCGTGTATTGCGTGGTGTCGTTTTTCGCACCGCGTTTTGTTTTTTACAGGAGCATTTTTTTCGCCATGAGGTTCACGTTTTTAGGCACCGGCACGTCGCATGGAATTCCAATGATTGGTTGCTCGTGCGCGGTCTGCGCGTCCAGCGATCTTGAAAACACGCGGCGGCGCTGCAGCCTGTATGCGGTTGCCGAAGACCGGCACATCGTGATCGACACTCCGCCGGACTTCCGCGATCAGGTTTTAAGTTTTGGTGTCACGCGCATCGATGCCGTGTTTCTGACCCACCCGCATGCCGACCATATTTACGGATTCGACGATGTCCGCCGCTTTTCCCAAATGCAGCAGGGGCACATTCCTGTTTACGGATCCCCCCGCACCATCAAACAGATGCGCAAAAAATTTGATTATGTCGATCGGACCAGCTACGGATTCGAAAGTGTTCCTCGCGTCACGTTTACGAACATGGAGGAGCCGGTCGATGTGGGCGACGCCCGCGTGACCCCCCTGCCCGTTTGGCACGGCGAGGAAACGATCTACGGATTTCTTATTGAAGGCGACGGCAAACGCCTCGGTTACATTCCGGATTGCAGCCGCATACCCGATGCGACGCTCAGCGCCCTCGATAAAATAGATGCCATGATTCTCGACGGATTGCGCCCGGAAGCGCACCCCACCCACTTTTCCATCGATGAATGCGTGGAGCAGCTCGGCCGCATCGGCGCGAAGCAGTCGTTCATCACTCACCTCACCCATCACTCCGAGCACCACGATCTGCAGGCGCGGCTCGCAGAGGCGGTAACTGTTCCTTGGGACGGACTCGAGATCGTGCTATAAACCCTCCATGATCAAACGACGAGTCTACAATTGGCAGTGCGGAAACCGGACCCTGCTTCTCGGAAACCGGACCCTGATCATGGGCATCCTCAATGCCACACCTGATTCATTTTCCGATGGCGGCGATTTTTCAGACTGCGGCACCGCCGTGGATCGTGCACTGGAGATGGTTTCCGAAGGCGCGGATATCATCGATATCGGCGGAGAGTCCACCCGTCCGGGAGCGGAGCCGGTTCCCGTGGCCGAAGAAATCAGACGCACCGTTCCGGTTATTGTAAAACTGCGCGCGCAATCGGACATCCCGATTTCGATCGATACCTCGAAATCCGAGGTCGCCTTACAGGCCATGGAAGCCGGAGCGGACATCATAAACGATATCTCCGCCTTCGAAGCGGATGCCGGAATGGCTGAAGCGGCGGCGAAAACCGGTGCCGGTGTCATCCTGATGCATATGAAGGGTTCGCCGCAAACGATGCAGAATGATCCCGTCTACGCGAACGTGGTCGAGGAAGTGTGTTCCTACCTGAAGCGCAGGATGGACTTTGCCGCGCAACGGGGTGTTGGCCGCGACCATCTGGTGGTTGATCCGGGCATCGGCTTCGGAAAATCGGTGGAGCACAACATATCCCTGCTGCGCAACCTTCCTTCGCTTGCGCAGAGCTGTGCTCCGATACTCATAGGTGCCTCGCGCAAAAGTTTCCTTGGCCAGCTGACCGGACAGGAACGTCCCGCGGATCGTCTGGCCGGGAGTCTGGGTGCCGCGGCCTGGGCCGTCGTGCAGGGCGCGCACATTTTGAGGGTTCATGACGTAATCCAAACTTGCGATGTCTGCCGCATCGTGGATACACTCTCTACCGGTGATATATAATGCAGTGGAATGAAGCTTTTGAAGTGCCCGACGTGCTGGGATGGATCGAAATTCTCATCCTGGCGGCCATGCTTTATTTCGTTTTCCAGCTCTTCAAAGGCACCCGCGGTGCGGCCATTCTTTCGGGTCTTATCATTCTCTTCGGGGTGCTCTTCATCATTACCAGCCTGAGCCATCTGGATGTTCTTAACTGGTTGCTGTCCAGGCTGATGCTCTATATTTCGCTCGCAGTTGTGGTTATTTTTCAGCCGGAGATCCGGCGCGTCCTCGCCCGGCTGGGCCGGCAGCCCTGGCGCACCTCCGGTATCGCTTCGCAAAAGCGGCTGGTGGAGCCGCTCATGCAGGCCGTCCTGCTTCTTTCGCAGCGAAAGATCGGCGCCTTGATTGCCATCGAACGCGATATCGGTATGCGGACGATTCAGGATACAGGAACCCGGATGCACAGCACGGTCAGCGCCGAACTGCTGGCCACGCTCTTCTTTCCGCACACTCCGCTGCATGATGGCGGGGTCATTATTTCCGGTGACCGCATTTGCGCGGCCGGCTGCCTGTTTCCCCTTTCCCAGAAGGAAGAGCTGAGCAAGACGCTGGGCACGCGCCACCGCGCGGCCATCGGCATCACCGAGGAAACCGACGCCGTTGTTGTGGTGGTGTCCGAAGAGACCGGTGCGATTTCTGTCGCGTATAACGGGCGCCTGCGTCGGGGCCTCAGCGAAGACCGCCTGCGCCGCGTGCTGATGTCGATGCTGAGCCGTGAACGAACCGGTTTGGCTAAGTTCCGCGAAAAGCTTCAATCGGGCGAGGCCGCGTTGTCCGATACGGTTTTAGCACCGCTTGGCGAGGAGCAGAATGAAGAATAGGCTCTCAAGAATCTGGCAACGCTTACGCAATGAGAAGTGGCTTCTGCTAACCTGCGTGATTCTTTCTTTTTTCGCATGGCAGGGCATCCGCAAAAACATCGGCTTCGAGGTTTCGGTCTCGGATATTGCCGTGGACATCGATGTCCCGGCAAAATGGGCTGTATGGGAGAAATCCGTTCATCGCGTGAACATTGTCTTCCGCGGTTCGCGGGAAGATATTCGCTATCTCAACAAAGAGCAGCTGCGCGTGGTGATCCCCATACCTGATCCCAAGCAGGGCGAGGAGATGGTGGTGAAGCTTTCTAACGCTTTTTTGCGCAACCCAACCGGCGCGCGGGTGGTGCGCTTCAGCCCCTCGGAAATCGTGGTCAAGCTGGATCAGGAAAGCGAGCGCCTGCTCCCCGTGAAGGCAGCGACAAGCGGCAGTCTGCCCGATGGATTTGAAATCGATCGCATTGTATGTTCGCCGGCATCGGTCCGTATAACCGCCGCACGCCAGGTTCTCGATAATATGGAATTTGTCCAAACTGAGCCGGTGGCCCTTGAAACCCGCCAAGGCTCGTTCAAGGCAAGCCTGCCGCTCGCCCTCCCGCAGGCAAGCCGCATGCGGGCGAATCCCGATTGGGTGTCGGTGGAGGTTTTCCTGGAAACGCGCAAAAGCACGCGGATATTTGAGAAGATCCCGGTCAGAACCATGTGCGCCCCGGGCGAGCTGCGGCAGATTCAGGTGCAGCCGCAAAGCCTGAGTATAACCATCCGCGGCCAGCAGCAGCGGATCGATCAGCTGCAGCCCGAGGATCTGTTCGCTTATGTCGGGTGCTATGACCTGACGGAAAGCACGGGATATGACCTGCCCGTCGTCGTTGACCTGCCGCCCGGCCTGCAGTTGGTAAAGACCGATCCGCCCGTGGTGCACGTTGAGATCGGCAATGTAAAATAGGAGCTTTCGATATGAAGCATCTTCTACTCGCCGGATTGGTTCTGCATGCTCTTTCCGGCCACTTATCTGCTCAACAAACAAATTCGATCAGTGACAGCGGCTTTGGACTGCAGATTTCCGGGCGCACCGATGAGGAACGCATTAAGTTTCTGCTTCAGGTTGCGACGGCCTATTTTGCTGAAAAAGATTATGAGTCCGCCATCAGCGCTTATGAGCGCGTCCTTGAAATCGACCCGATGAATCAGGAGGCCCGGTTCATTATTGGCCACTCGTACATCAGCGCTAATCAATACGAGAAGGCTGAAGAAACTCTGTTACGGCTGATTGAGGATTTCCCCGAGGATTTCAAACTGAAGAACAACCTGGCGTGGCTTTATGCAACCGCCTCGGACCCGTCGTTTCGGGATGGGGAAAAAGCGATTCAGCTTGCTCATGAAGCCATGGTGCTTGCGCCGACTGACCACCATGTCTGGAGCACCCTTGCCGAGGCATATTACGTGACGGGGCAATACGAGAAGGCCTACCGGGCCATTACCCATATGGCCGCTCTCGCTGTGCGATACGGTGAGAGCATCACCAAGGAATCGGTCGAAAGCTATAACGAACAGATCCGCAAGTGCAAGCGGGCCTGGGATACGCAAAAAATGCTGTCCGGCGAAGACGATGAGGATGCTGAGGAGTAGCGCCCCCCTCCCCTGCATGCTTTTTCTTCCGGTCGGTTGCTTAATAAACGAATATGCCCAGGCATAACAAAACAAAGCCGATCAAGCTCTTGCCGATCGCCGACGCCTTGAATATCATCTCATTCTCCAGGAAGGGGTTGTATATTTTCCGGAAGTACCACGGCGACATCAGAAGCACGATTCCGAAAATGATCCACACATAAACGACCGCAACCAAAACCTGAAACAGTGGCGCAGCCGACATGGCCGCCGTTCGCACGATCGGTACCGCGATCAGTAAAAGAAAACCGCCCAAAGCGCGGGGCGCAAGCAACTCCTTCATATAAACAACGCTGGCAATAAAAACCCCGACAGCAACAAAAGGGATATATGGCTTGATCGCATCCACCGGCCCCATATTCATCGCCAGCGCCTCCCTGGCGCCAAGCCAGCAGCACAAAGCCGTCAAAACCCATGCTGGCACCACGCTTCGCGGAAACAATTCCGCAAAACGCACGATCAGTTCTCGACGAAATATTCCCACCAAGCCGCCGCTTAAGGCCAAAGCCCCTATGATTATAGAAATCCACTGCAAACTCATCCGGTACTCCTGTGTCACAAGTTCATCAATCAGCCCATCGCTGATCATATCCCGCGTTCATGGCCAATTACCCCGGTTTCGCGTTGAACCTTAAATCCTATGCGAATGCCGCGGCTCGTGCGGCAGGCTTTATTCATGAGCAAGTTCACGAAGCGGGAAAGCACAGATAGTGCCGGCCGCTATTGATGAGTTCAAGCTTCGTTTAAGGAGAGTCCGCTTTGTGGTAGCGAAGAGAAAACCTGACCTTCTTTCCGAGGGAACGATCCCTGCCATGAATAAGAGTGCTTCGGGTGCGCATCGTCTCAAAGAGAGAAAGCGTGACTCGCTCAGACTGGAGGTATTGTCGAGACGACTTGTACGAAGAACCCGCGCAATTCATCCATAGGGTAAAAAAAAAGACCCTGCCGAAAGCAGGGCCTTAAAATGGTAGACGCTGAGGGGCTCGAACCCACGACCCGCTGATTAAGAGTCAGCTGCTCTACCAACTGAGCTAAGCGTCCATAAAGGTTGGCAACATACTTACCCGCCCTACCCCGTGCAATCCAAATTTTGAGTTTTGTTAACCTGCCAGTAACGGCCTTTTACAGCGTTATTTTTCCAGATCCACCTTGTGTAGCACAGCAATTTTCATGGCCGCCATGTGACCCATTCGGGGTAACTTCTAAGGTGCGCAGGTTTAGTTGATGAGGCCGATATCAGGTGTTTCGGCGGGCCGGTTATACGACAGATCGATCGCCACTCTTTGTGGTTTTATTTAAAAGTCTTTGTTTTTAAGGGCAATGCTTTTCTTTTTTATTCTATTTATTCCATTTGTCTTGTTTTATTTACGAATATACGTGTCGCATTTACTGAACGCATAAATTCAGGTGTTTTGCTGCTCCATTAGATCGCGCTTCAGCCACATTCCCAGAATTGAAATATCCGAAGGATTGACGCCCGAAATTCGCGATGCCTGCCCTAGGTTTTCCGGTCTGATCTTCTTTAATTTTTCACGGGCCTCGTAGCGCAGGCTCTGTACAAGATCATAATCAAAGCTGGTCGGGATCACTTGATTTTCCTGCTTTCGCGCGGATTCAATACGCTCACCTTCCCGCTTGATATATCCGGCATACTTGACTTCGATTTCGACTTGGCGGATCACTTCCTCGTCTAATTCAGACAGAGCCTGAGGAAGATCCGAATACCGGTTCTCCGGACGGCGCAGCAACTGCGCCAGCGAATTCCCGTCATGATAGATTTTTTCCAGCCTTTTTACCTCTGCTTCTATCTGGTCCCATTGTGCCGATATTTCTGTTCTGTCGTCTAACCCGACGATTCCGAGCTGCCTGGTTTTTTCCAGCAGCCGATAATAAACATTATCCTGGCGCAAGGTTAGCCGGTGCTCAGAGCGTGAGGTAAACATTCGATACGGCTCATCGGTGCCCTTTGTAACCAGATCATCAATTAAAACCCCGATATAGCTATCATTCCGGCTTAACGTGAACGGATCCCGGTCCAGCGACTTTAAAGCGGCGTTTACCCCTGCAACAAAACCCTGTCCCGCCGCCTCTTCATAGCCGGTCGTTCCATTCAGTTGTCCGGCAAAATAGAGGTTTTCCACCTTTTTTGTTTCCAAGGTGTGAAATAATTGGGTGGGGTCGGCATAATCATACTCGATCGCATAGCCTGGGCGCAGAATTTCTGCGTTTTCCAGCCCTTTGATAGAGTGAATCATTTCAACCTGCACATCTTCCGGCAGACTATTGGAAGTTCCATTGGGATAAAGACGAATATTATGCCGTCCTTCAGGCTCAACAAAGACATGGTGCGAATCGCGGTCTGCAAATTTTACGATTTTATCCTCGATCGAGGGACAATACCGCACGCCGGTCCCTTCGACCATTCCGCCATACATGGCACTTTTGCTCAGATTATCGGCTATAATCTGGTGCGTGCGCTCATTGGTATGGGTCAGCCAGCATGGAATCTGGTCAGAACCCGGGCTCCAGGGATGAAGCGCTGATTGTTCCACGTGGAACATTCGATTCATTTCAGCCATGTCGGGGTTGCCATGTTCCACGTGGAACATTTTCCATTCCTTGCGCGCCTGCCGGGAGAAAAAAGGTGGCGGCTCTTCACCGGGCTGTATCTCCATTTTTGAGTAATCCACCGAATTCCTGTGAATTCTCGGCGGTGTTCCCGTTTTAAGCCGGGCCAGCTCAAATCCGAACTGCCTGAAGGATGTGGAGAGCTCTTCTGCGGACTCTTCTCCCATGCGTCCTTCTTGAATGCTCTTCATTCCAATCAATACGCGTCCGCGAAGAAATGTTCCGGTGCAGATGACCACAGCGTCTGCGTCGATTTCACCGTTGCTGCGACAGGTGATCCCGCAAATCCGCCCGTTTTTCGCTCGAATGTCGGTAACAATATCATCCACCAGATCCAGATTATCCTGCATGGCCAAGACCGCCTGGATGCGGATAGGGAAGAGGTCTTTGTCGCACTGAATGCGATTGGACTGAACCGCCGGTCCCTTGCGCGTGTTCAGCATGCGGTACTGAATTCCAGTATAGTCCGCATTTCTTCCCAGCTCGCCACCCAATGCATCCAGTTCCGATACCAAATGTGATTTCGCGATTCCGCCGACAGCGGGGTTGCACGGAAGTCTTCCTATAAGTTGTTTATTAAGAGTTATTAATAGTGTTTTTACTCCCATTCTAGCAGATGCCAAGGCGGCCTCATAGCCGGCATGACCACCGCCCACAACAATAACCTTATATAAAGTCTTATTCATTCGTTTATATCCCTTGAGTCGGGGCGGATAGTTACACTCGGCAATATTTTGGTCAATAACGTGTCGCGAAAAATAGGCCGCTAATAAACATAACACTGCACACATCTATTCGGCTTGAGAAATCTATGCGCAGCGGACATAATCCAAGAGCTGGTGAACAATAGCACATTAGATGGCGAAAACGCATATCAACAAGGAGTGACAATGAAAGTTTATATATCAGGTTCTCACGGATTGATCGGGTCGGCTCTCAAAGAACGGCTCGAAGCAGAGGGATGCACTGTTGAAGGACTATCCCGGGACTTCAAGCAGCTCATCAGTTTTGAGGGCGTTGATGCGGTCGTTCATCTTGCCGGCGAAAGCATTGCAGAGGGTCGCTGGAATGCCGCCAAGAAAAAGCGAATTGAAGTGAGCAGGGTGGTTGGCACCCGGCAGCTCGCTGAGCAGCTGGCCAACAGCTCCGTAAAACCAAAAGTTTTCATTTCTGCCTCAGCAATAGGATATTACGGAGATAGAAATGATGAAATTCTAAACGAAACGAGCGCAGCCGGCACAGGTTTTCTAAGCGCTGTCTGTGAAAAATGGGAAGAGTCGGCTCTGCCGGCAGAGCAAGCAGGCATCCGCACGGTTAAGATTCGAACCGGAATCGTATTAAGCAAACAGGGCGGGGCACTTGCTAAAATGCTTCCACCTTTCAAAATGGGCGGTGGCGGAAAGCTGGGCAGCGGAAAACAATTTATGAGTTGGATCAGTCTCGATGACATGGTCGGCATCATCCCTTTTCTCATAGAAAATGAAAATGTCAGCGGTCCTGTAAACCTCGTTGCACCGAACGCGGTTACGAATCTTGAATTTACTAAAGCCTTGGGAGCGGTATTGCATCGCCCGGTCGTCATGCCGCTACCCGCCTTTGCTGCCCGCCTGATTTTCGGAGAAATGGCCGATGCATTACTGCTATCGAGCACACGGGTGACGCCAAAAAAACTGCTCGATAAAGGCTATTCATTTAAACACGCCGATCTTCAATCGGCTCTTGAAAGCATTCTAAAATGAAGAAGGACGAAAAATTTGATCATATCCTTCGTGATATGGCAGAGAAAGAGAAGGGTTACCGCGCTAAAGCGCTAAAACTTTTCCCGCATGTCTGCGGAAGCTGTGCCCGTGAATTTTCCGGTAAAAACCTCAAGGAACTGACCGTTCATCACAAGGATCACAACCATCAGAATAATCCGCCCGATGGAAGCAACTGGGAACTGCTGTGTGTCTATTGTCATGATCACGAACATGAAAAGCATAAGATGAAAGGTTATGGCGGGTCGGCTGATGATTCCTTCAAGAGCGGGGGATTCAATGCATTTGAGGGGTTGGATTCGCTTTTTCCAGGCATAGGAAAGGATGAAGATAAAGATTAGATGCCAAATTTGCCCGAAGGGATGCGAGCTCTTCCCGGGAGAAATCGGGGATTGCCGGGTGCGGCAGAACATGGATGGTGTTATTCACTGCACGACCTACGGGCGGCCATGTTCCATAAACATAGATCCGGTCGAAAAGAAACCCCTCTACCATTTCCTTCCCGGTTCACCCATTCTCTCTATTGCGACCGCTGGATGCAACCTACACTGCAAGCAATGCCAAAACTGGCAAATCTCACAAACAACCACTTTCGAAGCAGACAATAAAGTCCTTCCTGATCAAGTTGCCGGCATGGCACTCGAACAACAATGTCCCGCGATTGCCTATACGTATACAGAACCGCTGGTTTCTTATGAATACACGTATGATTGCTGCAAAGAATCAGCTGAAAAAGGGTTAAGAAATGTTCTGGTCACCGCCGCATTCATCAATCCCGAACCGCTGCGTGAAATATGCCGGTATGTCGATGCGGCCAATGTGGATCTAAAATCTTTTTCCGACGACTTCTATCGCAGCATCTGTGATGCGCGGCTCAAGCCGGTACTTGCTGCGTTAAAAACGATGAAGCAATGTGGTGTTATGCTGGAAATTACCAATCTGATTATTCCAACGCTCAATGATTCCAAGGAGGAGACTAAACAACTTTGTGCATGGGTCGTGGAAAATCTAGGTATCGAAACGCCTCTCCATTTTTCGCGTTTCTTTCCGCAGAATGAGTTGAAGCACCTTCCGCCAACACCGACTGACACGCTACTTCACGCACGCGAGATCGCTATTGAAACCGGCATGCAGTTTGTTTATGTCGGAAACATGAATGATCGGAAGGGGGAGAACACATGGTGCCCGGAATGCGGAAAACTTTTAATCGAGCGATCTGGCTTCAGCGTATCAAACAATCTACTCGATAACGGAACATGCCCGGATTGCGCCGCGGTAATATATGGAATTTGGGATTAATGCGTAATGCGTAATGCGTAATGCGTAATGCGTAAAACCTGAATATGCAGTATTGGTGATAACGTACAAAATGTTTCGCACATTTGAATAGAGGTCCTCCGGCTGGTAGAACCAGCCAGTGAACGCAAACACCTAAAGGAGGACCCAATGGAACGAAGCCAGAACCAGACGGAGAACACCACGAAAAAGATCATTGA
>JBFHPA010000033.1:0-17160 GCA_041592955.1 Pontiella sp.
CGCGCATTTTCCGACAAACGGGAATAGCCCTTAGTCCTCCTGCGGATCTACAACGGCAACGGACGCAGACTTTTCTTTGTGATGGGCGGCAAGGAGATCATCGAGCTTGAGGCCGGTCAGCTCGCTGAGCGTGTCGAACAGCTTATTCATCACGAAAAGCATGACAACGAGACAGGGCACGAGCACAACAACATGGCTCAAGCCGGTCATTTTTCCGAGCTCGGCGGTGAATGCCTCGGTGCCGGGTTCGCTTTTCAAAACTATTTTCGCGAGCGTATAGCTTAGTCCGGCAGACAGGAACATCGACGAAGCCAGACCCCACGTCAGACCGACCAACCGTTTTTCGAATATCGCTTCCGTATTCCTTTCCTTAAGCGCATGCCTGAGTCGCTCGACATCAAACAACGCTTCGGTCATGAGCAGCTTTTTGATCAGCGGGAACGGCGTCTTCAGCGAAGTAATGATGACCAGTCCGATAATGAGCGGTATCGCGGCTTCTTTGATGGCGATGTACTCGGGCGGAAGCTTGAGGATGCCGAAGACGCCGGTTAGCGTGACGCTGATGATTCCGATGATGGACATGAAGTCCGCCTTCCGATCTCTGATAAGCGTGCGCAATCCATAGCTGATCGGGAAGGCCAGCCCGACCACGAGCGCCCAAACGGGTCCGAGATATTTTTCCTTGCTCAGAAAACTCAGAACGGCAACGGGTATGACGATGTTGACCAGAATACTGATCAGCGGGTTTTCCTGCTTGTGTTCAGCTTCGCTCATGGATCCTCCAAAAAGATTCAGCATACGCCTGAACTGACTTTAAACAATCCAATTCGGGAATCAGGAGGCCCAGCTTGACTTTGCCGTAGTTTATCCGTAACAAATCGTTAAGAATCTTTTTCAGGTCGATCCGTCCGGGCGTGTGCCTGTATCGTCTGACAAATGGTTTTCCAATCGTCGCTTGACGAAGCGACCAATCGAAGGGAAGTGTGCGCAATGATCGAACTTGTTAGCATAGATGAAGTATTTGCCATGGCCGTTCAGATTGAAGACAACGCGGCGCGGTTCTACCGCAGGGCAGCTGAGCTGAACAAAGGGAAAACCGAACATGCGATTTTTGAAAAGCTGGCCGCGATGGAGGATGGACATAGGAAGCAGTTCGCCGCGATGCGCGAGGCCGCGCCCAAACAGGAGAACGGATCAGGAGAACTCCAGCCGGAAGGCGTGATGTATCTCGAAGCCATCGCATCCGGCTACAAAGTCGAAGGTTCCCCGAAGATTACGGCTTCGCTGACAGGCAGCGAAAGCGTGATTGATATTCTGCGCATTGCGGCTGACCTCGAGAAACAGGCCATTCTGTTTTATCTCGGGCTCAAGAAGGTGGTGTCCGATGCCCCGGCACAGCAGGCCCTGGAAGATATCATCGATGAGGAAAAAGAGCACTTCGTGGCGCTCATCAACGAGCTAAGACGCCATGAAGGCAACTAAGGCATCCAAGTGAGACACGATCGTCGTGTCTTGATTGCAGGCTATGCCAGATCTTCGAGAATACCGCCGGGTGCGAACATGCGGTTGACTCTGGTGGTGATGGAAGAATCTTCGATCAACGGCGGGGCGTGATGCGGCTTGAGGCGGGCATCGATAATCAGTGAGCCGGAGCAACCCCAGTGCTTGAAGCGCGTCTGCGCCCCCACCCCGTAAATGTCGTGCGAGGGATTGGATCGGGTGAAGGTAACCCACAGTAAATTATTGAAATCTGCCGCGCAGAACTCCGGATCGTCGCACAGCACAACCAGCGGAAAGTCGTCGGAGGAAATTTGCTTCTCCAGCTTTTTCGCTAATGTCTCGAGCTCGGACGGGGCGACATCATAATCGGAAAAGGCAGGACCTGAGACCGCCAGCACACCGGGCATCACGACGGCGCTTGCTCCGTCGATCTGCAAATCCGACACCTGATCTTTCAGGGTGCGATACGCTTCACCGCTGCAGGCAAATACCACCTTGGAACCGTGGTTCATCCCCGTGCCGGAATAGTCGAGTGTATCGATGCTGGTTTCGGTCTGGAAGTGCAGATCGCGCTCCCATTTGATCCGGGAGAGCAGATGCGCGAAAAAGGCCGGAATGTCGTGGATGTCGAGATCCGGCGCATCGGCCTCGTTGATTATGAAGAGATATTTTGCGAGCGATAGCTGGCCCTTGCCGAGGATCGCGTTTGCAATGGTCAGCAGTTCCGAAGGCCGAATGGTTTTCACATACGGCGTGTAGCGTTCCTGGCCAATCGCCAACAGCAGCGGGTGGACGCCGGCGGCATCGACCGCATGCACGGCCTTGAGCCCGGGTATCTCAGTGGGGATCACCGCGCCGGTCATGTCGTGGATGACCTCGCCGAAGGTGCTGTCTTCCTGAGGGGGACGACCGACAACGGTGAAGGGCCAGACGGCATCCTTGCGATGAAAAACCTCTTCAACATCCAGACAAGGGAAAAGGTGGTCGAGGCTGTAGTAGCCAAGGTGATCGCCGAACGGGCCTTCGCGCTTCAGCTCCTTTTTCATCGTCCCAATAATGCAGAAGTCGGCGTCGGCGGAAACGGTCCACTCTTTGTAGCGCGTATAGCGGAAACGCCGACCGGCAAGCAGTCCGGCAAAAGCGATTTCGGGCATGCCTTCCGGCAACGGCATGACGGCGGAGAAACTCATGGCGGGCGGACCGCCGATAAAGATGGCCACGCGGAATGGCCGATCCTGATCCTGATGCAGTTTCTGATGAACGCCGATACCTCGGTGGATTTGGTAGTGAAGCCCGACTTCCCCGTCGGGTTCAAATTCATTTCCGCTCAGCTGAATTCGGTACATGCCAAGGTTGCTCTTGAGCGGCTTGTCGGGGTGGTCGGGATGCTCGCTGTAGACCTGCGGCAATGTGATGAAGGGGCCGCCGTCGTCGGGCCAGCTAATGATCGGAGGGAGATCGCTAAGCTTCACCCGGCATTCCAAAACCGGCGCCTTTTTCGCGGAAACCTTTTTGGGCAGCGCATGCAGTGCGGAACATCCGGCGCGGAGCGCGCTCAAGGGTCTTTTCAGCAGGGCAATCGGATCGGCTTTTGATGCCACCAGCGTGGCCGCCTGGTCATAGGTGTCCTGAAAAATCAGCCGGGCCCGCTCGGGGGTGCCGAACAGGTTGGATGCGCACGGAAAGGCGCATCCTTTGACCTTCTCAAACAGCAATGCGGGACCTTTTGCCTTGTAGACCCGCCGCTGTATCTCCGCCATTTCAAGATAGGGATCAACCTCTTCGGTTACACGCAGCAGCTGCCCGTGCTTCTCCAGTGCCTCGACGCACTCCTTTGTGCTTCTATATCCCATACCGGTCCCAAGTCGTTTTAAACATCTTCTTTGAGTGTGGCGACTCAGGGCAAGCCGATTTCCGAATATTTAGCACACGGGCCCATGTTATTCCCCCATCAGATCAGCTTCGATAATGCTTTCCGCGAAGCTCTGATAGGCGGTACCGATCTGCTGGGCCATGGAACCCGGAAAGGCATGGAACGTTTCATTTTCGATGGCCTCGATAATACTGTCGGCGACAAGGGATGCCGGCTCGGCCATTTCTTCGAGCCCCGCACTCGTGGCCATTTCGGTGGCAATCGGGCCGGGGTGGACGCTGACCACATGCGTCCCCTGCTCTTTCAGCACGTCGCGCAACGCCTGCGTGATGGAGTAGGCCGCCGCTTTCGAAGCACAGTAGGTGGCGAATCCGGCAAAGCTTTTCATGGAGGCCAGCGAGTTGAGCTGCACAAACACCCCGCCGCCATTTCCGGCGAGCACTGGAGCAAATGCCTGTGCCATGCGAACGAGCCCGAAGGTGTTGATCTCCAGCTCGAACTTAAACTCGTCAATCGCGTGTGCATCCAGCGGTGAGGCTGAACGCAGCACGCCGGCATTATTGACGACGATTTCCACATCATGGGCCGACTTTGCAGCGGCGAATATGGTATCAGGATGCTCGAGGTCCAGCTGGATCACTTCCACCTTTCCTCCATGCACCTCAACCAGACCCTGCGCCGAGGCAGAGTTGCGAACGGCGGCGTACACCTTGACAGCGCCCTTGCGGATCAGGGCTTCAACAATTTCCAACCCGATTCCGCGATTTGCGCCGGTGACCAGCGCCGTCTTTCCTTGGATTTGATATTTCATACCTGCCATCCTTTCTTTGACTGCTCGAATTATATGCCTCCAGTCAAGCTGCGCCAATATTCAAAAAGCAGCGAATAAGGTTCGTTGCAGGCAGAGAAACTGGTCAAAGCTTTTATCTATCGTAAGGTTCGGGCATGCGGATCGAACACAAACCTATTAGGAGTATGAATGAAGCTTGCTGAAAAAACAGAGTTGGTCTTAATTTCGATGGTTGTCGCGGGAATAGCGGTGTTCAACGGGCAGCTGCCCGCACGCATGCAGAGCGGCTATTTTATCCTTACCCTAGGACTGCTTTTCCTGTTCCAGGCCCTATTGCGGGATTTGTGGTTGCTGCTCAGAATGCGAAAAACACCGAGGGATTCGATGCCTCAGGCGAGCTGTATGTGTCTTGAGGCGGGGATCGGATTCATCCCGGTCATTGTTGCGGCCGTTCTAGTGGGAGGCGGCTACAGTCGAGCGGTTGATCTCTCAGCATTGGCGTGGATCGGTGCGGTTGCAGTCGTATTATTAATCGGGTTATGGCTCAAGGATTATGTATTTGAGCTGCGCCCTTTTCGCATCCGCCGGGATCCGGACCACATCAACTTTATTTTCAGCCTGAACCGCAAACACCGGTTAAAGAACCCATTAAGCGCAAAAAATGAGTAGCGATAGGAAAGAGGAGGAGAACCTAACGCTACCCAAGTGAAACCCAAACCTAGAGCTTCTGTGCAATAAGACGACTCTCGTCATGGTTTTGCGACATTTTATTTCAACAAAATTCTTAAAGGGCCCATATCACGGCATTGGAAGCCCGTCCATACACGCCTGAGACCTCTCCAGCAACTCATCGGGCAGCGGATAATCCTTCAAATTTCCTGAGAAAAACGCTTCATACCCCTTGAGATCCATCAGGCCGTGTCCGGACCAGTTCAGCAGAATGGTCCGCTCCTTGCCCTCTTCCTTCGCGCGCTTGGCTTCCCGGATCGTCTGCGCAATGGCGTGCGACGTTTCCGGCGCGGATATAAATCCTTCTGTGCGGGCAAATTGCACCGCCGCTTCGTAGCATTCCGTCTGGCCGATGGACGCGGCTTCGATATGCCCCTCGTTCATGGCGTGGCTGACCATCGGCGCCATGCCGTGGTAGCGCAGGCCGCCGGCGTGCAGCGGCGGCGGCACAAATGTATGACCCAGACTATGCATGGGCATAAGCGGGGTCATCATCGCCACATCGCCGGAGTCATAGCGGAATTTTGCGCGCGTCAGTGTCGGGCAGGCTTCCGGTTCGGTTGCGACGACCCGGATATCCGCGCCATGCATGCGCTCATTAATGAACGGGAAAGCTAGGCCGGCAAAATTGGAGCCGCCGCCGGCGCAACCGATCACCACATCGGGCGATGCACCGATCTTCTTCATCTGGCTCTGCGCTTCGAGACCGATCACGGTCTGGTGAAGCATCACGTGGTTGAGCACGGAACCCAGCGCATAGCGGGTATCATCGCGCTGGACGCATTCTTCAATCGCCTCGGAGATGGCGATGCCGAGACTGCCGGGCGTGTCCGGATCTTCCGCCAGAATTTTACGGCCGACTTCCGTCTCCATGCTCGGGCTTGGCACGCAGTTGCCGCCCCAGGTTTTCATCATGATTTTACGGAAAGGCTTTTGGTCGAAGCTTATGCGAACCATGAAAACCTTGCATTCAATACCGCCGACAATTGCGCAGGCAAACGAAAGGGCCGAACCCCACTGCCCCGCACCGGTCTCGGTGGTGAGCTTCTTGATGCCGAACTGCTTGTTGTACCATGCCTGCGCCACCGCGGTATTGGGCTTATGGCTGCCGGCGGGCGAAACGCCTTCGTTTTTATAGTAAATCTTCGCCGGAGTTCCGAGCGCCTGCTCGAGGCGGCGGGCGCGGTACAGCGGGGTCGGGCGCCAGATTTTGAGATAGCCCATGATTTCGTCCGGAATATCAACCCAGCGATCGGTGCACATCTCCTGCTCAATTAGATTCATCGGGAAAACCGGTGCCAGCGCTTCGGGTCCGATGGGTTTGCCATCCATGCCGATCGGCGGAAGCATCGGTTTGGAAAAATCGGCGTTCAGGTTATACCACTGCTTCGGCAGTTCATCTTCATTCAAAACAACTTTAATCTGCTCACTCATTGCAACACCCCGTTTGGTTGAATAAATACGTATGGACGATACACCAATCTAGACGCCGACAGCGACCGCGGTCAAGATCACGGTATGCATAATCGACAACAAGCCCGAGTTGCTCCTCGAAAGATGCCTGTCCGTTGGACCCGCGCCAGAATGGTTATTACCGTGCCAACGATTTGACCTTGACCATAGGGGACGATTTGTCACATTGTTTACCGATTTGATTTAAACCCATTTTTTGACGAAGGAAGTTACAATATGTTTAACCGGGCCATGGGAATGTTTTCCAGCGATATTGGAATCGATCTGGGAACCGCGAATACCTTGGTGTATGCGCGGGATCGCGGCATTGTGATTCGTGAACCATCGGTCGTGGCGGTACAGGCCGGCACGAACCGGGTTTTGGCCGTCGGCGACGAGGCGAAACGTATGCTCGGCCGCACGCCAGGCAATATTGTGGCTATCCGCCCTCTGAAAAGCGGGGTGATCGCCGATTTCGAAGTCACCGAAGCGATGCTTCGCTATTTTATTCAGAAGGTACACAACAGAAGAAGAATGGTACGGCCCCGAGTGGTGATTGCCGTGCCCAGTGGTATTACTGAAGTGGAGAAGCGCGCAGTTAAAGATTCCGCAATGCATGCGGGCGCGCGCGATGTTTTTTTAATCGAAGAGCCGATGGCCGCCGCGATCGGGGTGGGACTGCCTGTACAGGAACCCGCCGGTAACATGATCGTAGATATCGGGGGGGGGCACGACGGAAGTCGCCGTGATCTCCCTGGCCGGCATTGTTTACAGCCGGAGTGTGCGCGTCGGTGGCGATGAGATGGATGAGGCGATAATTCAGCACATAAAGCGGGAATACAATTTGTTAATTGGAGAGAGAACCGCCGAAGAAATTAAGATTACAATGGGATCCGCCCTGAGCACCGGTGACGAAAGCACCATGGAAGTGAAGGGTCGGGACCTTGTGGCCGGACTGCCCCGGACGCTGACAATCAGCTCCGAAGAGGTACGCCAGGCCCTGCAGGAGCCGGTGAACGCGATCGTGGAAGCGGTGCGTGTGACCCTTGAACGATGCCTGCCCGAGCTTTCAGCCGACCTGGTCGACCGAGGCATGGTCCTCGCCGGCGGCGGCGCGTTGCTGCGCGGTCTTGACGCGCTCATATCGGAAAAGACCAGTCTGCCGGTCCATGTGGCCGACGATCCGTTGAGCGCTGTGGCCGAAGGCACGGGCATTGTCCTGCACGAAATCAATTTCCTTCGCAAAATGGCGGGCCCAAACAGCTAGCTCTTCTCGAAACAAATACCTTCCGTATTTTGCTGATGCGCCTCGTCCCCCTGATGGTAAGGGACGAATGGCTTTTAGAAACAGAAAACTGGTTTATGCCGCTGCGGCCGTGTTGCTGCTTGCCGTGGTATTTGTTCCGTTTCCCTCGCTTACGGTCAAAAGCAAGGGTGCGATACGCGGCACCATGTCGGGGGCTGAGCGCGGAACCTCCAGCATATGGCAGTGGAGCACCGAGGCGGCCGCAGCCATACGCGGTATCGGCGGCGCGGTGGAACGAAGCCGCGAGCTCTCGCAGGAGCTGGTGCGCGTGCAGGCCGAGCTCAGCAAACTGAGCGATGCCGAAGCCGACAACGTCCGCCTGCGCCGCGCCTTCGATTTCTATCACCAAAATCCGTTTTCCATGGTTCCTTGCGATGTCGTCAGCCGCAACATCAGCGGGTGGTGGAGCAGTGTGCGAATCGGCAAAGGCCATAAGCACGGCATCAGGGAAAATCAGGCCGTCATCAGCCCCGACGGACTGGTGGGTCGAACCACGGAGATCTCGGCATTCGCCAGCGAAGTGCTGCTCGTTTCCGATCCCGCCTGTCGGGTTTCCGCCAAGCTTAAGCGGGTCGATGTCTTTGGTCTCGTGCGCGGCGCGGGAACCACACTTGCCGGCGAGCCGAAAGCGCGCATTGAGTTCGTCAACAAGGATGTCGAGATCCGTATTAACGACGAGGTGGTCACCTCCGGTCTCGGCGCCTTTCCCAAGGGGGTGCACATTGGCTACATCAACAAGATCGAGCGCGATGCCTCCGGTCTGTTCCAGCATGCCGAGATTATTCCCCGCGCCACGGTCGGCCTGCTTGATTATGTCTTCGTCATTTCCGATACGCAAAAGGAGCCGGTCCGATGAGATACCGCATCGCCATGCTCCTGACCATTGCGCTCGGCGCCTTGTTCCAGCAGCTGCTGCCGACCTGGCCGCTCTTCGGCGGCATTAAACCGCCCATCCTCGCGGCCCTGGCTTTGCACTATGCGTTGCGCAGAAATACCGGCGACATGTGGCTGGCTGTTTTTGCGGCCGCCCTGCTTCAGGACGGGCTCGACCTCGGATCGTTCGGTCCCGCGTTGATTGCCTTTCCCGTGATCGGCCTGCTGGCACACCGGATACGCAACGAGGTCTTTGCCGACGGGCTCGTTACGCAAATCTTTTTCGGCGCGGTGGTCGGCCTCTTTACCACGCTCGTTGCGCTGCTCGTCTATGGCGTCACAGGACAGCGCCCCATCTTCTTTGGCCTGGCGGTGCTTCGGCTGATCAGTTCGCTGCTGCTGGGCATGGTAACCCTGCCGGTTGTGTCACAGATCGTCAGCAGGCTCGAAGCGGTAATCCCCGAACGCAGGGGGTACAGATGGCAATGATGGTCAGACGCAAGCGTGAGTCCAGCCCGCTGGTCATTTGGATCGTGTTCGGTCTGATGTTCATGGCAATGGGGCTGCTGGTCTTTGAGCTTTGGAAACTGCAGGTTCAAAACAACAGCGGGTTTGAGGAAGTGTTTCGCAACCAGAGCGTCCGGCGTGTGCGCCTGCCGGCCGTGCGCGGCAAGATCTATGACACCAACGGTGAATGTCTTGCTGACAGCGTGCCGAACTACTGCATCGCGATCTACACCGAGGAGTTGCGCGCGCCCCGCTCGGCCGTGGCCAACACACTGGAACTGATGCACGAGATCTGGGCCCGGGTCGGCACACGACCGGACATCTCGTATCACGATATTCAGCGGCATATGAGCATGACACCGCAGGAACCGCTCGTGGCATGGAAGGCCCTTGATGATAAAAGCATGGTGCGCTGGCGCAGGGCTTTTGAAGACTGGACGGCACCACCGAAGGGTTCGCTGACCAATAAACGTAAAAAGATTCCGGGCCTTGATCTGGGCAGGCCCGTCGAAGGAAAATCGATTGTCATCCGCACCGGCGAACTGCGGAAGCGCAGCACCACCACAGCGGCCAATACGCTTGAACTGGTGTATGAAATTTCCGAGCGCATCGGCATTCCGCGTGCGGTTCGGTTCCAGGACATCAAGAACCATATCTTCGCCCGCCGTCCCCTGCCGTTGCTGGCCTGGCAAAACCTTGACGACACCACCATGGCCAAATGGGCGGACTCCTGCTCCCATCTGGCTGGCACGGACATTTACTACCGGCCTGCGCGGAGCTATCCCGGCGGCCAGGCATCCGCGCATCTGATCGGATACACCCTCGAAGCGGACGCCATCCGCGAGGAGGAAGGCGGGGAACGCGTCCACTTCGATATGCGTGGCATAAGGGGCCGCTCGGGACTTGAGGGGACATACAACGATTTGCTCGAAGGCGATCCCGGATACCGGTTGGTGCAGATCGACGTCGCCGGCTTCCTGCACCACGATCTGCAGAAGCAACCTCCAAAGCCCGGTGGCGACCTTCAACTGACTATCGATGCCAACATCCAACGTTTTGCCAATGAAGCCCTCGCCGAAAAACAGGATGGCGAAGATCGGGATGCTCCGGTTCGCGGTGCGGTGGTCATACTCGATCCCAACAATGGCGATGTGCTGGCGATGGCCAGTTCACCCCCGTTTGATCCAAACATTTACATGCAGTCCAAGTCCTATCGCCAATCGCTGCTGAAAGACCAGACAGCGCGAACCTTCAACCGCGCAGTCTTCGGGCAGTATCCGCCCGGCAGTACGTTTAAGCCGGTTGCATCGCTGGGTGTTCTGCGCGACCGCCCCGATTATGCCGAGATCATTCATGACTGCCGGAATCCCTATGAGGTGGCAAACCGCCGCATGAAGTGCTGGATTCATTCATACCATGGCGAGCATGGAAAAGTTAATCTGCGCGAGGCGCTGATGCACTCGTGCAACGTCTACATGTTCGAAATGGCACAGGCCGTCGGCTATGAACCGATCCGCGCCATGGCCTCGGAATTTGGACTCGGTCAGTACGCCGGACTCTTCCCGGACCTGGATGCGATTCCGGCACAGAAAGATCTCAAATACGGAAACCTTCCCCCCACGGCCCTCAACACCATCGACCTGTGCAACATGTCGATCGGCCAGGGCATGCTGACCGCGAGCCCGCTGCAGATGGCCATGGTGGCGGCCACCATCGCCAATGGCGGGCGTCTCTACCGTCCGCGTCTTGTGAAGAAATGGCGAACCGATCCCGACGGAGAATACCGGCTCAACCCCACCTGGGCGATCCGACACCTCGACGTGCCGATGGATGCCCTCGAGCTCGTGCGCGGAGGCATGCGCGACGTGGTGATGCACGAGGACGGCACCGCCAACAAGGCGCGCGTGGACGGCATTCCGATCGCCGGAAAAACCGGCTCGGCGCAGTACCGGAAAAAGGTCGGCGACAAAGTAGTCGACAGCGTGCATACGTGGATGATTTCGTATGCCCCCTTCGACTTTCCCCGCTATGCCGTGGCCATGCTGGTGGAAGACGGCATCTCTGGCGGCAACACGATTGGACCACGCCTCAGCCAGCTCTACACCAAACTTTTCCAGTATGACGGAACGCTTTCTGTAAAGGAGGAATCATGATGATCCTCCTTCCCAGAGCATGGAGCGTGGAGCATGGGGCATGGAAAGAGAAAAACTCCCTTCCCCTTTCCCTCTGCCCCCTGCTTTTAACACCGGAGGTGTTGAAATGAACGCCCTCCAAATCAAACGGCTCGACTGGACCATGCTCGGAACGATCTTCGCGTTGATCGGACTCAGCGCAGCCTTCGTGTATAGTGCCCAGTTTAAGTCCGATGAGGTGTTCGGCTCCAACTGGATGAAGCAGCTGTTGTTCGCAGGCGTGGGCCTCTGTGCCTACACCGTCGTGGTCTGGTTCGACTACCAGCATCTTGCGCGGATTTCGTGGTGGATCTATGGCGGCGCGCTGGCTCTGCTCATGTTGGTGTTCCTTTTCCCCGCCTTGAACGGCGCCCACCGCTGGATTCCGCTGCCGGGCTTTACGCTCCAGCCTTCGGAGCTCGGAAAGATTGCCGTAATCATTGCGCTCGCGGCCTTTCTCGGCGCGCCGGACCGCGACATGGACGACTGGAAAACCTTCTTCGGCTGCGCGGCCATTGTCGGCATCCCGTTCGTAATGATTGCCGCCGAGCCGGATCTGAGTACGTCGTTGACGCTGGCGCCGATTTCGATGGCGATCATGCTCTACATGGGCGTGAAACGAAAACTGCTGCTCATCGGCCTTGCTTCCGTGGTGCTTCTTACGGTTGTGGTCTGCTTCTGGATCAAATTCGAAACCTCGCCGGAAATCGAACAGCTGCCGGAAGCGGAGCGCCCGGCATTGGTCTTGCCGCACATGCCGCTGCTGGAGGAATATCAAAAAGGACGCATCAAGGTGTTTCTGACCCAGGATCATGACCTGGCCGATGCCGGCTGGAACAAGCTTCACTCGCAAATCGCCGTGGGCTCGGGCGGCCTCAAGGGAAAAGGCTTTCTGCAGGGCACGCAGAACATTCTGGGTTTTCTTCCGCGGACGGTTGCGCCAACCGATTTCATCTTCTGCGTCATTGCGGAGGAGACGGGTTTTCTGGGCGGGGTCCTGTTTATCGTGCTTTACACTGTTTTACTGTTTAGATGTCTGCGGGTCTCGTTGAGCTCCCGTGAAGAGTTTGGGCGGCTCATGGCGCTGGGTATCGGCGTCATGTTGTTCTGCCATGTGTTTGTGAATATTGCGATGACGATCGGAATTCTGCCGATCACCGGGCTGCCGTTGCCACTGATGAGCTACGGCGGCTCCTTCATGGTCAGCACCATGATCGCACTGGGGCTGGTGCAGAGTGTGTACCAGCGCCGAAGAATTAGATAAGGAGAAAGAATCATGCTTAAGAAACTTAGAGCCCTCGGCAGCCATAAGCGCGAGAAGAAAGAGATTATCATCAACATCGAAACGCTCGAAACGCGCGTTGCGGTGCTGGAGGATGGCAAGCTCGACAACTTCCACATCGAGCGTCAGGAGGACAACCGTATTGTCGGCAGCATTTTCAAGGGCCGTATCCAGAACCTGGAAGACGGCCTGCAGGCCGCGTTCGTGGATATCGGTCTGAAGAAAAACGCCTTCATCCACTACTGGGATATGATTCCGGAGGATGCGGCGCGTCTCGAACGCGAAGAGGGTGTCCGTGCCAAGAGCTCGACGCGCCAGCGCAAGAAATACAAGCCCGGCGAAATGCAGAAGCTTTTCCCGGTCGGGTCCGAGATCATCGTGCAGGTAACCAAGGATGCCATCGGCACCAAGGGACCGCGCGTGACGGCCAACCTCAGCATCCCCGGCCGCTTTCTGGTCATGATGCCCGGCACGCACCTCAAAGGCATCTCGCGCAAGATTGACGATGTGAAGGAACGCAACCGCCTTAAGAAAGTGCTGTCGCGCCTCCCCATCCCCGAAAACATCGGCCTGATTGTCCGCACCGCCGGCTCCGGCACGCGCAAGGTCAGCTTTGCGCGCGATGCCCGCACCCTGTTCGAAATCTGGAACGATATCGAAAACGGCATAAAGAACACCCCGGCCCCGTGCACTCTCTATTCGGAGCCCCGGCTCGCTGAACGCGTCGTGCGCGACTACCTCACCGAAGATATCGACCGCATCTATATCGACAACCGCGACATGTTCGATGCCACCCGCCAGATCATCGCGAAGTTCTCTCGCCGGTCGCGCAACTGGGTGCAGATGTATGGAGGCGAAGAGCCGATCTTCGACTACTTCGATGTTGAAAAGCAGATTGAATCCGCCTACCGCCGCAAGGTTTGGATGAAGTCCGGCGCCTATCTCATCTTCGACGAAACCGAAGCACTGATTGCCATCGACGTCAACACCGGCCGCCACAAGGGAAGCAAGTCGCAGGATGAGTCCATCCTGCAGGTCAACCTTGAATCCGCAGAGGAGGTTGCCCGCCAGCTGCGCCTGCGCAACGTCGGCGGACTTGTGATCGTCGACTTTATCGACATGAAAGCCAAACGCGACCAGAACATGGTTTACCGCGCCCTGAAGGAAGCTCTGAAAAAGGATCATGCGCGCACTAATGTCCTGCAGATCTCCCAGCTCGGCCTGCTGGAAATGACGCGTCAGCGCGTGGAAGAAAGCATTTTCACCTCCGGCTACACCGACTGCGACTACTGCCGCGGCCGCGGCCGTGTGAAATCGGCGCTTTCCATGAGCGTGGAAATCCAGCGCCGCGTCAGCGAGTGCATGCGCAAAGACAGGAACGGCACGCACTCCATGCGGATCACCGTCAACCCGCAGGTGCTTGACCGCCTGCGCAAGGAAGACGAACAGGCGCTTATCGAGATGGAGCGGGAGTTCCATGGGCACCTCACGTTCGTTTCCGACGGCCACTTCCACATTGAAGAATTCACCGTTACCAACGATGATAATGGCAAGGTGTTGTTTACCAGTATTGAAAGTTAAGGAACACGATAATGAGTATTAAGAAAGAATTGTACGGCAAAACCGGGAACGGACTGGCTGTTGACGCCTTCATTCTGGAAAACGGCAGTGGTGTCAGAGTTAAAATTATCAATTATGGGGCGACGATTGTTTCGATCGAGACCCCCGACCGCGCCGGTCAATCGGCCGATGTGGTGCTCGGCTACGACGACCTCTCCGGTTATCTGGCGGATCAAGGCGCCTATTTCGGAGCCACGTGCGGGCGTTTCGCCAATCGTATTGCAAAAGGTCGATTCACACTCGAAGGCACGGAATATTCCCTCGCCATAAATAACGGCCCTAACGCCCTTCATGGGGGACTGATTGGATTCGACAAAAAGATTTGGGAGGCTGAAATCATCGGCGAAACCGTGAAGATGACGCTCACTAGCCCCGACGGCGAAGAAGGGTACCCCGGCACACTCAACGTCGAGCTGACCATCAGCCTGTCCGATCAGAATGAACTGCACCTCGACTACACCGCCTCGACCGACAAGAAAACCATTCTGAACCTGACCAACCACAGCTACTTTAACCTGGCCGGCGGCGGCTCCGTTCTCGGCCATGTAATCCGGATCGATGCCGACCGCTACACGGTGGTTGACGACGACGCCACGCCGAGCGGTGAGCTGCGTGACGTGGCGAACACGGAAATGGATCTGCGCGCGCCTATTCAGATCGGCGAAAAAATCGAAGCGGTGCAGGGCGCCGGCTACGACCACAACTACTGCATCAACCATCCGCATCAAGGCGCGCTGGTTCTTGCCGCATCGGTGGCCGAGCCTGAAAGCGGCCGGACCCTCGAATGTTGGACCACTGAACCCGGCGTACAGTTCTACACCGGCAACTTCCTGACCGGGATCCGGGGCAAAGGAGGCGTGATATACCAAAATCATGAAGGGTTCTGCCTCGAGACCCAGCACTATCCCGACAGCCCCAGTCATCCGCACTTTCCCAGCACGGAGCTGGCGCCGGGCGAAACCTACACCCAGACCTGCATCTACAAGTTTGGTGTGCTGAAATAGGATTTCGGCCAAGGGAAAAGGTCTTGTTTGAAGACGCACCGAAAATTAGGCTGAGGGCGCATGAGGATCGGGTTTTCGACATTTGTTATGGATGGGGGTCGAACGGGTGTTGCCACCTATATCCGTGAATTGCTGCGCGCCCTGCAGCTGGAGGATTCGGCAAACACTTACGAGTTGCTGATGGCCCGGCACGATGCCGACCTGATTCCACTGAACAACCCAAACTTTAAAAAAAGGGTCGAGCCCTCGTTCATCAGCCAGCCGCTGATCAATCTCGCGTGGCACAACACGCGACTGGCAGGCATCGGAAAAAAATATGATGTGCTGCACATTCCGAGTGCGCGGCGCATTCCCCTTGTCAAAAGCACGAAGGTGGTTGCAACGGTTCACGACCTCGCGGCCTTTTCGGTCCCCGGAAAATATGATTCCGCCCGCATGCTCTTCAACCGCCGGCTCGTACCGGCGATGATCCGCCGCGCCGACCATCTGATTGCGGCGAGCGAATTTACCAAGAGCGACATCGTGAAACATACCGGCTATCCGGAAGAAAAAATTTCGGTGGTCTACTCGGGCATCAACCGCGAACTTTTCCGGCCGGTGGCGGCGGAGGAGGCGCGCAACGCGCTGCTGGCAACGCATGGATTGGATAAGCCGTTCTTCGTCTATGTTTCGCGACTGGAGTATCCCGCTAAAAACCACATTCGGCTGATTGAGGCGTTTGAACGTTTCAAGCTCGAGAACGACAGCGCGTATCAGCTTCTTCTTGCGGGAGCCGACTGGAACGGCGCGCAAAAAATCAGGGCACGCGCGGCCTGCAGCCCGGTGAAGGACGATATCGTTTTTCTCGGATTCGTCCCGACGGAGTCGCTTCCCCTGCTCTATGCCGCCTGCGATCTGATGGTGTTCCCTTCCCTGTTCGAGGGTTTTGGATTTCCGGTTCTGGAGGCGCTGGCCTGCGGTGCGCCGGTGGTCTGCTCGAAAACTTCCTCGCTGAAGGAGATTGCTGCGGATCTTGTTCCGGTGTTTGATCCGTCCGATTCCAACGCAATTTTCCAATGCATGGAAAGCACGGTTTCCAAGGGTTGGAGCCCGGAATTGCGCACGCGCGGCATGGAATATGCTCTAAAGTTCGATTGGCGGGATACCGCCCGCAGTGTAATGGAGGTATACCGGTCGCTGACCTGACCGTCTTTGTTGTATGAAAAGGGGTACTAAAATTCTCGTATGGACGAGTGTTGTTGCTGTATTGGCCGTTGCCGCAGCACTGCTCTACATCGTCATGCCTCGGGAAATGTCCGAGTTCGAGCTTACTGCCGAGGAAGTCGAATGGCTCGAGGCAAACAGAACGACCATACGCTTCGCCCCCCTGCCGAATTCGCCGCCGATCGACTATATCGACAAAGCCGGCAACCATCTGGGCTTAACGGCCGACTATATCCGGCGGATCGAGGAGACGCTGGGCATCCGCTTTGAGCTGGTGAAGTGCGACAGCTGGAAGGACATTCTCGATCGTCTTAAAAACAAAGAGATCGATCTGATCGGTTCCGCGCAAAACCGGCCGGAGCGGCGCGAATATCTGCGCTTTACGCAATCCTACCAAAACATCGAAAACGTGATCATTGTCCGCAACAGCGAGGAAGGCATCCTCTTCCTCGGAAATCTGGGCGGAAAGCGCATTGCGATTGTCGATAAGTCCGCGTCTTACGAGTATGTGCGCGAAAAGCATCCGGAATACCGCCTGGTACCGGTGGAAAACACGTCGACCGGATTCCGGATGGTATCGTTCAATGAAGTCGATGCGTTCATAACCGACCATGGCGCGGCTTCGCACTATATCGAGGATCTAGGCATTTCATCCGTGCGCATTGCAGGCGATATCGACTATATCTGGGAGCTCTGCCTCGCTTCGCGCAGGGACTGGCCAATGCTGCATTCCATTTTGGACAAGACGCTTTCCTCGATCCCTAAACACGAACGTAAAGCCATCGAGCACCGGTGGATTCGTCTGAAATACATCAAGCCTGAGCAGTATATTCTGATTGTTGGCGCGATC
>JBFHPA010000034.1:0-16785 GCA_041592955.1 Pontiella sp.
GTGCCCGGTCTTTACGGCCTGGCTGTAGGGGCCGATCGGGGCAGGGGCGTGTTCAGTGTTGATGATATGTTTCATGACGCTTTCTCCAGTTGTTGTTCCAGTTGGTCGATAATATACAGGTCGGCTTTCGAATAAGGAAACGTCCGAAGCCCGGAAATCTCCACCCAGCGGTAATCCTGACAGTGAAGGGGCCGGGGGCGTCCCGAAATAATTTTGGCAAAATAGGTGTGCATATCCATGGTAAAGTGGCTGTAGGCATGCTTGACGGTAAGGAGAAAGTCACCCGTTTGGACGTTGATTCCGAGTTCTTCTTTTAGTTCACGCACAATACACTGCTGAATGGATTCACCCGGTTCCTGCTTGCCGCCGGGAAACTCCCACAGACCTCCCAGCATATCTTCTGCACGCCGCTGCGCAATCAGCACTTCACCCCTGCGGTTGATGACGACCGCCGCACCAACGATTATATGCGGAGTTTTTTTCCTCGGTGCTTTGACGGGATAGTCCATCGGTCGGCCGGATTGAAAACCCAGGCAGACGCGGGCAAGGGGGCATACGCGGCAGGCTGGATTCCGCGGCAGGCAAACCGTTGCACCCAGCTCCATCATGGCTTCGTTAAAGTTGCCGGCATCGCCTTGGATCAATAGCTGGTTGGCGAGTTGCTGCAGCTCCTTCCTGGAACTGGATGAGCGCGTGTCATTCGAATAGGCAAATAGCCGCGACAGCACACGAATGACATTCCCATCGAGCACGGCAAGATCGAGGTTGAACGCGAGCGAGCCGATCGCAGCGGCCGTGTAGCTTCCGACGCCCGGTAGTTTCATCATCGATTCCGGCGTATTCGGAAAACGACCGCCGTGCTCGTTATAAATAATCTGCGCGGCTTTATGCAAATTGCGCGCGCGCGAATAGTAGCCCAATCCTTCCCACATTTTCAGCACATCACCCTGCGATGCCATCGCCAGCGACCTGAGCGAAGGAAAGCGTTTCATGAAGCGGTGAAAGTAGGGGGTGGCCTGATCGACGCGAGTCTGTTGAAGCATGAGTTCGGAAATCCATACCCGGTAGGGTGTCCGCCTGCTGCGCCAAGGCATGCTTCGTTTATTTTCCGCAAACCAGGGGAGCAATTTTGTCTTAATGGCCCGCTTTGCTTTTGGAATCATACTCAGCTTATAAGTCATCGAGCCATTCTTTGGATAGATAGCTGCGGGAGCTTGCCTTTGTATCAAGGATTTTTTCCGCATGTTTTAACACGACCAGCCATCCCGCATCGTCTACCCCGGATTCCGTTTCCGAGCCGTCTCCACCGGCGGAGCGGTTGGTCGTGACCTTCTCTGACACATAGGGATCGGAAGCAACCAACTCAACGACCCGCTTCATACCTTCTACCCGAACATTTCTACTGCCTTTGTCATGCATGCGCACATTGCTGCTGCCGACCGGCATCGCATAGAAATACCACTCCAGCGTGTAGTCGTCGGGATGGGACATACTATTGGATATCGTGATTTTCAGATTTTGAATCAGGGTGTAGGTGCGGGTTGTCTTTGTGGTTGTGACCAGATCGCCAGCCCGGGTCTCGCGTTCCTGTTCCTCCACACTTTTATCAGATGACTTGTCAGCACTAGCGACCACGGAAATTCGGCCGGCATGTGTGCCGGCAAGCTTTTCCTGCTGGTTATCCTGCAGGAGCTGCTGCTTGAACTCCCGCGTTTTTTCCAAAGCCATGGCCTGGGCATAATCTTCTGCAAAGAAACGGGCCCGGGCTGACTCTTGCAGCGCCTGCCGCTTGTAGGAAACCATACCTGAATCGGTCATCAGTGAAATCTGCATGGGCGACAACTTCATCAGGATACCTGTGCGGGATTGGCCGCCTGCCAGATCAAGTTTCACCTCCGTGCCGGGCAGCGGGGCCTGAAACGCCGCTTTAAACAACTCCACCTGCTGCTCGTAATACCCCTTTAATTCATCACCCCGTAATGGAGAGCCGCAAAGGATTGCCGAAAACAGAATTAAGCGTTTCGACAGATGCGTCCATTTCATCAATGCGGTACCAGTCACTCTTATGTCTCGCTATCTTTTCGGGGAATCATTTGAACCACCTGAATCTGCCGGTGTGTGGCCGCATGAATCCGCATCGTGTAACCCGGCACATCCAGCGTTTCACCCAGCTTGGGAATACGACCGAATTCAGAAAACAGAAAGCCGCCGACCGAGTCATATTCATCGCTCTCCGGCAACTTTGCATTCAGTTCTTCGTTAAGTTCGTAGATCGGCATGCGCGCCTGAACCATCGCGCTGCCATCGGGTCGCCGATGCAGCTCATATTCTTTGAGATCATATTCGTCCTCAATCTCACCGACGAGTTCCTCAATAACATCTTCCATGGTTGCAAGACCCTCGGTTCCTCCATATTCATCAACGACCAGCACCATTTGCGCGCGGGTTTTTTTCATCAGCTGCAGCAGATCGTTGAGCGGCATTGTCTCGGGAACATATTCGATCTTTTTTACGATTTGACTGATCGGCGCTTCGCCGTTGCCATCGGCCATGAGCCTGAGCAGCTCCTTGACATGAACCATGCCGACAACATCGTCGATATTCTCATGATAGACCGGAAAACGTGAGTGGCGCGATTCCTTCACCTGTTTAATGCTTTCGCTGACATTTAACGTGTCGCGGATGCCGCTGATTTCTATGCGAGGCACCATGATTTCCCGGACAACTGTATCGCCGAATTCAAAAACACTCCGAATAATTTCCCGCTCTTCTTCCTCAAGCTCTTCTTCATCGGTTTCATCGATCAGGCTTTTGATTTCATCTTCGGTGGAAGGGCGGTGCTCCTGATCAGAAGCGGACATCGCGTGCCTGAGTAAATGATCCTCGATGTATTGAAGCGGCCATACAAAAACGAATAAAACCATCGTCAGCAACGAAATAACCGGCAAGGCAACCAGTGAAATTCGATCCGCATAGCTTTCAGATAAAACATGCGGAATGACCCGGGCAAAAAACATGTAGATCAGCGACAGAAAAAACAGGCCGGTACCAACGATCCATGGCTCGCAATGGCGCAAGGAAAGATAGAAAAAAACAAATGTGGCAATGGCCGACAACGTTAAAAGCAGGCGGGAAGTCTTGCATAATAAATTCCACCGGCTTTGCCAGAACCGGAGCCGCTTAACGCTTCGTCCGTTCCGCTCCATGAGGCGGGGCAGGCCGGCGTCGCCGGTGAATCGTAAAGAGGTGTAGACGGATGCCAAGGTGCACGCCGAGGCGAGGGATGCCAAAAAATAAATTAAATACTCAAACTGGATACTATTCATCGAGCCTTTCTCTGGGTGCCTATCGATTTCGTGCCGAATACTAAAGCTAATGAGATAAGCTTATGCGAGATATTCCCGAGTTAAAACTCAATGTCTGCGTCATGCTTAATTCAGGATTGGTACGATACCGCATAGAATCTGAGAACGTGAACCGGTGTCGGAAAGTGTGTCTTTGTTCCGCAACTTATCGTAGTGCTGAAAAAATCAATTATTTGACCAAAGCCCCATATATTGGGCCCGGTACGATATTTATATAGACATAAGATATATTATGCGACGTACGTGATGTTGATGGATATGTTAATAAATCCTTTATCTAAGGATTGCCGCCTCCTATCGGGTCTGGAAAGCAGAGTGAATTAATTCAGGATAGATTTGCTTATGGAAACAGATGAGATTACCGATCTAGTCGGTGTTGGCACATCTCTACAAAAAGACCGTTTATAACAGTGTTAATAAAGCAGTGAAGCCCGTTGGTTTGGATAACTAATAAATGAAAGCACTAGCACGGAATCGATTTATTGTAGCCATAAGCATTGCTCTGCGAAATGGATCACTGATTCTGTGTTAGATCCGTTCGCGCGTTTCAATGCCCAGCAGTTGCAGACCTTGTTGCAGTATTCTTGCTGTGCTGTTGCACAGGCGTATGCGGCTCTCCCGCACGCCCTCTTCCGCCTTGAGGAACGGAACATTCTGATAGAATCCACTGTAGATCTGCGCGAGATCATACAGATAGTCGGCCATGATATTTGGCTTATAGTTTTCAGCGGCCGCTCGAACGGCAGCCGGGAAACGCGATAATTTAATTGCCAGCCTGTGCTCGATCTCATGTTCAATATTTACTGAACATGCGCTGAGATCACCGTTTGGATATTGGGCTTTATATTTATCATGCACCGACGAAATGCGTGCATAGGCATACTGCAGATATGGCGCTGAATTCCCTTCCATATTAAGCGCCTTTTCCCATGTGAACGTCACGAGGCTTTGGGGATTCTGACTGAGATCTGTATATTTGATTGCACCGATACCAATGGCCCGGGCCAGATCCTTTTGTTGCGCATCCGGCATTTCGGGACTGCTGGCCTTCACCATCTCCAGCGCGCGCGCCTCGGCTTCATCAAGCAAGGCCGCCAGTTTGATGACATTCCCCTCTCTCGTAGAAAAAGTTGCTTCCGGCAAACGCATCAAACCGAACCAGACATGTACAAGATTTGCGTCCATTCCAAGTTTTCCAGCGATGGTGAAGAACTGCCGAAAGTGGAGTTGCTGACGTTCGTCGGTTACATAGATAATGCGTTCAGGCTGGAATTCCTCGATGCGCGCTTCGACTGTAGCCAGATCGGTGGTAGCATAGTTATATCCCCCATCACTCTTCCGCACGATGCAGATCGGCATGCCGTCTGCTTCAAGATCAACGATCAACGCTCCGTCGCTCTCCTTGGCGAGATTCTTATTCTCCAAAGCAGTGATGATTCCCGGCAGACGGTCGTTATAGAAGCTCTCTCCACGATACAGATCAAACCGCACGCCCAGACGGTCGTAGATTGTGTTAAATTCTTCGATGGAAAGCTCGATGAACCTTTTCCAAAGCGCAAGATTTTCCGCATCGCCCTGCTGCAGTTTGACGAGCTCGGACTTGGCGAGCTCGCGCCAGCTCTCGTCTTCTTTTGATTTATTGTAGCTTTCAACATAAATACGCTCGAGCTCTTCGACCGGTGCTTCAGCGAGAGCTTCTTCGTTCACGAAGTTTCGGTATCCGACCATCATCAGTCCAAACTGCGTGCCCCAATCCCCCAGATGATTGTCAGCTATGACGGTGTAGCCCAGAAAACGATAAAGCCGGTCAATGGCATTTCCTATCACGGTCGACCGGATGTGGCCGATGTGCATGGGCTTGGCCACATTGGGACTGGAATAGTCGATGACGACTGTCTTTCCCTCCCCTACCTGCTCGACGCCCAGGTGCGAATCCTGATCGAGCGACTCGATATATTGAGCCAGTGCCTTATTGGAAATAAAAAAGTTGATGAATCCCGGACCGGCAATATCGATTTTTTCGACAAATTCCGGCAACGCGGCGGCGGCAACGAACTCTTCAGCAATTTGACGAGGCGCCTTTTTCAGTGTGCGGGCGAGCTCCATCGCGGCATTGCATTGATAGTCGCCAAACTTTTCGTTATTGGTCGGCGAGACACCCAGATGCACATCGGTTTCTTTCAGATCAAAGACCGATTTCATTTCTTCGGTGGTCCATGCCGAAAGGCGTTCTTCGAATGTCGCAAACTGGCGCATAATCTCTTCTCCGTAAAAGCGGTGGAGGTTATTTGCCGCCTCAATAAAAATCAATCCCCGAATTTCCGGGGCCGGAAATCGGGGATACGGAATTTTACATTTAGCGGCGGACTTTAGTCCTCGGTCGTCTTTTCCTCGACCGCCAAAGGGGCCCCTTTGAATGTTAAGGCCTCTTTAGTGGCTTTCACGGTAACGATCGAATTGTTCTCGATGGTGCCGCGCAGAATTTCTTCCGCAAGCGGATCCTCCAGATATCGTTCAACCGTGCGGCGCAGCTGCCGCGCGCCGTAGGCCTTGTCATAGCCCTTGTCCAGCAGGAATTCGCGCGCCGACTTGGTGATCTTCAGCTCGATATTCCGGCCGAGCACGCGGTTCTGGATATTGGCCAGTTCAAGATCAATGATCGTTTCCAGATCAATTCTGTTCAGCTCGCGGAAGACAATCATGTCATCGAGACGGTTGAGCAGCTCGGGTTTGAAGGTCTTTTTGGCAATGCCATTCATCAGTTCCTTGAGTTTTTCGTAGTCGACCGCTTCGCTGGCAGGCGAAAACCCGAGGGAGCCGGCTTTCTTGACCTCATGCGCACCGAGATTCGAAGTCATGATAACGACCGTATTACGGAAATCCACGCTACGTCCCAGGCTATCGGTCAGACGACCTTCCTCCATAATCTGCAGCAGCATGTGCATGACATCCGGATGCGCCTTTTCGACTTCATCGAACAGAACCACGGAGTACGGACGGCGGCGCACACGCTCGGTCAATTGCCCGCCCTCTTCATGCCCGACATAACCGGGAGGCGAACCGATCAAACGCGACGCGTTGAACTTTTCCATATATTCCGACATATCGATCTGAATAAAGGATTCCGGATCGTCGAACATGAATTCGGCCAGCGTTTTTGCGAGCAGCGTTTTGCCCACGCCGGTGGGTCCCAGAAAAATGAATGAACCAATGGGGCGTTTCGGATCCTTGAGGTCGGCCCGCGAACGGCGCAAGGCTCTCGCAATGGCACTCACGGCCTCCTGCTGACCAACCACCTGCTGACCGACCACTTCCTCGATGCGCAGCAGACGCGCCATTTCTTTCTCGCCCATCTTCATGACCGGTATGCCCGTCCATTTCGAGACGACCACCATGATATCTTCGTCCGTAACAACCGTGCGGTTTTCATCACGTTGCTTACGCCAAGCCTCAAGCAAGGCCTCGAGTTTCTCCTTAGTCTGGCGCTCCTGATCGCGGAAATTGGCCGCATCCTCAAACTTCTGTTCGTGGATGGCATCGTTTTTCTTCTTCTCGAAGCTGTGGATGTCTTCCTCGAGCTGCTTCAGTTCCGGAGGCCGGCTCATGCTGCCGATGCGCGCACGCGCGCCGGCTTCATCAATAAGGTCGATGGCTTTATCGGGCAGGAAGCGGTCCGGCAGGTAGCGCGCGGAACATTCAACGGCTGTCTTGAGCGCTTCGTCGGTAAACTGCGCATGATGATGCTCCTCATACTTCGCACGCAGCCCCATCATGATTTCGATGGCATCCTCGACCGTGGGTTCTTTAATATTAACCGTCTGGAAGCGGCGCTCTAGTGCGGCATCTTTTTCAATGTACTTACGGTATTCCTTCAGCGTGGTGGCGCCAATGCACTGAAGTTCGCCGCGCGACAATGCGGGCTTAATGATATTGGCCGCATCCATGGTTCCTTCGGCCGAGCCGGCACCGACAATCGTGTGCAGTTCGTCGAGGAAGAGGATGATGTTCTTTTCCTTGCGGATTTCGTCCATGACCGCCTTGATGCGTTCCTCAAACTGTCCACGGTATTTGGTACCCGCAACCATCAAGGCCAGATCCAGGGTGATCACTTTCTTATCGAACAGCAGGTCCGGAACATTCCCGTTGACGACGGCCTGCGCCAATCCTTCGGCAATCGCTGTCTTTCCCACACCGGCTTCGCCCAGCAGCACCGGATTGTTTTTAGTGCGGCGGCATAGAATCTGAACTACGCGTTCAATTTCATCCTTACGTCCGATGACCGGATCGAGCTCGCCGTCTTTGGCCAGTTTGGTCAGGTCGCGACCAAAGGTGTTCAATGCCGGAGTTTTCGACTTGCCCTTTCCGCGTTGCTCTCCACCGATGGATGGTGGCTCCTGATCGTCCTGCTCCTCATATTCGGCTTCGGCAGCGGGGTCATAATCCGGATCGAGTGTTTTCATGATCTCATACCGTGTTTCATCGAGATCCACGCCGAGGTTTTCAAGCACACGTGCGGCAATCCCCTCCCCTTCACGCAACAGTCCAAGCAGGATATGCTCAGTGCCCACATAGCTGTGCCCGAGTCCGCGTGCTTCACTCGCGGAGAGTGCGAGCACCTTTTTCGCGCGAGGTGTGAAGGGAATGTTTCCAATCGTTTTGGTTTCGGGGCCCGTACCCACCGCTTTCTCGACTTCCAGTCGTACGGATGCCAAATCAATGCCCAGCGCCTGCAGGGCATTAACCGCCACGCCATGCCCAAGTGCAATCAAGCCCAGCAGGATGTGTTCAGTGCCAACATAGCCATGGTTGAAGCGATCGGCCTCTTTTCGTGCCAATTGCAGTACTTGTTGAGCCCGTGGTGTAAAATTGTCCATAAATCCGCCTTCGCTTTAGTCCGTATTATCAGTAGCACTTTTCATGTATTTTCGCAACATCTCGGCGCGTACAACATCCCGTTCATCCGGTTGAAGTTCTTTGTTTTCAAGTTTTTGCAGGTGCGCCGGCTGGAGCGAAATAAACAGCATGTCCAGATCGCGACGTGAAAACTGATCGATTTTTCCAAGATCAAGCCCCAGGCGAAGCGATGACAGCAGATTGAGCGCCTCGCCGCTGGTCATGAGCTTCGCGTTGGAGAGAATACCCCGCGCACGCGCGATGTGATCCTCCATCATCAGCGACTTTTCATTCATAAGCCTAATTCGGGCATTGTTTTCGTGATCGATCAGTTCAAGCACAATTTGCTCAAGGTGAGCGATGATCTGGTCCTCCCGGCGACCCAGCGTGATCTGGTTCGATATCTGGAACATGTTGCCGGCCGCTTCCGTGCCTTCGCCCCACATGCCCCGCACGGCCAATCCAATCTTGGAGATGCCGTTGATGACCGGATCCATCTCCTCCATCAGCACCAGTCCGGGTAGATGAAGCATCACCGACGCCCGCAAGCCGGTACCGACATTGGATGGGCAGGACGTCAGGTAGCCGAGCTTGGGAGAAAAAGCATAGGTTAACTTGGCCTCCAACGCATCATCGATCTTATCGGCAACCTCCCACGCGCCCTGCAGGTTCAGGCCGGGCTGAAGTGATTGGATACGAATGTGATCTTCCTCGTTGACCATGATGGAAAGGCGTTCATCCGGCGTCACGAAAACACCGCAGCTGTCATCTTCCTGTGCAAGTTCCTGACTGATGAGGTGGCGCTCGAACAAAATTTCCTTATCGAGCGCGGACGTGTCGGACATGCTCCAATTCATGAAAGGAGAATCCATTTCCTCGAAAATGGCCGAGGCCTGTTTCCAGACCGCATGGTTTTCCTCTTCGCTGGCCCACCCCGGGAAAGAATAATCCTCCAGATTGCGCGCGAGCCGAATCCGGCTGCTAATGACCGGTCCCTCGGTCGTGCCGGCCTCCAGCCAGCTGCCGTGGAGGCGAACCATATCGTCAAGCGTCATGGGATTCTCCGGATTCTGCGGGCTGTGCCTGCTCCTTGAGGGTGCGGATTTTATCGCGCAAAGCGGCGGCCGTTTCATATTCCTCTTTGGAAATCGCGGTTTCGATATCCTTCTGCAATGCGGCTATCTGAGCCGAAAATCTCGCTTCATTACCCTGCCGCGCCGGTATTTTTCCGACATGCTGCCGGCTGTGGTGCATGGCTTGTGTCAAGGCGCTCAGCTCGCCCATGAAGGCTTTGTAGCATTCCGGGCATCCGAGCCTGGCGCGCTTCTTGAACTCCGCACGGGTCATCTGGCAGCGTCCGCAGCTCAGATCGAACTCGGAAGCCGCACTCTTCGCCGGCTCTGTGCTCTGCTGGTTCCCGAGGCCGAGCAGCACATCGGTAATGGAGATCGGTGAGTTTAGGTCAATTCCGTTTTCCTGGGCGCACGCCTGACAAAGGTTGAGTTTCTTCACTTCGCCGTCCAATACCTGGGTAAGATGGATGGTGGCTTCCGCTTTCTGACAGCATTCGCATTTCATGGATAGTCCCGTTTTCTGTTCAGACAACGGTGAAAGTAAATCGTTGGATCGTTGCTGTACAATCTTTTCGAAGAGTGTGTACAGCAGAATTCGGGCCTAGATGATCGGCGTTCCCTCTGACTTGGTACACTCGATATAAAGTTCAGCCAGTTCGGCCGTGATCTTGCCCGGTTTACCGTCTCCGATCACCCGCTTGTCGATATCAACCACGGAAATGATTTCAGCCGCGGTTCCCGTCAGGAAAACCTCGTCGGCCACATACAGGTCATATCGGGCCATTGGCGCTTCAACGACCGAATAGCCTGCCTTTGTCGCCAGCTCCATGACTTTGTTTCGGGTCAGCCCTTCGAGTGCGCCGCACGTGCAGGGCGGCGTGGTCAAGACTCCGTTTTTCACAGCAAACACATTATCCCCGGAAGCCTCGGCCACTTCGCCTTTATGGTTCAGCATGAGACATTCCATGCATCCGGCGTTGATGGCCTCGATCTTGGCCATGACGTTGTTCAAATAGTTCAGGCTCTTGATCCGCGGATTGATCGCCTCCGGATGGTTGCGAATGGTTCCGACGGTTACGATCTTAAGACCATTGTCGTAAAGCTCCTGCGGATACAGCTGAATTTTCGCGGCAATGATAATGACTTCCGCTTTGTCGCACAGGTAAGGATTAAGGCCAAGGGTACCTTTGCCCCGCGTTACCACAACACGAATATAGCCCTCGGCAATCTCATTGGCTTTGCAGGTATCAACCACCGCGGCGGAAAGTTCCGCCTTGCTCATCGGAATATCGAGTGCAATGGCTTTTGCCGAGTCGTACAAACGGTCGATGTGTTCATCCAAAAGAAACACCCGACCGTTATAGGCGCGGATGCCTTCAAATACACCGTCGCCATAGAGCAACCCGTGATCGAAAACTGAAACCACCGCGTCTTTTTCATCGACGAGATTGCCACTTAAAAAAATCTTCATGAACAGTACCCTTGCTAGACTAAAAGCCCATCTTTCAAAATCAGTTGCCGGGAGCAGCGCGAAGCCACTTCCTTGCTATGAGTAACGAGCACGAGAGTATGCCTCCTCGCCTCGACCAGTTGAAACAAATAATGCAACACTTTTTCCCCGGTTCGGGAGTCCAGATTTCCGGTGGGTTCGTCGCAGAAAATCACATCGGGTTCGTTCATCAGAGCCCTGGCAATGGCCACCCGTTGCTGCTCACCGCCGGAGAGTTCCTGCGGACGATGACCAACGCGTTCTCCCAGCCCGACCTCCTTCAGCAACTCTTCGGCACGGGCTTTCGCATCGCCTTTTGAACGCTGTGCCATCGCGGGCAACGCGACGTTTTCCACGATATCCAGCTCCGGCAGCAGATGAAACGACTGGAAGACAAACCCCACATTCTCCGCGCGAAAACGCGCGCGACGCACCGACGACATGCGATAAACATCCTGACCCATGAAGTGAACGGTCCCCGATTTCGGATTATCCAGTCCTCCGAGCACATGCAGCAGGGTGCTTTTCCCGGAGCCGCTTTCGCCCATGATCGAGAGTGTTTCACCTGCATGCACCTGCATCGATACGCCTTTGAGCACATCAAGGGTTGTTTTGCCAATGGTGTATGAGCGCTTAAGCTCATCCGCTGTAAGAATCATTTCCATCTAACCAAGTTCCCCCGCAACAACCTCGGCCAGACGTTCGGCAATGGAGAGGGTTTGCTCACTCGTCGGCCCTTCGACCATCACGCGGCACATCGGCTGGGTTCCGGAATAGCGGATCAGCACCCGCCCCTTATCACCCAATTCCATCTCTGCGGCGGTAACCGCCGCGACGATTTCAGCAACGGTCTCAATCGGTGGTTTCTTCTTTACATCGATATTGATCAGCTTTTGCGGAAAGGGCGTCATTACGCTGGAAAGATCGGAAAGGGGTTTACCGGAGGTGTTTAGAATGTGCATCAGCTTGAGGGCAGAAACAATGCCGTCTCCGGTGGTGTGGCAATCCAGAAAAATCATATGACCGGAATCCTCGCCGCCCAGCACAGCCTCATTTCGCTGCATCAGTTCAAGCACCTGCCGATCGCCCACTCCCGCCGTGTCGGTTTGAATATCAAGTGCCCGCATGGCTGCATGAAATCCGACATTGCTCATTACCGTCGCCACAACCCGGTTGTTTTTCAGATCTCCGTTTTCCTTAAACGATTTGGCGCAAATTGCCATGATCTGATCGCCCGTTAGTTCGCGGCCTTTTTCATCGACCGCAATCAACCGGTCGCCGTCGCCATCAAAGGCCAGTCCCGCGTCGGCGCCCATCTCCAGAACTTTCGCGCAAAGATCTTCCGTATGCTGCGAGCCGCACTGGTCGTTGATATTGATTCCATCCGGCATGTTGTGGATAACGTCAACGGTTGCCCCCAACTCACAAAAGACAGCTTCTGCGCAGGCACTGGTGGCGCCGTTTGAGCAATCAAGCACAAGCTTCAAGCCTTCAAGCGGCTTTCCTTTCGGGAGCGTGCTTTGGCAAAAATCGATATAACGTTCCAATGCGTTCTCGAGATGGAAAACGGTGCCGACATCCGCTTCGGTCGGCAAACCATCGGGATCCGTTAAGGATAACTCTTCAATGGCCTGCTCTTCGTCATCCCTGAGTTTAAATCCGTCGCCCTTGAATACTTTAATCCCGTTATCGAAAAAAGGATTGTGAGACGCCGACACAACCAGACCTGCCACCGCGCCAGACTCAACGGTCGCTTGCGCGACGGCTGGTGTCGGCACAACACCAAGCAGACGGACATCGACACCCGCCGAGCATATCCCGGCCGCCAGCGCCGCTTCGAACATCGATCCGCTGAGCCGAGGATCACGCCCGATGACAATGGTCGGGCGAACTTCGTCGTTGGTGGTATTCGTTTTGAAATAGAGTGCGACACCCCTGCCCAATCGCAACGCAGTTTCAGGCGTCATGTCTCCCTGGTTTGCCCTGCCGCGAACACCGTCGGTGCCAAATAGTTTTCCCATTCTTTCCTATCTCCAAAGTTGGTTGACGCTATCCACGATGGACTGTAGCCATGCCCGGCCAGCCTCGCGGGTATCGGAATCAACGGATTGAATCGCTTCCGTGTAGCCGCGATCGTTCGGCAACTTGCTCATCCATTCAATAAATGCGTCCGGCGTTTCGGGGTCGAGGGAATTAATTCCGGCGCTCATTTCCGGCCACTCCGCCAGGAATCGTCGCTGCGGCTCTATGACCGCCTCCGGCACACCGGACTGTTTCGCCAGCCGTTTGATGGAGTGTTCCATTTTGCCGGCCAGCTCGCCGAGGCGCTTAATCCGCTCACTCAAAACGAGCTCCAGGTTTTTCAAGCCGCCGTCGACGACGGCCCGGTCAAAATCATCCCTTACAAAAAGCGGGCGGACATGTCGGTACCACTGACGCAAGGCGATCAGATTTCCGATATAGTTCAGGTTGTTTTTCACCAGGCGATCGATCTTGCGGTAGACGCCGGTTTCGTAAGGGCGCATATCCGCATCGGGCGATGCGGGAATATGAAGCAACCCCTCCTCCATGATGTCCTGGCGGCAGACGCCGCCGGCCGCAACAACCGAGCCAAAAGCTATTTGTGCCGGTCCCATCAGCCCGCCCATCCCACCTAGAAAGATCGGCGGCTTGTCGAGGAAAACGCCTTGCGGCACATCGCCTGCCAGTGATGGCGTGGCCTTGTCCTGATGAGGGGTGTAGTTGAAATGGACATACGATGAACCCACTTCCGAATGATTTTTACGGCTGGTTCCGCCCGCCATCAGGATATCGCAAAAATTGATCAGGCTGCCCATAGTCACAAAAGGCAGAAGAATGGTCTGCTTGAGACCAACCGTATGCGCCCCGCCGGCCTCTTCTTCAAGTATGGTTCCCGGCCGCACGAGTGCGCCACTGCCCATATTCGCGCCGTCGAAAAAGACCGATCCGGAGAAGTAGCCGCCTTTTAACTCAACGCTTCGCCCGAGCTGGCTGTTATTCAGCACCACCGGAGCTTCGGCTCCGATTATGCAGTCGGGTCCAATCGAGGTCTCGGCTCCAAGAATGCGGCAACCCGGGTGAATGACGGCGCTGCCCGCAATACGGGAGCAATCCACGTCGTCGGCGATATGCACTCCCATGTCTCCCCATTGCGCTTTATCCAGCTGCTTCATCGAATTGCTCCAAACGTTGTGCGCCTAAAAATCCGAGCGACGAATGTAGCAAATCATAAAGAGAAGTCGCTCCTTTTTTCGTGGGGATGACTCTCCTCACTCCTCTTCATTGCAGGCCGTGTAGAGCCAGCTGAGAAGAGATTCAAATCGGGGATCGACGTGCAGATTATTGAGGTCAGGATCGGTCTTCATCCAGTCATAGTCGCAATACCCCAGTTCGACGGCTTTGGTGAGCGCATCAAAGGCCTCGTCGGGATGATTGGTGAGCGCATAGGAGCAACCCAGATTGTACCACACAAGATCATCGGAGGGAAGTTGCTGGCTCAAGCGCAGGTCGATTTCCAGCCCCTTCTTGTATTGACCGGTTTTGGTGTAAAGATCCGCCAATGCCTGCAGGATCTCCAGATCCTCGGGTAATCGTTGCGCGATCCGTTCAAGGAAGCTGAGCTCAACCGCGTCATGCCGGGCGTGTCCGGCTGTTCTATTCTTACTCATGCCAAATTCCTTAACTCATCGAGCGCAGCGTGGGGCCGGTGTAAATCTGACGCGGCCGTCCAATGCGACCGTGAGGATCCTCGCGCATTTCAAGCCACTGGGCAATCCAGCCCGGTATGCGGCCGATGGCAAACATGACGGTGAACATATTCGTCGGGATGCCCATCGCGCGATAGGTCAGGCCGGTGTAGAAATCAATATTGGGATAGAGACCGCGGCTCACGAAATAATCATCAGCCAGCACGGCTTCCTCCACTTCCTGGGCAAGATCCACCAGCGGATCATTCACGCCCATTTTAGCAAGCACGTCTTTGCACATCTGTTTGGCCACTTTGGCGCGGGGATCGTATGACTTGTATACGCGATGCCCCACACCCATCAGGCGGAAGGGATCGTTCTTGTCCTTGGCGCGTTCGATGACGCGCTTAACATCGCCCTTGTCCTCAACAATGATCCGCTCAAGCATCTCGATCACATGCTGGTTGGCGCCACCGTGCAGCGGCCCCCAAAGCGCGCAGATGCCGGCCGAGATGGAGGCATAGAGATTCGCACCCGCGCTGCCGACCATTTTAACCACCGAAGCGGAGCAGTTTTGTTCGTGATCGGCATGCAGGATCAGCAACTTGTTGAGCGCCTTGGTAACGACTGGATCCACCTGGTAATTGTTAACCGGAGTGTGAAACATCATATTTAGGAAATTTTCGCAATATTTCAGGTCATGCCTCGGATAAACGATCGGATGGCCGATCGACTTCTTATAGGAAAAGGCCGCCGCCGTGCGCAGCTTGGAAAGCAGTCTCGTAACCTTGTAGTCGATATTTTCCTGCAGGCTCACGTCGTCGAGTTCAGGATAGAACGTGGAGAGCGACACCGCCATGGCCGAAAGCGTAGCCATCGGATGTGCGTGGTCAGGATAGGCATCGAAGAAGTGGCGCATATCCTCATGCATCAATGAATGCGTGTTCAGGTGTTTGGAAAATTCGTCATGCTGATCCTTGTTCGGCAGTGAGCCGTGCACCAGCAGATAGGCCACATCGATAAACTCGCAGTTTTCAGCCAAATCGTTGATGTCGTATCCGCGATAACGCAGAATCCCCTTCTCGCCATCAATATAGGTGATATCGCTGAGGCAGCATCCGGTGTTCACGAAACCGGGATCATAGGTGATCATTCCGGTCTCTTTTCGCAGTGCGCGAATATCAACCGCCGCCTCTTGCTCTGATCCTACAAAAACAGGCAGTTCGATGACTTTATCTTGATAGGTAAGTTTCGCGGTTCCGAGCTCGTTGACTTTTGACATGAAGATTCCCCTAAGCTGATTAATGAATAATTAATTGCGGTAAAATACGGGTTGACGCTTTGTGTTCAAGATTAAAAGTCGAATCCGAACGAAAGATCACTAAATGAACTTGCCTCGAAGGCCCTTATTTTTTGGATAATTAATGTTGCGCGGCCTGCCCCATTTATGTTTTATCCACAGGTCTTTCAACACAAGGAATAAAGTATTTATGGCTAAAAAAAGCAAAATCGTTAAGAACCAGAAGCGCATTGCATGCGCCGCGAAATATTTTGAGCGCCGCACCGAGCTGAAGAAAATTATCAGCAATCCGGAAACCGATCCTTCTGATCGCATGGTTGCCACGCGCAAACTTCGCTCGCTGCCGGTCGATGCCAACCCCAATCGAATCATGAACCGCTGCTCCGTAACCGGCCGTCCGCACGCCGTCTACCGAAAGTTTGGCCTTTCCCGCATTACACTTCGTGAAATGGCCTCCCAGGGCAAGATCCCCGGCATGACCAAAGCCAGCTGGTAACCCATTCTCTTTTGATTGAGAGACGCAATACACCTCTCCGCTGAAGCGGAGGGGTGTTTTTTTTGTGCCTGACGTTCTTAATCCACTGCTCCCTTATCCTTCATTCGCCATTCGAAAACGCGGCCGGAACGAGTGAACAAAAAAAACCGCCCCGCATCGGGACGGCTTGGCTTCTTCTGTTGGATCGGAAGATCAGGCTTTCTTGACGTCGCCGGAACGCAACGCTTTGGTGGAAACCCACACGCGTTTAACGGTTCCGTTTTCATCGCGCACACGCACGCGCTGCAGGTTCGGCTTGAACGTGCGCTTCGTGGCACTGGTGACGTGAAGGCCAATCCCGCCTTTTTTCTTAGACAGACCCTTGCGGACAATACGCCGTCCAACGGTCGTTTTCTTTCCGGTTACTGCACATTCTCTACCCATCTCAAATACCTCGGTAACGTGTTTTCAAAATTGATCTCA
>JBFHPA010000035.1:0-16685 GCA_041592955.1 Pontiella sp.
ATCCACGACATAACGCCATACAGCAATGCTCCGTTATCACTTCGGAACCATCGCACATACCGCTTAAAGGTTTTCTGGGCACGCGGCACATTCTTGTTTACATACTGGCGCGCCATTTTCATGGCCACCAGCAGCGGCTCCGACAGGATCGGTCCGGTCAGCATTCCTTTGGAAAAAATCGCATCGACCTTGTCGAACTCTTTCAGCTGGTAGAGAAACTGCAGGCGCAGTGTGGAGATCTGCTTCTCCATCAGCAGATTCCATTTTTTGAAGGGCTCCAGTTTATTAGAAAACTCGAGCGCCGATCTGAAAAGCTCATGTTGAGCATGTTCCACCTGCTTCTGCATAAGGGTGGGATTACCACCGGGCTTATTCTGAAACTGGTTGATTTTATGACTCAGCCGTTTCTGGCCCGTTAGAAGCATTTCCTGCAGCGCTTCGTTCACCTTCTTGATCTTCTTTCGGACCAGCAGGCTGATCAGAATCTGCGATGCAATGAAACCGAGGATTCCATAGGCAATCGAACCGCTCTTGACTCCGGACGCAATACACGTCCAGCTGATTGAAACTGCAATGATGAAAGATATGGCCAGTGCTAGCATGTCCTCAAATTCCCAAGGTTAGTATTCGTTATGTAAAAGAGACCTACACGACTCCCAGAAAAACGGGACCGAGTACAGCGGTTTCATCAAAAAAACAGCCGGCTCACTGTGTCGATTGCTGCGAATCATCGGGAAAGCGATTTTGGATCAGCGTGTTTTTCCGATCTCGGGAGTGCTTCTCGGGGCCTCTTTAAGCTCTTTTAGTGTGGAAGCCAGTTTTTTGACGAAGGGGGCGTGCTCAGGATTCGTGATGAGGTCATTGGCCTCCACGGGGTCATCGGCCAGATTAAAAAGCGAAAGCGGTTCATATTTTTGGGTGGTGACGAGTTTCCATGCGCCGTCGCGGATGGAGCGTTTGCGTTCGGCCGAATGAAGCAGATGCCGGCGGATCGGGGTTTCGTTTTGTTTCAGTAATGCGGAGAGAAAGCTGCGGCTGTCGAGGCCTTGATCCGCTCCGGGACTGACACCGAGTAGGTCACAGACGGTGGCATAGATGTCGACGATTCCGACGAGCTGTCTGGACCACGTGCCGGGCGGCACCTTTGAGCCCTTTGGTGTGCCGTCGCCCCATCGAATAATGAACGGCACGCGGTGCCCGCCCTCCCACATCTGCGCTTTATACCCCTGAAGTCCTTCGTTGGAGTTAAATGTATTTTTCGACACCTTTTGCGGGAGGCCGCCATTGTCGCTGGTGAAGATGATAAGCGTATTATCCAGCAGTCCGCGCTGTTCCAGTTCGTCGAGAATCATGCCGAACGAGACATCCATTTCGAGCAGCATGTCCATGTGTTTGGTGCCGCCGGTGGCACCGAATATTTTTCGGCCATGGAACTTCTTCGGCGGGGTGTGCGGAACGTGGACGGCCTGACTGCAGTAGTGCATGAAAAAGGGCGTGTTGCTTCGCTCGCGCTGGTTGATTGTGTGATGGCGATCAATAAAGTCGATGGCCTTTCCGGTAAGGATCGGCCCCACCTCGTTGGTTTTCCAGTCCGGCAATCCGAAGCCGGGCTTCCAGCCCTGAATGTTGGAGATGCCGTTGTCGTTTTTATAGTTGCCGCCTTCCCAGACCATGAGATCTCCGGGCTTCCCGTAGAGGATGTCGTTTTCGAAGAAAGCGTACGGGGCGTCCTGAATACCGCCGTAGGAGAGAAACGTGTAGTCGAACCCTTTGCTGGAGAGCCCGTTCTTGAGGGGTCGGGTAAAGTCGGCCGCATTCCAGTCAAAATGCTTTTTTCCCTTGGTATGCGGCGTCCGCTTGTCGAAGCCCTCGGACGGGTCCTTGGGATGGACCAGCGCCCCCAGATGCACCTTCCCGAACATCGCGGTGCGATAGCCCTGCGCTTTCAGGATATCGGCGAGCGTCTTTTGGCCGTCCAGAAACTGCGAACCGCCGTTAAAGTTCCAGCTTCCTCCTTCCGAACGGCCGCGATGCGGATAATTGCCGGAGAGGATTGAGTAGCGACTGGGCGCGCAGAGCGACGCCTGCGCATGGGCGTCGCTGAACGACATGCCCTGCTTCGCGAGCTTCTCGAGTGTGGGCAGCTCAACCGGACATGCTACGCTGTAGACGCGCGTGTCGCCGATGCCCATGTCGTCGGCGAAGTAGATCAGAATGTTGGGTTTTTCGTTCGCCGCCAACGAAGAGGTTAGTGCGACCGCGATGCAACTGAGCAGGATGGTTGTCTTCATGGGATTCTACTTTTTCTTGAAGGTGAATTGAGTGTTTTTTCGCCACCAGTCGGTGCCGATGTCCGGATGATGCGCTGCCAGCCCGCAAAGCAGTGCGCTGAAGTCGACGCCGGCGATGCGATAGGGCTTCCAGTCTGTTCCCGGCACAAAACGCGGCAGGATGGTGCCAAACTTCAGCGTCTGCCTGTTGGCCGGATCTTTCCAGCGCAGATAGAGGTCTTCCGCCGCAATGGGCATGACCGGAATGAAGCCGGCGATCATACGCGGGCCCACGGTGTTTTCCGGATTACGGGAAAAGCCGCGCACCGCATACCCTTTCTCCGGCGTGCAGCCCGGCGACACACCCCAGGCCGAGCGGTCCTTGTATTGATCGATGCAGAACGCGCGGTCGGCCATGCCCTGCGCGGCGACAAAACTGAAGAAGCGTTCGTTGTTGCAAAGATCGGACATATAAAATGGAAACTGAACCAGAAAGGAGGGCTGGATGTGGCTGCCGAGCATAATCCGGTTGCGGAAGACCTGCTTCGGCAGGCGGTCTAGGTCAGGCATGATAAACGCTCTCGCCCTCGCACCCTTCTGCTGGTTTTCCCACATCTGGCAGAACCAGGCCAGAATGATGTACTCATTGTACATGGTGGCCGCACCTTCTTTCGTGCCGTCGATGTGGGAACCGGTATAGGCGAAGCGCGGCGTACTCGGATCTGTTTTCACCACGGCCGAGGTCCAGTCAATCGAGTTCCATAGTTCGTCGGCTTCGGCGGTGATTCGGGGATCGTTGAAGGTGTTGCGCGCAATCAGCGCGCCGCTGACTAGAATGCTGGTGTCGATGGTCGAATATTCCGATTTGCCGGTTCCGTTCGCGGCATTGATGAAGTGCATGAAATAGCCGGTCCGGTGCCTGGCCGGTTTGCATCCGGAAACCTTGCCGTTGCAGACGCGCAGCAGATTCAGCGCTTTTTCGGCGGCCTTCGGATCGCGCCCGAGCTCGTGGTTGATCGCATAGGCCATCAGCGTCACGCCGCAGGTGGCGATGGAAGAGACGGTCGATTCCCTGTTCTTTTTCGCGTCGAACGTGCAGCGGGTGAGCGCATCCGGCAGGCGCATGTGGTCGTAGAAATCGATGGCGGAGAAGAGGAGGGGTTCGAGTTCCTTCGTGTGGCGGCCTTCCTTCTGAAACTCAACCTGGTGAATGCGGATGTAGCCACCCTGAAAGCCCATTTTCATGTCGATTTCTTCCAACAGCGGGAACGAGCCCCAGTATTCGCGGAAATAGTAGGGTTCGACCTGCGGCGGATGCCCGTTCTTCATGGGTATGGGCCGAGCGTTTTTCCCGTAAAATTTCCGGATGGAATCCGCACCCATGTAGAGCAGCTGCTTCGTCTTGCGGGCGCCGTTAAATTCCATTGTGGCGGAAGCGCTTTTTTGAGCGCAGTAATAGGTCACCCAAACCTGATAGGTGCCCGGCGTCTCGATTCGTCCTGAGTAGCGGAAGCCGGCCCCGTTAACCTTGACGACCAAGTCGCCGGTTTTTCCGTCGACCACAGCCCGGCCCTGCCTTATCAGTTCGGACGGGGCGATTTCAATATCCAGATCGCTGTTCGCAAACGCCAACCCCGCCGTCGCTCCGGATGGTGTGACGAGAAGCAGCAATACCGTGAGCAGAATGGGTTTAATCATATAAAGAGCTTCTTGGGTTCATTTTTTGCAAATGCGCTATATAGCATGCCGGAAAGAACGTTGTATAGTCCTGTAGCGATGTCAACCGTTGTCTGGAAACTCGGATGTCGCGTCTTGAGGTTGCTCAACAGCGGGTTTACGGTCGGGAATGCCGGATAGAAGCGTGCGGACGGCTCAGCCGCATCGATCTGTGAAACTTGAGTGAGTAATAATCTTGTTTGATAGCGAGGGATTATGAAATCTATATGGCGTATGAAAATACCATTAGTAGCATTATTATGCAGTGCCGCATTCTGTTCGAATTTAGTGAATGCACAGAGCAGCTTCCAGCCCTACAACACGCAGGGGGCCAACCTCATCCATGTCGAGACGGCCGACTTTACCGGATCCGGCTCGAGCGTGAGGGATTTTGTCGTCGGCATGACTGTCGACGGGGAAGTGATTGGTTTCAAACAACCGGCGGAGATCCGCGACCCGGCGGCGAACAACCGCTTGTGGAGCTATCAGCTCGATGGCTTTGCGGTGATGATCGGCGCGGGGGATATCGAGGATGCGAAGGATCAACCCTCTACTGATGAAATATTGATTCCCTGCACGGACGGCAACCTGGTGATCCTCGACCACAGTGGGGCCGAGCGGATCGTGATTCCCGTGACCACGGCGGCGCTATACACAGCCGATGTCGGCCACCGTTCGGACGGATCAACGCGGATTGTCACCGGCGGCGTCGACGGTAAGATTCGTCTCTACGATTCAGCCGGTAAACTGACGGATACACTCGCGCTCCCGCCGGATGCCGAGGGACAGCCTCAGGTCGGCATCATTCGACGTGTGCTGATCGGTAATTTTGACGGGAAGGGGGGCGATGAAGCGATCGCCTTTTACGATACAACCGATTTCCGCGGCGGAAATTATTACCACATCTTTGATCTGGATACACTGGCTGCGCCAGCCTATTGGGTCATGAAAGACGGAAGCAAGCCGCTGGCGAGTCTGAACGCCAGCGACATTTCCACGCTGGGCTGGACCGACAAGCAATTGCCGCATGCCTACGACATGGATGGCGATGGCGATGACGAGGTGGTGGGTCACTGGGGAGTTTGGCACCCGGAACTGGGCGGCGCCCATGACCAAACCCTTTCGAAGCTGGTTACGCCCGGCGAATTGCTGCACCGAAAAATCTATCAGGCCGCAGGGGAGACCCGGACGGGGAAATATCTGCTGCAGCAGGGCGTTCCCGGCAATTTTAGCCTGGGCGAAGTCTATCCCGGCGCTGAAATGTTCACCATCTACGGCGACGACCTCTATCTCGTCAACTACGACCTCAAGGCGGATGCCAGAAATCGCTTTCGTATTGGAGAAAACGACTATGGCTACGCGCATACCCTGTATCATTTCAGCGATGTCGCCCGTCTCGAGAGCGGCAAGCCGGGCGTTGCCGATAAGGTCGTGCTCGCCGGGCCGATCAACGGCGACGACCATTTCTACGTTGTCGATCTGAACGGAACCCGATGGAAGGAAGATGCGAAAACCATTGACGGGCAAGGGGTGCTGGGTGCCGTGCGCGATACGCTCGATACGCTTGCAGCCGATCTGGATAACTTTGCCGGAACCGCGGCGGTTGCCGGTGAGCCGATCTGGTTTGTGAACTTCTTCAACAGCAAGCTGGGCTGGAAAATGACCGACGCCAATATTGAAAGAAGGGTCGTTGGGATTCAGGAGGCGATGCAGGCCTGGAGCGATGAACTGTTCGGCGATGGCTATCAGCCGCAGCGGATCCACTGGACGGCCAGTCTCAGCACCCGGTCAAACGGCGGCGTGCAGAGTGAAAGCATCACCAAAGACGGTATGGTCCGGTTCTTCCGCGCGCTGGCCAAAGCCGGTATCCATTCGTGCCTCTCTGTGGGCCACAATGATGAAATCGATGTGAGCGCGGAAGATCTCGCCGACTACTTCGAAGCGTCCGTGGTTGATGGGAAATCGTACCTGATGCCGCGCACCAAGGAGCTGAAGGAACCCGCCTTTATGGATCTATTCAAGCCGCATCTGGAAGCGCTGCGGGCGCGGGCGAATAAACTGGGTGTTGCTCCGCCCAAATTTATGTATTGCGGCAAGGGGCCGATCTTCTCCGCCATGACGCAGGCGGATGGAAAAAGCTATTTCCCCGAATATAAGGACATGATCATTCTCGGCGTCGAGAACTCCAACGTGACCGCAGTGGACTGGAGTTTTTCTGAGCGGGCCGGCCTATGGCTCAACGGGGATGTTCTCGGCTGGGCGTGCAACAGCATCGGGGACAACCTGACCGCCAACCGCATCGTCGAGTGGGGCGGCATGCGCAACGGGCATGTGGTCCTGCGTCACCTGCTCTCGCAGTACGCATTGGGCGCGAACGTGTATCGGATCACGTCGATTTCACACGAAAGAAATCCGCTGTATGCGTTTGGCGACACAACCGATTCATCATTGAAGTGGAGCAATCCCTACCGTCAGGGGATCGGCAATTTCCTGAAAATGGTGGAAAAGGGCGTCTATCCCAATTCGCCGGAACCCGGCCGGATCAAAGGTATTTCACCGGTGGCTGTGGGGTTGAACAACCCGAATGCCGAGCGCCTGCAGACGCTGTGCATCAACCACGACTATAACTGGTACGACCGCTACACGCATGTGCCCGGAGCCTACGTGATCAACAATCTGGCGTGCTGGGATGGATATACCGAAGTGCCTGACACCGATGCCACGGCGATTCTCTTTAATTCGAAACTGCGCTGGGCGGAACTCCTGCCGACCTCCGCAAGCGGCTTCGTGCCGATGGTGCCGTATGCGTCCGCCAGGGAATTGGAGGCGCAACCGTGGTGCAGGATCGCTTATGAAACCGACGGCGATACGTGGAAAGAATTCACATCGCTGACCGAGGCCCGCGATCAGATTTCCGCTGAGCTGATCGCACAGCGGGTCAATCAGTTGTTCTATGTTGAAAACGAGTGCTTCTGGCAAGTGACCGAAGACAAGGGCAACCCAAACCGCCTGTTTGCGGTATTGATGGATTCCAACGTGCTGACGCCCGCCGAGCGGCAGGTCAACCTCCGCCGCGGAGCCGCGGCCGGAACGTGGGCGGTATTCGATCAGCTTGGATCGCAGACCGTGCCCTTGGGGAAGCTGGCCCGCTCCGAAGACTTCGTGTCGCTGACGATTCCCGCCGGCAGCGTGCGCTGCCTGCGCCTTGAGCGGATCGGCGATTAGGGCAAACCGATCAGGCGGGACCATCCGGAGATGATGATGCGATCAATAAAATTTATTCTGCCGTTACTGGGGCTGTTCAGCGCGCTTTGCGGGGCATCGGGCAAGCAGCCCAACATCATTCTTTTTGTATCGGACGATCACGGTCTGGATGCGCTCGGATGCTACGGTAATCCGGTCGTTCAGACACCGAACATGGATCAGCTGGCGGCGGAGGGCGTTCGCTTCACCCGCGCCTACTGCACCAGCGCCAGCTGTGCGGCGAGTCGCTCCGTTATTCTAACCGGAAAGTTCGGCCATGCGACCGGCTCCTATGGCCATGTCCACAACTATCATCACTTCAGCACCTTCGACGCCGTCCGGTCGCTTCCGGTATTGCTGGAAGAGGCCGGCTACCATACCGCCCGGATCGGGAAATACCACGTGGCGCCGGAATCTGTCTACCGCTTCAGAACCGTCCTGAAGGCCGATCCGCGCAGTACGGTGGAAATGGCCGAGGCATGCCGCGGGGTGATCGAATCCGAGCAGCCGTTCTTTCTCTATTTCTGCCCCGATGATCCCCACCGCGGACATCCCTTCAAGCCCGAGCCGTGGAATGCGCCCAATTCTTTCGGCAACCGGAAGGAAGGGTATCCCGGTGTGCAGACCGTACAGTATGATCCTACCAAGGTGATCGTCCCCCCGTTCCTGCCGGACACCAAAGAGTGCCGCGAGGAGCTTGCGCAATACTACCAATCCGTATCGCGTATCGATCAGGGGCTGGGCAAACTTCAGGCCCTGCTGGAAAAGGCGGGCAAAACCGACAACACCGTCGTCCTCTATATCTCGGATAACGGCATCGCCTTTCCCGGCGCAAAAACCAGCGTCTATGAACCCGGCATCAAACTCCCCTGCATTGTGAAGGATCCGCGTGCCGACCTTAAGGGCCAGGTCAATGATTCGATGATTTCCTGGGTCGACCTGACGCCGACCATCCTCGACTTTGCCGGGGTGGATTTCGATGCGGCCGAATTCCATGGCCGTTCTTTTGTTCCGGTCCTTGGCACGATTAGGTCCAGTGACCGGAACGAAATCTATGCCGCGCACAACTTCCATGAAATCACGATGTACTATCCCATGCGGGTTGTTCGCGAAGGGAACTACAAGCTGATCTGGAACATTGCCTGGCGGCTGGAATATCCGTTTGCCTCCGATCTGTGGGCGGCCTCCACCTGGCAAAGCATCTATCGGTCCGGCATCCAATATTTCGGGCACCGCAAGGTGAACGACTACCTCTTCCGTCCGGAGTTCGAGCTGTTCGACCTGTCTGTCGATCCGGATGAAGCTATTAATCTTGCCGGCGACAAAGAACACGCCGCAACCCTTCAGCGGCTGAAGGAAAAGATCAAAGCGTTCCAGATCAAAACCAGCGATCCCTGGCAGATTATGTGGGGCCACGAGAGCAAGGTGCTCGGAACCGGCGTGAACCTTTAGGCTCCGCGTCGCTGCCGCCGAATAGACTCCTTTTGGAGATTAAAAAATGAAAAGAACTCTGTTTCTCATGCTGTTGTCCGGCCTGCTTGCCGGTTGCACGCGCATGTCCGTGAGTCACACGCGGGATTTTGCACCGGCCGCGTTTTATGTCGATTCAGTATCCGGAAACGACCGGTGGAGCGGACTGACTCCCGATCAGGCCTGGAAGTCGCTGAACAAGCTCAACCGCACGATCTTCCAGCCGGGCGATCGCGTTTTATTGCGATCCGGCTCATCGTGGACAGGCCAGCTGGAGCTCAAGGGAAGCGGGACCGCGGACTTGCCGATCGTGCTGGATCGCTACGGCGAAGGCGCGTTGCCGGTCATTCACGGCGAGGGGAAAAAGGAATACACCGTTCTGCTGGAAAATGTCGAATACTGGGAAGTCAACCAGCTTGAAATCACCAACAAGGGCGAGAAGCGCGAGGGCGGACGCCGCGGCCTGATCGTGCGGGCCGCAGACATCGGCGATCGCCGGCACATCCATTTGAAGAAGTTGGTGATTCATGACGTCAACGGAAGCCTGGTCAAAAAAGAGAAGGGCGGGAGCGCGATCCTGATTCAGAATCGCGGACGGGGCATGCCTTCCCGCTTCATCGATCTGCTGATCGAGGATTGCCACTTTTACCGCTGCGAACGAAACGGCATCAACTTTCGCGGAAACTCCCGGCGCACCTCCTGGCATCCGAACCTCGGCGTGGTCATCCGCCGCAACCTGCTCGAGCAGATTCCCGGCGACGGCATTGTGCCGACCTGCTGCGACGGCGCACTGGTGGAATACAACGTGATGCGCGACTGCCCCGACACACTGCCCTTCGGCGATGCCGCCGCCGGCATCTGGCCGTGGAGCTCCGACAACACCGTGATCCAGTTCAACGAGGTCAGCGGCCACAATGCGAAGTGGGACGGGCAGGGCTTCGACGCCGACTTCAACTGCATTGGAACCATCATTCAATATAACTACAGCCATGATAACGCGGGCGGTTTTCTGCTCATCTGCAACAAGGGGGCGACGTATGGAAGTGACGGAAACATCGGCACGCGCGACACGATTGTTCGCTACAACGTGAGCGTCAACGACGGGCTCCGCGAATACGAAACCTCCCAGGCGGGCTGGTTCACCCCGGTGTTCCACATCACGGGCCCGGTCGAAAACACCCGGATTTACAACAACCTCGTCATTCTGCCGGAAAAGCGGATGCCGGAAATCGATTCAACGATGGTGATCTTTGGTAACTGGGGCGGTCCCTGGCCGAAGGATACGCTGATCGCCAATAATATTTTCATCACCGAAAATTCCGCCGGGTTTATTTCGGGCAAAGACGAGGGAACCCGCTATGCGAACAATTGCTATTACGGCAACTTCGATCAACTGCCGGACGACGAGGCGCCGTTGTTCGAGGATCCGCGGTTGGTGGATGCCGCGGCACGCGGGGCGGGGTTTGAGATCCTGAAGGCATTCATGTTGAAGGACGGATCGCCCTGCATCGGATCCGGACTCCCGTTGGAAGGCGCCGTTAAAGATAGTTTCGGGCAGGTGTTGCTGCAATCAGGTCGAGTTAGTATTGGAATTGATCAGGCGGGAAACCCCTAGTGTTTGATGCATCGTGTACCCTTTGGGTGGCGATGAGCGAAATCATGAAAAACGAAGGAGCATAGAGATGAACCTATCTGTAGCAAGAGTATTGACCGCCCTATCGGTCATGTGTGTTTCGGCATTGGCCGAGAGCAAAGCGAAGCCCAATCTTCTGGTGATCATGTGCGATGACCTGGGGTATGAGGATGTGAGCTTTAATGTGCGGGATGGGATCAAGGCCCGCATTCCAACGCCGAACATCGACCGCATTGCCGCGGCGGGTGCCAAATGCACGAGCGCATATGTAACCTATCCGGCCTGCGGGCCCAGCCGTGCGGGCTTCATGGCCGGGCGCTATCAGGATCGCTTTGGGTTCTGCGGCAATCCTCCGTTTAATATCGAGGATGCAACCGTTGGCTTTTCGCTCGAGGAAAAAACGATTGCGGAAGCGTTGCGGCCGGTGGGCTATCACAGCGGCATCATCGGCAAATGGCATTTGGGGGCCGTGAAAGACAAGCTCCATCCGCTGGCGCGTGGCTTTGACGAGTTTTACGGATTCCTCGGCGGGGGACATGGCTACTTCCCGGAAAAGCTGACGATGAAGGATCCCTATGCGCCAAAATCAGCGAGCGAGTCGTATGGAACCTGGCTGCTGCACAATCATGAGCCGGTCCTGCCGAAAAAATATTTAACAGACGCGTTTACGGATGAGGCGATCAGTTTTGTGACGCGCAACAAGGAAAAGCCGTTCTTCCTGTTTCTCTCCTACAATGCACCGCATGCGCCGATGCAGGCTCCGGAAGAATACATCGAGCGCTTTGCCGATGAAAAAGACAGAAACCGGCGCGTCTATTCCGCCATGGTCAGTTGTGTGGACGATAACGTCGGCCGTCTGCTCGATACGATGAAGGAACTGCAGCTCGAAGAAAACACCATCATCTTTTTCCTCTCCGACAACGGCGGCAAGATAAAGAAAAACGCGGGCTCGGACAACGGGCCGTTGCGCGGTGGGAAATCAAACCCCTGGGAAGGCGGAATCCGCGTGCCCTATGCCGTGCAGTGGTCGGGCGTTATTCCGGCGGGCATGGTTTACGACGAACCGGTTTCCTCGCTGGATATTTTCGGAACAATCGCCGATCTCGCCGGCGCGCCGGAAAATCCGGGCCGCCCGCTCGACGGCGTGAACATTGTTCCCTATCTCACCGGCAAGAAGAAGGGTTCGCCGCATGAGCAGTTGTTCATGCGCAAGTTCAGCTACGGCTCCTACACCATCCGCAAGGGCGACTACAAACTGGTCATTCACAACAAGCAAGCGCCTGAGTTGTATAACGTGACCGAAGACATCGGTGAAACGAAGATCCTCAATAAACAAATGCCCGAGCGCGTAGAGCGGCTGAACGACATCATTACGGAGTGGAACAGCTCGCTGATGGATGCCGTTTTTGTCGGCGAAGGCGTTGGGGCCCGCGATTAGACGGACTCCAGGGGCATGCCCGGGAGCAAGGAAAATAAGCCGCACCCTGTCGAAGGAGCGGATATAAAGAGGATGATGAATATCGGGCGCCTGATTAACATCGTTGTATTTCTGTCGGTAGCTGTATCGGGTTCCGCCCCGGGGCAGGAGCGGCAGCGGTTTGAAGCTGCGCCCATATTCTATCATTCCCGACCGCTGACCAATTCGGTGAGTGCGTTGAACGCGCTGTCGAATACACCGCTGGTGTATGAGCCGGAGCAGGGGTATTTAAAATCAGTCCTTAAGGCACTGGATATTTCGCCGGAGAGCCAAATACTGGTTTTTAATTCGAGCAGTTTTCAGGAACATCTCATTGGCGGAGATACACCGCGGGCCCTGTATTTCAACGATACCACCTATGTCGGCTGGATTCCGGAGGCCGAACTGATTGAAATCATTTCCATGGATCCGTTTATCGGGCCGGTATTTTATGACGTAAAGCAGGATCCGGCGCTCGCTCCTCAGATCAACCGGAACACCAGAAATTGCCTGAACTGCCATAGCTCGGCGAGAACACAAAATGTGCCGGGCCTGTTGGTGAGCAGCACCTATGCGAGAGCCAACGGCCGCTTCAATACGCTCAGTGTGTTTCACCAGACGCCGCTCGAAGATCGCTGGGGCGGGTGGTATGTCACCGGCCGGCATGGCTCGGCGATCCACCACGGCAACCTGCCGAAGGTCAAAGAGCTGCCCTCGGAAAAGAGTCTTAATGTGACGGATTTAAGTCCGTTTTTTGATGTCGGCCTCTATCTCACGCCGCATAGCGATCTGATGGCGCTGATGGTCTTTGACCACCAGTGCCATATGCAGAACCTGATAACGCGCGCCAATTATCGAATCCGATCGCTGCTGCATGGGCATGCCCCCGATCCTGCCGGTTCAACGGCCGCGCTGTCGGAATCGCTGCAAAAAGAAGTGGACCGGCAGGCATCCATTTTAACGCGGCATTTACTCTACACCAACGAAGCAAAGCTGGATGCGCCGATCTCGGGGACCTCGAACTTCACGGTCTTTTTTGCGGCACAGGGTACCAAGGATGAACAGGGCCGCTCACTGCGGGAGTTTGACGGCACGGAGCGCCTGTTTAAATATTCCTGCAGCTATCTGATTTATTCGCCGGGCTTTCACATGCTGCCCGCTGTCGTAAAAAATACCGTCTATCAAAGGATGCACACGGTGCTTTGCACCGCGGAGCTGGACGAAGAGTTTCCGCACCTTGCGGAGGACGATAAGCTGGCCATCTACGAAATTCTGAAATCAACCCTGCCGGATCTGCCGGAAAACTGGTAATGAATGAACCGTGAAGGATTTGCCTCAACCCCAAGGATGACTGACATGATTATGAAATTATTCCGCATTTCTCTGGTTGCATGTTTCGCGGTGCTTTGCGCATGTATGCCCGGCGACGCCGCGGCGGCTCATGACCGCCCGAACATCATCTTCATTCTGGCCGATGATCTGGGCTACGGGGATGTCGGAGTGCTCTGGCAGAATTCCATTAAAGGGACCAAAAAGCACGCGACGCCCCATCTGGACCGGATGGCGGTGCAGGGAATGATTCTGAATCAACACTACACCGGCGCACCGGTGTGCGCGCCGGCGCGCAGCAGTTTGTTGGGAGGTGTGCATCAAGGCCATGCCTATGTGCGCAATTCGGACTTCGACAACCCGCTGGCGCGGAACCATACGCTGGGCAGCACCCTTCAGCAGGCCGGCTATGCAACGGCACTGATTGGCAAATATGGCCTGCAGGGGAAAGGGGACGGCCCTGAAAGCTGGCCGGCCTATCCCACCAGACGCGGGTTCGATTTTTTCCACGGCTATTTGCGCCATGCAGACGGGCACCAGCACTATCCCGCGAACAGCTGGCCATTGGGGGACAATGAGCGCCATCAAAGTCCGAAAGAACTGTACGAAAACGAAAACGAAATTTCCGCGGATCTTGACAAATGTTTCACGCCCGACCTGTTTACAGCCCGTGCCAAAAAATGGATGATCGACCATCAGGCCGAGCATGCCGAAACCCCCTTCTTCCTCTATCTGGCCTACGACACCCCGCACGCGGCACTGCAGCTTCCGACCGGCCCCTATCCGGACGGCGCAGGCATCAAGGGTGGCGTGCAATGGCTGGGCAAACCGGGGCACATGATCAACACCGCCACCGGCACGATCGATTCGTGGCGACATCCCGATTATGTCGGCAAAGGCTGGACCAATGAGGAGGAGCGGTTTGCCACGCTCGTCCGCCGCATGGACGATTGCATGGGCGACCTGCTTCAAACTTTGCGCGATCTGAACATTGAAAAAAATACGCTGGTGGTCTTCACGGCCGACAACGGACCGCATGATGTCCACTACCTGAAGGGCGGCCATTATAACGCCAGCGCCTTTGACTCGTTCGGCCCGTTTGAGGGCATAAAGCGCGATTGTTATGAGGGCGGCATCCGTCAGCCGACGCTCGTGTGGTGGCCGGAAACCATTCAGCCCGGCCGGAAGAACGACACGCCTTCCCAGTTTCAGGACTGGATGGCCACCTTCTGTGACCTGGCTCAATTGCCCACACCGGCGCGCAGTGACGGCGTATCGCTCATCCCGACGCTGACCGGAAAAGGCACACAGCGCAGCGGCGTCGTCTATGTGGAATTTAACCAAGGCACAAGCGTTCCGAACTATCCCGAGTTCACTCATCATGGTGGGGAAAAGCGCGGCCAGCAGCAGGTCATCTTTGTGGATGGATACAAGGGCGTGCGAAACAACATTCAATCCCACGCCGATGATTTTAAAATCTATGACGTCCGCACCGATCTCAAGGAAGCCAACAACCTGTTTTTGAATCCGTCCGCCGGCAAAGCCGCCTATTTTAAAACCCTTCAGCAACGGATGAAGGATCGCGTGCTTCAGGTGCGCCGGGTGGAAACAGACGATCCATTCAGTCCCGGTTCCGACAAGGTCGGCACCCGTCCGTACGACGGCGAGCTCGTTCCGCCGGTCCGTGCAAAGGTTGTGTCCGGCGTGGAGGTCTCCGCCTACGAAGGGGCCTGGCCCTGGCTGCCGGAGTTTGATGAGCTGAATGCGCTGAGCCAAAAGAGCGTCAAAAGTTTCGATGTGCGCAACCATCTATCGCGCACCGAACAGGCCGGCCTCTGCTACCGCGGCTACCTCAAGGTGCCCGACGACGGGACCTGGACGTTTTACGCCGCCTCAGACGCCGGAACGCATCTGCGCATTCACGATGCCCAGGTGATTGATGACGACTTCAACCACGATGGCTCCGAAGCGAGCGGGACCATCCTACTCAAAGCGGGCCTGCATCCCTTTACGCTGTACTATCGCACGGCTGAAGACGCCCCGGAGCTGACGGTAAAATGGTCCGGCCCCGGCACCGCCAAGCAAGACCTTCCGGCATCGGCACTCTTCCGCGCGTTCTAGATTTTTTGCAGAGCGGTCTCTGGAGATGGAGAGGCAACAATTATGTTGCCCCTCCACTGAAAACGGAATCAATACGCATCGACGACGTCGACGAGTTCGACATGAACCGTTTTTCCACCGCTAAGCTCTTTGATGTATACCAAGCCGGTTTCCGGAGCATAGAATTTATGTTCAACGGCCCCGCGCTCCAGCGGCGTTGACTCCTTGGTTACCAGGCAGGAGTCGAAGTCGCCGAATTCCACGGAAACGCGTGCATTGAGTCTGAGCACCCTGCCCTCATCCTCCGCTTCGCCTTCATAATATTCCTGCCGGTAAAAGAGACCCGGCTTGGGATCGGCCAACATGAGGATACCCGGTTCGGCGTCGTCCTCGCCGGCTTTCCAGGAGCCGAGTGTATTGGTGCCGGTCAGGTTCCAGTCGTCGTCGTACTCGAACGCTACGGTGGCTTCACCAAAGTACCAAACGTTGCCGTAGTTGTCCCACGCCTGCCAATCGTCCGTTTCCTCGGTAATGAACCATTCATCCAGCTCCTCGATATACACCCATTCGACATCGTGGATCACGATGTTGGTGATGCCCATCACGACGATGGTGTTCGTGGTAAACGTCATCTCGTTAACGACGAGCTCGCCGTCTTCCTCCGCCTCGTAGACATAGGTCATACCAATCGCCATCGGCAAATAGAGGTTGTCCATTGGCGTGTCGAAGTTGGCGGGATCGATCTCCGGAAGCACATAAGCTTTTGCAATAGCCGTCCCGGCCACGCAACCGAGCATGGCTAATACCACACCGAATCGCGTCAGGTTGAATATTTTTTTCATGACAGCGCTCCTTTTCAGGTTGTGCGTCTTCATGCATGAAGACGCATTAGATACTTGAATTTTATCCGTCCATCAGCCTCCCTGTTTCTGATGGACTAACGTCCACTTAGCACCGCGACGGAGTGCTGTCAAGCATTACAACATGAGCTCAGCGGGCCACGGAACTCGCCCTTTCAGTTATGTCCGGCCGAGGAGCGGACCGATACTGCGATCTGTCCTGGAAATGCAGTGTTTTCTTGACAAAATGGCGTTTTTAGGCATTATCTTTCCATGAAATCGGTTCTCAAAACGATCCAATCGATTACCAGTTCATACCGCCTGAGGTGCGGTTTCCCTTCCATGCGTCCATGGCTGGCGCTGCCCTTGCTAACGACCTCGTTCTGCGGCTTCGCCTCTGCTGATGAGGGGCAGTGGAAGTATTCCAGCGGGTTTGATTTCAGCACGGGGGATTACAACGATTCCGCCGACACCCGTATACTCTACATCCCGTTCAGCGCAAGCTACAAGGAGGGGAACCTGAGCGGAAAAATAACCGTTGCCTGGTTAAGCATTGACGGTCCCGGCAATGTGATTGGCGGCGGCGACGGCGGCGTGATTCTGCCCGGCAACACCAGCAGCACCAGCAC
>JBFHPA010000036.1:0-16652 GCA_041592955.1 Pontiella sp.
CCGTTTATCGACCGGGTTGTCCAGTATGTCATCGACGATTCAACAACGAGCTGGATGATGTTCCTGTCCGGTCAGTTGGGCTTGTCGGGAATTTCGCGGGACAACTGGGATGCGGTGATCACCGGCGACAAGGAGCTGAACGACTCGCTGGAGTCGCGGGGAATCAAGCTGGTGTCGTCGCCTACGCTGGACGTCTACTATCTCGGTTTCAACTGGGAAGACCCCGTTGTAGGCGATAGCGATGATCCAGCGCAAAGTCTCCGCAATCGCAAGCTGCGGCAGGCGTTGAGCTGCGCGTTCGATTTCGATCAGATGAACAAGTTCATGAATAATCGTCTCTATCCATTGGACGGGCCCATTCCACAACCCCTTGCGGGCAGTCTCAAGGAAGCATCGCCATACGGCTTCAATCTGAAGAAAGCGCGGGAACTGCTGGTCGATGCGGGCTATCCGGAGGGGATCGACGGGGCAACGGGCAGGCGGCTGGAATTGACCATGGAGCTGGGCAGTGCCACGGCCAACACGCGCCAGATGATGGAGCTGATGGCCGACATGTACCAGAAAATCGGGATTGTGCTGAAGGCCTCCTACAATACCTGGCCCTCCTTTATCGAAAAAATGAACCGCCGCCAGGCGCAGATGTTTCAGTTGGGCTGGGTCGCCGACTATCCAGACGCGGAAAACTTCCTCCAGCTCTTCTACAGCAAGAACGAGTCGCCCGGCCCGAACCACGCCAATTACCGCAATGCGGAGATAGACCGGATGTACGAGCAAATCCGCACTATGCTCCCTTCACCGCAACGAACGGCCATTTACGAGCAGATGGCCAGTATCATTATCGAAGACAGTCCGTGGATTTTTCTCTATCAACCGATGGACTTCGGATTGACCCATCGCTGGATCCAAAACTACAGCACGCATGCCTTCCCTTACGGGATGGGAAAATACCGGCGGGTCGACATGGCCGCTCGCGAAGCGTGGCTTTCGACGTATGGCGAAAGCAAACTCGACATGAAGGGGAGCCGTTAACCTCATGTTGTAATACATTCTCAAGCGAATCCTGCAGATGGTGCCGACCGTGGTCGGGGTCATCCTGCTGACATTTGTGCTTTTCAACATTGTTCCCAACGACCTTGCCGCCATCGCGCTGGGCAAAAACGTCACGCTTGAAATGCTGGAAGATTTCGATGCGCAGCGCGGACTGAACAAGCCGCTCTTTTTCGGATCCAAGGCGAAAACCCGTGCCTACACGGACCACCGCTTTTCTGAAGGGGCAGGACGTTGGCGCAACTGGTCGAACGCCGTCTACTCCGCCGAGTCGCAAGCACTCGTGATCCAACCCGGATCGGAAATCAATCCGCTCGCATTCGATGTCGATGGCGACAGCGAGTTTGAATGGAATATCACATTCCGCGGCGATGGATCCTTGGCCGGGCAGGAACTCTCTTCCGAAAATTGGAAAAAGATTACCGTTCGATTTCAAGGTTCGGAATGGGCCGGCTTAGAGACCAAAGAGAGCTCCTTGGAAATCAGGAACCTGCGGTTGCGCCGGTTGCAGAGCAGCTGGTTCGATTCGCAACTGACGTTCTATCTCCGGCAGCTCGCCCGTGGTGATCTGGGTGATTCGGAATATTTCAAGCAGCCGGTCGCCAAACTGCTGGCCGATGGTGTGCTGCCTTCACTGTCGCTGACGGTGCCGATCTTTTTTATCGGTGTGGTGGTTTCCATCAGCCTCTCTCTGGTCTGCGCTTTTTTCCGGAACCAGTTCATTGACCGCTTTCTGGTCGTTATAGCGGTGGCGTTGATGAGCATCAACTACCTGATCTACATTGTGGCCGGACAATACTTGCTGGCGTACAAGCAGGGATGGTTTCCGGTCTGGGGTTACGAATCGGCCAAATACCTTATATTGCCGGTGCTGATCGGCGTGGTCAGCGGACTCGGATCCAACATTCGCTTTTACCGCACCATCATGCTGGATGAAATGTACAAGGATTACGTGCGCACCGCCTTTGCCAAGGGTGTGTCCAAACCGCGCGTGCTGTTTGTGCATGTGCTCAAGAACGCCATGATTCCGATCATCACCAATGTGGTGATCGCGATTCCGTTCCTCTATACCGGCTCGTTGTTGCTCGAGAACTTTTTCGGGATACCCGGTCTCGGATACCTCGGTATCAATGCGATTCTTTCATCCGATATTGATGTCGTACGCGCCCTTGTTCTGATTGGAGCGCTGTTGTTTGTAGTGGCCAACCTGATTACGGATATTTGTTACGCTGCGGCCGATCCGCGCGTGAAACTGAAGTAAAACCATGGCACTTGAAAAAGGACAGAGTTTGTGGAGTGATGCCTGGCGGCGGTTGAAGAAAAACCGCCTGGCCATGCTATGCCTTGGTCTCGTTGTGCTGTTTACGCTGTTGGCCGTTTACGGCGAGATGGTCTATCTCTACCACCACGCCAAGGATATTACCCCGTCTTATCAGATGACGAATCTTGATGCGGCCTATGAGGCGCCTAGCATTCGGCATTGGATGGGTACTGACGGGCTCGGGCGCGATGTCATGGCGCGATTGGTGCAGGGCGTGCGCATCGCCTATAAAGTAGGGATCATCACGTCGCTGATCGCCATTCCAATCGGGGTGCTGCTCGGTTGCCTGGCCGGATTTTTCGGGGGCAAGGTGGATGATTTCATCGTCTGGCTCTATTCGACATTTGCCTCCATGCCCGGCCTGCTCTTCATTCTCGCCATTGCCATGGTGGTCCCGGATAACGGGCTTCTTGGGGTTTATCTGGGGATCGGCCTCACCACTTGGGTCGGGCTGTGCCGTCTGGTGCGCGGCGAGGTGCTCAAGCACAAGGAGCAAACCTATGTGCAGGCCGCCAAGGCGCTGGGCATCGGTTCCGGCAGGATCATGTTCAGGCATATCCTGCCCAATATCATGCATGTCGTGATCGTCACCTTCACGCTGCGCTTTCCGGCGGCGGTGGGCACCGAGGTCATCATGAGCTATCTCGGCATCGGTGTGCAGGGCGAGCCGTCGTGGGGATTGATGATCGACTCCGCCCGCATGCGGCTCTGGCAGGGCATGTGGTGGGAGATGACGTTTGTAACGCTGGCCCTGTTTCTGTTGGTGCTGGCTTTCAACCTGTTGGGCGATGCCCTGCGCGATGCACTGGATCCACGGTTAAATGACTGAAGAAAAAAACATTTTAGAGGTGCAGGATCTGAGCGTCCATTTCGGGCACGGCGAGGAACTGGTGAAGGCGGTCGATGAGGTGTCGTTCACGGTCGGGCGCGGCGAAACGATCGCTTTGGTTGGAGAGAGCGGCAGCGGCAAGAGCATCAGTGCTTTGGCGCTCACCCGGTTGGCTCCTCGTGCGGCGGTCTATGCAGGCGGTCGCGTTCTTTTCAATGGTAGTGATATGCTGCTGCGTTCCGAGCGCGAGCTGCGGGATATCCGCGGCAGCCAGATCTCTTATATTTTCCAGGAACCCATGGTTTCGTTTAATCCGGTTTTCACGATCGGCTGGCAAATCGAAGAAGCCATCCGCTTGCATCGCAAGGATGTGAACGTGGCGGGCGAGATTGAACGCCTGCTGGATCTTGTTCAGTTGCCGGAGCGATCAGCCAAGGCCTATCCCCACCAGATGAGCGGCGGGCAGCTCCAACGCTGCATGATTGCCATGGCATTGGCCTGCTCGCCCGAGCTTCTGGTGGCTGACGAGCCGACCACGGCACTCGATGTGACCGTCCAGCGCGAGATCCTGAACCTGTTGGCCGACCTCAGCCAAAAGGTGAATCTTTCGGTTCTCATGATAACGCATAACTTCGGAATTGTCGCTGATCTCGCCAGTCGCGTCTATGTCATGCAGACAGGAAAAATCGTCGAAGAGGGCGGCACAAAGCAGGTGTTGTATGAGCCCCGGCACGACTATACCAAACAGTTGATGGCCGCGGTTCCGCGGCTCCATCCGGCAAAGAACTAATGGAAAAGCTACTCACAGTCGAAAATTTGAATGTCATCTATGGCAAGGGGAAGGACTCCGTTCATGCCGTGAAGGATGTGACGTTTGATATTGCACCCGGAGAAATCTTCGGGCTGGTCGGCGAGAGCGGCTGCGGAAAAAGTTCACTCGGCAAGGCGATTGTCCGGCTGACCGATCCGGCGTCTGGACGTATTGATTTCAACGGCGACGATGTGGCGCTGATGAAGGGGAAAGAGCTGAAGACCTATCGGCAGGAAGTACAGATGGTTTTTCAGGATCCCTACGGTTCGCTCAATCCGCGCATGAAAGTGGGCAATGCCATTGTGGATGTCCTCGACGTGCACCGCATCGGAAAAGACAGAAACGAGCGCCGGGCGCAGGTGGCGGAGCTGTTTGATGCCGTTGGGCTTAATCCCGAATGGGCATGGCGCTATCCGCATGAATTTTCGGGCGGACAGCGGCAACGCATTTGTATTGCCCGCGCGTTGTCGCTTGATCCCAAGCTGCTGGTCGCCGACGAGCCGGTCTCCGCGCTCGATGTTTCCGTGCAGGCCGAGATCCTTGAGCTTCTGGAAGATTTGCGTGCGCAGCGACAGCTCGCCTTCCTGTTTGTCAGCCACGACCTGGCCGTGGTGCGCAATGTATGCGATCGGGTGGCGGTGATGTATAACGGCGAAGTTGTTGAAATGGGTGAAGTCGGCGATGTGATCGACAATCCGCAGCACGAATATACCCGCACACTGCTTGCGGCCGTTCCGGCTTTTTAGGCGCCGTCTTCTTTCAACTCTTCGAGAGCTAGAACCGCAGCCTTGCGCTCGGCTTCGCGCTTGCTTCCCGCGGAGGCGCTCCAGAGCTTTCCGCAGGCTTTGACCTCCACGGAAAAGATGCGGTCGTGCTCGGGACCGGTGGTATCGATCGTTGTATATTCCGGAACGCCATGCCCGTGGCTTTGGGCATATTCCTGCAGCTCGCCTTTGGGGTTGCTTATGATGGGAGCATCTTTCATCCGCTCAAGTTCGGGGAGGAAAACCTTTTGGAAGATTTTGCGGACCGCTTTATCCGCTCCATCAATCCACGCCGCGCCAATGATGGCTTCAACCGCATCGGCAATATTGGATGCGCGCCATGCGCCGCCATTGAGTTTTTCGCCGTGTCCCAGCCGCAGGTATTCGCTGACCCCGATGGTTGCACCGATAAGTGCCAGCTTGCGATCCTGCGTGAGCCGACTGCGCAGTTGGGACATGTCGCCCTCGCGCGCCTGCGGATCGCTTTGGTAGAGGTAATCGGCGGCGATCAGACTGAGTACCGCATCACCCAGATATTCAAGGCGCTGGTTGTCATCGGTAACCGCCTTGTCCTCATAGCGGAAGGATGGGTGGGTGACGGCCAGTTCAAGAAGCGCCTTTTTTTTGAAGCGATAACCGAGCGCCTGTTCGAGTTTTCGATAGTCGGATTTCATTAAAACGGTGCCGCGGTTCCGATTTTGGTGTTGATTGCGGCTTCCGCGATGGATCGGCCGTCGATAAGCTTGGGTTGCAGACGCGGGCGCCAGTGGCGTCGGCGGCTTTTGACGATAAGTAGATGTCCCGGAAGAAACTCCATCTTAGAGAATATCCAAAGCAGCGGGTAGGTGGCCGTGGCGAAGCGGTGAAGTTTGCGGAAGCGATACAGTTCATTCTGGCCGATGTTTTCGCCCACCATCCAGTACCTGTCATGCGCGATCATTTTCTGGATAAACTCACCGATAGTTGCAGCCGTTTCCAGCAGGCCGTTGGAGTAGACGATGGTTTCCGGCACATCAAAGCCATCCTTGAGAATATTGAACAGCTCGTTGGTGGTGTAGCCGTTTCGCCGCGCACCGGCGGCAACCGGTAGCAATCCGAAAATCTGCCGGAGGAACGCCACAAAACTGACCGGTACCCGGCGCGTTTCGTGGATGATTACCCACCCGTCGTTTTTCACGACCCGGTGGCATTCATGAATAAACTCTCTATCATCGCCGATGCCCTTGAGCGCATCCACAATAACGAGCCGGTCGAACGACTGGTCCTCAAACGGGAGTTTGCAATTATCGATCAGGGTGATGGTCTCGCTTGAGCTGTAACTGATGGAGTCTGCGGCCGCTTTGGTGGAGACCACGGTTTTCCAGCTGCCGCCGAGGGAGCGGAGACTGGAGCTGATGATGCCATCGCCCGCGCTGACTTCGAGACAGGTGAGATTCGAGGCCGAACCAACCAGATCGTTGATATGACGCAGCTTGTATTTGCGCCGGACGGAGCGGGCAAAAAGTTTCTCCTGCCAGAGCCGCACCTCGTAATCCAGATTGTCGTCCATCTCTTTCATTGTCGGGTTCAGGCAATATAGGAGCGTCAGGTAGCGGATTAAAGTCTATTTGTGCCTGAAATGCCCTGGCTGGTTGCATCCGTTGCCGTCAGCTGGACCACTTGACCCCGCTTGTGCTCAGTGGTCTGGAATTCAACCGGAATATAATGTTCGGAATAACCGGTGGCGTTTCCTTCTTTAACGCCTTCGATCAGGACTTCGATTTTCCGGTCAATGAACCGCCGGTGATAATCCAGCGCCATGCTTTGCCCAAGTTCATTCAGCTGATGACTGCGTTCCGTTGCTGCGGCACCGTTGACCTGGTTGCCCATTTTCGCGGCCATGGTTTTCGGGCGGGGGGAATAGGTGAAAACATGCATTTGCGAGAAGCCGACCTTTTTGCAGAACGCATAGCTCTCCTCAAAATAGGAATCCGTCTCGCCGGGAAAGCCGACAATCACATCCGTCGTGAAAGCCGGATTGTCCAATGCTGCGCGTGCGCGTTCAACGGCAGTGTAATACTCCTCCGAGTTGTACCCGCGACGCATGGCATGCAGCACGGCATCCGAACCGGACTGCAGCGATAGGTGCAGATGCGGCATGATATGCGGTGAAGAGGACCAGACTTCGAGCAGCTCATCGGTTAATTCGCCGGGATGCAGGCTGGAAAGGCGGATCCGTCCGATATCGGGAATTTCCACAAGCTTGCGCAACAGGGCTGCGAGGGACGAGTTGCGTCCCCGGCCGTAGAGGCCGACGCTTACACCGGTGACCACGATTTCACGGTAGCCGGCTTCGGTCAGGGCGGTTGCCTCGCGCACAGCATCTTCAATGGCCTTGTCGCGCGGCTCTTTTCGGAGCTGCGGAATGATGCAGAACGAACAGCCGATGTCGCATCCATCCTGCACCTTGAGGAACGCGCGGGTATGGTCGCCGAAGCGGGAGATGGTAAAGGTGTCGGTTTCGATGCCGTCGACGGAATATGAGGCGGGCATGGCCAGCGTATCGAGCTGCTCGGCCAGGCGCTGCAGCCAGTCGGAGCCGGCGGGAACGCGGAAAACAGGCTCCTGATCAACCCGGGTCAGTTCATCTTCGGCGGCACACCCTGTGACGATTACATGGGTGAGGGGATTGTCGCGCTGCATCCGGCGAATGGCTTGCCGCGATTTTTGTGTAGCCGCTGCGGTCACGCCGCAGGTATGCACCACGATGACGTCGGCATCATCTGACGTTTTCGATTTAGTCAGTCCATACCGCTCCAGCAGCTGTTCGATCTGCTGCGCGTCGTACTGGTTGACCTTGCAGCCGAGCACATTCACTAAATAAGATTCCAGTTTATTCCCGCTCATGAGAGGCTTTTTCTTACGTTTTACGGGAATGGGAAGCAAGTGGATTTGGGAAGCTTGTTGAAATGCAGTTCAAATATGCTGCGTTGTGATTTATTACTTTCAAAACAAATGGTTTTCCTTCAGTTTATTCAATCATGTGAAATGTTAGTTTAATAGTCGGGTATCGGGATCCGGCTGGATATGGGGAAGAGGATGTTGAATAAGAAGGCGATCATTCTGGCTAGCCTGCTGGGCGTGCTGATCGGCACCGGAGCCTTTACCTTCCGCTATGCAGAGGGGCTGTCCTACTTCAGCACGGATCCGAAAGCCTGCGCCAATTGCCATATCATGAATCCCCAATATGACTCATGGCAGAAATCCAGCCATCATGGCGTTGCCACCTGCGTCGACTGTCATCTGCCGCACACCTTTGTGGCGAAGTATATCGCCAAGGCCGAAAACGGCTACCATCACTCCAAGGGCTTCACTCTGCAGGACTTTCATGAACCCATCATGATCAAGGGCAAGAATCACAAAATTCTACAGCGTAACTGCGTAGAATGCCACAGCGACATGGTTCACGAATTGTTTAAACGGGATACCAGCGACCCGGACGCGGTCAGTTGCGTACATTGCCACGCTTCGGTCGGCCACGGTGCCTTGCCGACGAGTATAGGCGGAGCGGATCGCGGAGAGAAAAGGGAAAGGAAAGACCATGAATAAATTAAAGCAGAAACGCGGAGCCGTAGGGCCCTATGTGATACTCATCATTGTGGTTGCTGTTGCAGCAGTCGGTGTGGCGGCCTTGCTCGCCAATATTGCCGAACGCAAGGCCGAGGCCAAACACCGCTACGTACGCGTGGTCGAGGTGACGGAAGACACCACCGATCCGGCGGAGTGGGGCAAGAACTGGCCCAAGCAGTATGATTCCTACAAGCGCACCGCACTACCCACCAAAACCAAGTATGGCGGACATGGCGGAAATGAGGCCCTTCCCGAACAGAAGATCGAGCGGCCGGAGTATCATTGGCTCAAACGCATGTTTAAAGGCTATGCCTTCTCGATCGACTACCGCGATCGCCGCGGCCATGCCTACATGCTCTCCGATCAGGAGGAAACGCAGCGCCATAATGTTTCGCAGTGGGGATCCTGCATGCACTGCCATGCGTCCATCATGCCGGTGTATCGCGCACTCGGCGACGGTGATGCGCTGGCCGGAATGAACAAGACGCATTCCATGCCCTACAAAGAACTGAACAAGATGGTGCATGATATGGGGCATGCGCACCCGGTTTCCTGCGTCGATTGCCATGATCCGGAATCCATGCAGATCCGTGTAACGCGCCCGGGTCTGATCGTCGGCTTGCAGCGTCTGGCGGAATCTGATGCTCCGGTTCCTGCGGTACCTTCGATTGATGTCTGGCGGCAGGGTTCACAATCCGAGCCCTATGATCCGAACGTGGATGCGACCCGCAATGAGATGCGCTCGCTCGTGTGTGCGCAGTGTCACGTGGAATATTACTGCTCCAAGGATTTCCCGCTTACATTCCCCTGGAGCAACGGTCTGAAAATGGAGGACCTCGAAAAGGAATGGGATGAAACCATGCTGACCAGCGGCGAACGTTTCTTCGATTACAAGCACAAGGAAACCGGCGCCCCGATCCTGAAGGCCCAGCATCCGGAATTCGAGCTGTGGAGTCAGGGCACGCATGCCCGCAACGGGGTTTCCTGCTCGGACTGCCATATGCCGTATATGCGCGATGGGGCCTCCAAGGTTTCCGACCACTGGGTGCGCAGTCCGTTGCTGAATGTTAATCGGGCCTGCCAGACCTGCCACCACGTGGACGAAAAGGAAATTCTCGCCCGTGTCGAAAATATTCAGGACACCAACTACAAACTGCTGCTGCGCGGCGGCGAGGCGCTGAATGATCTCATGGATGCGGTCATGGCGGCAAAAGAGGCCGGAGCCACACCGGAGCAGTTGACTGAAGCGCTCGAACTGCAGCGAAAAGCGCAGTGGCGGTTGGACTACATTGCGGCGGAAAACTCGATGGGCTTCCACGCTCCTCAGGAAGCTGCGCGCATCCTGGCCGAAGCGGCCGACTATGCTCGCCAGGGTCAGGTGTCCGCGCTTAAGCTGATAAAGTAGATGTCCAATACATGGACATGCGCAGAGCGCCCCGAAACCTCGGGGCGCTTTTTTTTGCAGGGGTAGGGCGGAGTGTCCCACTCCGCCGCCCGGCTGAAGACGGAATGCCGCGAATGACCGGGACAGTCGTCCACGCCTTTTTAATGGACGGAATCGGCCCGTTTGTGAAAAGCTGATCCGGATTGTATGCGAATGAGTGTTTTTTTGACGAAGGAGAGTCGATGAATCAGGAAGAAGTACTGAAAATATTTGAGGAAACCAACGCGCTGCTGAACGGCCATTTTGAACTGCGTTCCGGGCTGCACAGCAACCAGTTTTTCCAGTGTGCACTGGTTTTGCAGTATCCCCGCATCGCCGGCAGTCTTTGCGAAGCGCTGGTGGAAAAGGTGAAGGCCGAGCTTGAGGCGCTGGAAGTCGATACCGTAATCGCTCCGGCCATGGGCGGCATCACCATCGGGCATGATGTGGCCCGTGCACTGGGCGTTCGCTTTATTTTTGTCGAAAAGGAAAATAACGAGCTGAAGCTGCGCCGGTTCAAAATAAAGCCGGGCGAGCGGTTTTTGCTGGCCGAAGATGTGGTGACCCGGGGCGGGCGCGTGCAGGAAACCATCGATATCGTCAAGGAAAACGGGGGCGAAGTGGCGGCGATCGGCATTCTGGTCAATCGAAGCGGCGGCAAAGCACAGTTTGAGGCCCCCTTGGTCAGCCTGCTGGACATTGAACCGGTGACGTACGATCCGACCGATTGTCCGCTTTGTAAAGAGGGGCTGAAGCTGGTTCATCCGGGCAGCAAATAAGTCGATTGATCGCTTTGACTTGTTCAAGGCGAAGCAGTAGGTTACGGAGCTTGTTTTTTAGAGAAGTTGAAGGAGGTTGCTTGTGTCGCACCCGTTGGAATCGATTTACGCGTTGCAGAAGAAGGATCGAAAACTCATCAAGATATTGCGGGAGCTGCACGATATACCGCAGCGCAAGAGCGACATTGAGGCGCAGCTCAGCGGATCCAAACAAAAGCTTGAGACCGCTCTCGAAAGCAGAAAACACACCGAAGCCACCCTGAAGGAGCAGGAGCTTGAGGTGGAATCCCTCAAGGAAAAGGTCACCAAATACAAGAACCAGCAGATGGAGGCCCAAACCAACGAGCAATACCGTGCTTTCGTCAAGGAAATCGGCGTCGTTGAAGAGGAGATCAAGGCGCTGGAGGAAAAGGAAATCCAGCTCATGGAAAACCTTGAGCAGGGCAAGGCCATCGTGGCCGAATGCGAGCAGAAGCTGAATGTTGAAAAAGCCGGCATTGCCGATGAGCTGGCCGAGCTGGATGCGCGCGTGGCCGAGCTGCAGGAAGCGGCCGAGAAATTAAAAGCCGATCGCGCCCGCGCCGCCGAAAACTGCGACCCGGCGATCTTGCAAAAGTACACACGGATTTTGAACAACAAGCGCGACTTTGCCGTCGTTCTGGTGGAGCCCGGCGGACATTGCGGTGGATGCCACATGAAGCTTCCGCCGCAGGTCACTAACGATGCCCGCAATCCGACCAAGATTGTCGGATGTAATTTTTGTGGCCGCATCGTTTACAACCCGCCCGAGCGCGGGTAGATTTTTTTTTAGCAGGCAGGGTGTATCGGTCGCTCTCCGCTTCGGCGGAGGGAGGAAAGTCCGGACTCCGCAGGGCAGGACGTCCCGTGGTTAACGCGGGAACCTCTGTGCGATATCGCAGGGGATGGAAAGTGCCACAGAAATTATACCGCCTTCTTTTGCCGCTTCAGGGGCTTGTCCTCCGAAGCCTTGGCGAAGGAGGGTAAGGGTGAAACGGTGGGGTAAGAGCCCACCGCCCCGAGGGCAACCGAGGGGGCAGGGCAAACCCCGTTCGGAGCAAGATCAAATAGGGAACTCAGGAGCGGCCCGCTCCGTTAAAAGTTCCGGGTTGATCGCACTAGATAAATGACTGACCCCGCAAGGGGAACAGAATCCGGCTTACCGCCCTGCCTGTCTTTTTATTCCTCTATCTTGCCTAGCACAATGACTTCGTAGGCATACCGGTCCAGCGCTTTTCCGCTGGGGAGTTTCAGCTTGTTCTTGATGTTGATGCGATGGGTGTCAACCGTGTTCCGACTGATATTGAGCTTGGAAGCGATGACGGACGCATCCATGCCCTGTCCGACCAGGTTGAAGACATCCATTTCGCGATTGGAGAGTGATTCAATCATGGATTTTGGTTTTCCGCTGATGCCAAGGCGTAGTTTTTTCACTTTCCGCTGCAGCTCCGGTGGAAAATAGAGCTCGCCGCGCAGGACCGTGCGTATGGCCTTGCGCAATTCCGCGGGCGGCCGGGTTTTCATTACATAACCGTGGGCTCCGGCCAGGGCCAGCCGTTCAGCATAGAGCTTCTCTTCCGACATGGTGTAGACGAGAATTTTCAGGTTAGGATGTTGTACGTTCAGGTTCTGGATCAGGATGGTGCCATCCGAATCGCCAAGCGACAAATCCGCTATGACGATGTCCGGCTGTTGCTGCTCAAGCTTTATACGCGCTTCATGCGAAGATTTTGCCGACATCGTGATTTCAATGTCCGGCTCCGAAGCCAGCAATGTTTGCAGACCATCAAGGATGATCGGATGGTCATCGATGACCATGATGGAGCTTTTCTTTCTTTTTTTTGTATCGCCCATAGTAGCAAAATCTTTGTTTTTAATCAAAAGGGAAGTATAAGCATATTGTCAGGGAAATAAAGTAAAAAAAATGCCGTCCGGAATAAAATCAGATTCCGGCTTCGTCGGAAGAAGTCTCTGCGGAAGTCCTCTTTCGCAAGGGCATGGCGCCTTTAAGAAGAATTGCGATAAGAACGAAGGCGGAGATCAGGCTTCCGGCTCCGCCATGCTCATCACTGTGGCAGATTTGATCGTAGACGCCCAGCGTCGGCGTAAAAAGATGCATCAGCCAACCGGCCGCAAGCGCGCACAGCGACAGCGTACTCAAAAAGACGACCAACTGCTTTTTCCCGATAATCTGCCAAAGCGTGGTCAGCGTTGCCGCGTTGGTAGCCGGACCCGTAATCAGAAAGACCAGCGCCGCGGCCGGCGAAATACCGGCCTTGATAAAGGCCAGCGCAATGGGGACCGATGCCGAGGAGCAGACATAGATGGGAATTCCAATCACCAGCATTAGAACCATCGTCCATGGGGAATCACCCATATGTTCTGTAAAGAAGTTATCGGGAATCAGGCCGCTGATGATGCCGGAAATGAATATCCCAAGAATCATGGCGCGGGAAATGTCGCGGGGCAGCGTGATAAAGCCGTAATGAAGCATGCGTTGAATGGCATGCTGCTCGCTGGGCTGACAGCATTCATCCTCGCAGCTCGCATCGTTCGCGCTCTCTTTCGGTGAAACGGCCGTAACCGCCATCCCGCAGATAACCCCGGAAACGAAGGCGACTACCGCGCGGAACACCGCAAAGACCCATCCGAGCAGGGCGTAGGTGATCATTAGGCTGTCGACCCCGGTTTGCGGGGTGGATGCGAGAAACGATGCGGTGGCGCCGCGGCTGGCACCGTGCTTGCGCAACGATGCGGCCAGCGGGATTACGCCACAGGAGCAGATGGGCATCGGAACGCCGACCAGGGCCGCCTTGAAAGAGCCGAGCCAACCGGTCCCGCCAAGGTGGCGACGGATATAATCTTTGGAGATCAATACCGAAAGAACCCCGGCCATCAGGAAACCAAACAGGAGGTAGGGCGCCATCTGCACGGTCACGAGCCATATTTCCTGAAAAATTTTAATCGCGATATCCATATCCGAATTCCTGAAAGCATGCTTATATTTTGTCTAAATAGTCACAAGCTTTATTTCAATGGATCCATCCACGTCACCATGATTAAATCGAGAATATGGAAGTAACAAAATCCATCAGGGAAAAGCTCAAGCTTCTGCCCGACCAGCCTGGATGCTACCTGATGCGCGATCGCGAGGGAAAGATCATCTATGTCGGCAAGGCGGCATCGCTGCGCAAGCGGGTGCAGAGTTACTTCCGGCCGCACACCCACCGAACGGCGCAGCCCAAGATTCGGAGTCTGATCAACTCGATCGCCGATTTTGATTATGTCGTGTTGAAATCCGAGGCGGAAGCGATCCTGACCGAGGGGAAGCTGATCAAGGAGTACCGGCCGCACTACAACACGCTCTGGAAGGACGATAAGCGTTTTGTAATGATCCGCGTTGATGTGCAGCATCCGTTCCCTACGATCAGCAAATGCCGCATCAAAAAAAATGACGGTGCAGTTTACTTCGGACCCTACACCTCCGGCATGGCGGCGAAGGTGGCGGTTGAGTTTATGGAGCGCTATTTCGGGCTTCGGCGCTGTCGGCCGCGAGTGCCGGATACCGACACCTACAAGCATTGCAGCAACGACATCATTGCGAACTGTTCCGCACCATGCATTGGAAAGGTGACGCAGGAGGAATATCGCAAACGGGTTGACGAGGCCTGTGCCTTCCTGCGCGGCGAGCGGATGGAAATGCTGAAGAGTCTGCGCAGTGATATGGAACGATTGGCCGGTGAGCAGCGATTCGAAGAGGCCGCGGCCATGCGCGATATCCTGTTGCATCTGCATCAGGCGGTGAAGGAAAAAGCCAAGGTGCGCAAATCGCCGAAGATGAAACAAAACGAAGCGCGGCTGGGATTGAAGGAGCTCCAGCGACAGCTGAAGCTGCCGAAGGAGCCGCGTGTGATCGAATGTTTCGATATATCAAATATTTCCGGTACGAACTCGGTGGCCAGCATGGTTTGCGCGGTCGACGGCGTACCATATCCGAATCGCTACCGTCGTTTCCGCATCAAGACAGTCGATGGAGCCGATGATCCCCGATCCATGGCAGAGGTAGTCCACCGACGCTACTCCCGTCTTTTGCGGGAGAATAAGCCGTTGCCGGGGCTGGTGATGGTCGATGGCGGCATCACCCAGCTTCGCGCCGCCAAGGCCGAGCTGGTGAAACTGAATTTTGCGGATCTGCCGATCGTCGGGTTGGCCAAGCGGTATGAAGAGATTGTCTGGGACGATGAAAATAATTCGGGAAATCTGGTGCTGCCGCGTCACTCGGCCGGACTGACGGTCGTGACTCGCCTGCGGGACGAAGCGCACCGGTTTGCTATTACTTATCACCGTGATCTCCGGCGCCAGCGGATTATGGAATCGCGGCTGGATGAGATTCCGGGCATTGGAAACGCAAAGAAAGAGATGCTACTGAAGCACTTTGGCTCGATTGCCCGGCTCCGACGGGCTACCATTGAACAGATTGCTCAAGCGCCGGGCATCGGCACCAAGACGGCGGAACTCATCCGTAGCGAGCTCGATAAGAAGGGATAAGCCATGGCGGTACCAACGAAACGATTTGGACGAACGAATTTACAGATGCCGGTTCTTACCTGCGGTGGCATGCGCTATCAGCAGGGTTGGGATGATCTGGATCCCGGAAAAATTGATGCCGAAGGACAGGCCAATCTCGAGGCCTGCATTTACCGTGCGCTTGAACATGGCATTAATCACATCGAGACGGCCCGCGGCTACGGTCCATCCGAAATGCAGCTGGGCTGGGTCCTGCCGAAGATCGACCGCGACAAACTGCTGGTGCAGACCAAGATCGGGGTGACGGAGACGGCCAGGGAGTTTCTCGAAAAGTTCGAGACATCGATGAACTATCTGCAACTGGAGCATGTCGACTTTCTCTCGATTCACGGCGTCAATAACCGCGAGCTGATGGAAACGAGCCTGAAAAAGGATGGCTGCCTCGCTGCCGTTCGCCAGTTGCAAAAAGAGGGCCGGGTGCGTTTTTGCGGATTCTCCACGCATGCCGGACCGGAGGTTGTGGTGGAGGCGTGTGAAACGGGTGAATTCGACTATGTGAATCTCCACTGGTATTTCGTCTATGACCAACTGCACTGGCCCATGGTCGAAGCGGCCGCAAAAATGGATATGGGCGTATTCATAATCAGTCCGAACGACAAGGGCGGCATGCTCTACCATCCCACCGAAAAAATGTCGGCGCTCTGCAATCCGCTGACACCGATGCAGTGGAACGATCTATACTGCCTTGCGCGCCCCGAAGTCCATACGCTCAGCATCGGCGCGGCAAAACCGACTGATTTTGATGAGCATGTCGAGGCCGTTACGAAACACTGGAATGATCGAGTTCCAATGGCCGAAAAGATTGAGCGGCGAATCATCCAGTCGCTGGAAAACGATCTCGGTGCGGACTGGATGCAACAGTGGCATAAGGATTTGCCGCACTACACCGAAACGCCCGGCCATATCAATGTGAAGGAAATCCTTCGGCTTTGGACGTTTAACAAGGGGCTCGGGCTGAATGAATTTGCAAAAATGCGCTATAATCTCCTCGGCGCGGCGGATCACTGGTTCCCCGGACAAAAGGCGGTCGATGTGGATTCATATGACTGGGCCTGTCTGGCGCAGAATCCGTTCAGTCAAAGAATTCCGGCAATTCTCAAGGAAGCGCATGCGGACTTTCACGTGGATGGCGACGCCAAGCGCTTGAGTGAGTCCTAGATCGGCGCCCCGGATTCGTCCTCCTCTTTGTCCGCCTGCTCGAATTGATCGCAGGTATCCGTGGCCTGGACTTCCTTCTTGTGGATCGCGCAAAATTGCGTGAAGGGATTGATGATATAGTTGGCGCAATAGCGGCAGAGCTGCGCATTCTCCCCGTCGTCGAAAAGTTCAACCTTACTGGACCGATCCGCATCGGTGAAGATCTGCGGCTCATTGGTCGTTGACTTGAACGGCACGTCCGATTCGGATGCGTAAACATGACCGCAGCTCGAGCAGATCAGCCTTTCGCCGGTCTTGTTGAAGCCG
>JBFHPA010000037.1:0-16389 GCA_041592955.1 Pontiella sp.
AGCAGCATGGGATTGATCTGATGCAAATACATCGTGAGGTATTCTTCCACGGCTAACGCTCTATTTACCACTATTGTTCATTGAAAATCCCCGCCCTTCCCGGTTAATACCTGCGCCATGAAACCGATTGCTGTATGTGCACTCTACAAGTTCGCCAGACTGGAGGATTTTCAATCTCTCCGACAGCCGCTGCTGGATCTCATGGCACGGCATCATATCCGGGGCACGCTGCTGCTCGCCGCCGAAGGCATCAACGGAACGGTTGCCGGCACACGCAAATCCATCGATGAGTTGCTCTGCTTCCTGCAATCGGATCCCCGACTCACAGAGCTGGAATGCAAACTTTCGTTCAGCGACACCAACCCCTTCTGCCGGGCCAAGGTACGCCTCAAGAAAGAAATCGTTACACTGGGTGTTGCAGAGATTGATCCGCGGAATACGGTTGGCACATATGTTGATCCGAAAGACTGGAATGAACTGATCAGCGATCCGGACACCGTGCTGATCGATACGCGCAATGACTACGAAATCAGCATCGGCACGTTCAAAAATGCCCGAAATCCAAACACCGAATCGTTCCGCCAGTTTCCTGAATATGTTGAAAAGAACCTTGATCCTTCCAGACACCGAAAAATCGCCATGTTTTGCACGGGTGGGATTCGTTGTGAGAAATCAACGGCGTATTTAAAAGAGCTGGGTTTTGAGGATGTTTACCACTTAAAAGGCGGCATTCTGAAATATCTGGAAGAGGTTCCGGCCGAGGATTCATTATGGGAAGGCGAATGCTTTGTCTTCGACAACCGCGTTGCCGTGAACCACGATCTCGATGCAGGAAGCTACGATTTGTGCCATGCCTGCCGTATGCCCATTACCGAAGAGGACAAGCAAAGCGCACTGTTCGAGCAAGGCGTCAGCTGCCCCCATTGCCATGACCGCTTATCCGAAGAGCGGAAAACAAGCTTTCGGGAACGGGAACGGCAGATTCAGCTGGCCTGTGCGAGGGGCGAGGAACATCTCAAGGGCTACGGGCTTGAAACCTAGCTGCTGCATGAAATCGCAGAGCTTCTTGAATCACGTACCGTCACACCAGCAGGGCCAGCAGCATCGATCCCCCCGCGCCGGCAATGGCATATCTCCGCTGACGCACGGTGCTTGCGTGGGTAAACAGATAGATTAAGCTTCCATACCACAGGCAGACGGCCAGCAGCGGCGGCGGATCAACCGGCCAGCTCGACCCCGGCAAACGATCCAGCCACTCCACACTTCCAAGAAGCGCGTTTATGAAGGCAAGCGCGGCATGGTTGAATATAGAAGAGGCAAACGGCATTACAATCGAAAGCCATCCCGACAGAACGATAAAAAACGTCAGTGGCACAACGATCAGATTCCCTACCAGAGCAATGGGCGCAAACCTGCCGAAATAAAGCGAGGTCAATGGAGCGGATGCCAGGGTCGCCGCCACGGATGTGATGATCAGCGACAAGCAATAGGTTCGCAGCCATTCGCCCTGAATCCAGTTCCGCGGCACAGCCGAAAATACCATCACGATGAATGCAACGACCGTGAACGAATATAGAAAACCCGCGGAGAGAATCTCCATCGGCCTCAAGAGCAGCAGCAGGATGGCGGCAAAGGCAACCGATGTCGGTATATCGGGTTTTCTGCGAAAGAAGGGGGCCAGAATGAAAACGGCGGCCATAGCCAGCGCGCGAAGGGCACTCGATTTCATTCCTGTCGAAATCACGTAGAGAAACAACAGCGGGATCAGACAGATCCCGAACCAATCGCGCGGTATGCCCAGTCCTTTCAGCACGATGACAAGGAGCAAACCAACGATGCCGACATGCAGGCCGGAAATGGCGAAAATATGTAACGATCCGGTTCTTCGAAAACTTTCCAACGTCTCGGACGGCACCGCTTTTCTGTAGCCCAGCACCAATGCCTTGAACACGGAAAGTTGTACCGGCATCTTCTCAATACCTTTCTCCAAACGGTGCGCCGCCGCCGTCCGCAATGACTGCCCGAGGAAGAAGATGGAAAAACGATGGGAGTTCGGCAGTACCACACACTGCTGGACACGGCGCAGCTCCAGCGCATTTTGACCGGGAAAGGTGCGCTTGCCTAATGCGCCTCTAAGCAGTATGCGGTCTCCAAACTGGAAAGTACAATCTACGGGGCTGCTGATCATATGCACATCGATCTTCCCACGAACCTTGTTCCATTGGTTTGAAAGGCTGACGGCACTGCACTTGAGCGGGAAGGTCCATGCTCCGCGCGTTCCGGAGGCATAGGGCGTAAACTCCGGAATCCCCGACACATCTCCGACCACTCCAGCGTTGCTGATCGGCAGGCGCTCATTGAATCGGAGAATGGATATGTTCGCGATTGCCGGGTCTTCGATGAGCAGTCGGCAGGCTGCAACCAGAGCGACCGTGATCAACGTGCAGGGTGTGGACCAATTGGTTTTAAGAAAAACAGCGGAGAGTATGAGGAAAACCAAGGCGGCATAAAGGATGGCTTCTATGGGAAACAACCCGGATGCCGCAAGCATGACCCCCGCAACCCAGGCAAGAGCAACTCCAATCAATGGCCGCCGTGTCACCGGATTTGATTTATGCTCGTAGAAGTCCGCCCCCTATTTGGTCTTTAACACCTCGTTGCACACCATACGAAGCCTGTGCTTGAAACTGGAATAGGAAAACCGATCCGCAATGAGTTGCTGCCCCTGCGCTGCAAGGGCGCGGGAAAACAGCGGTTCATGTATGGTCTGCAACACACCATCCGCAATGGATGCAGCATCGGACAAGACGGCGATGCTGTTTGCGCTGTTGAGCAGGTTTTCGTGAACAGCATCCTGCACAGCAACCAGAGGGGCCGTTGCGCGGAGAAGGGTATAGACGTCCTCATGAATATATCGGCCATCGGGACTCGGAATCAATACGGAGGCATCGGCTATTTCAAGGGCCGCCAAAAACTCCTTGGTTTGCCGATCGGCCAGAAATACACAGCGGGAATGAATGTCCAGACTGGCAGCCATGCCTGCGGCCTCGGGATCAACGTTTCCTCTAATAAAGAATGATGCTGACGGGATCGAATCGGTGATTTTGCGTGCAGCCCGCAATGCTTTTCCAAGCTCCTGCCGGGTGTCTGACAGTACGCGAAAAAGCACAATGCATGACGGCTTGTCCTCGAAATATTGCATGAGCTCATCGTGATCAACGTCCCTCCTTGCAACAAGGGATTGCAGAGGCACATCGCTACTCTCAACAGCACGAACGCGCGTTTCTCGTTCGGTCAGGTCTGCGGTAAGTCTCGGGCTATGGGTAAGCACCGCCGCGGATCGGGCCAATAGTTTTTTTTCAAGTCGCTCAAAATAGGTGGGAAATAGTTTCCAAAGAACGGAGGGCGGATCTCCGGCCGGGCCGGAAAAGCATCTTCGGGCGTCGTAAATTACCGGGGCTTTGCGTTGCATGCCGATGAAGGTGGAAAACAACGCCGCCTCATCAACCAGATGCATTGCGTCATATCTTCGTCGCGAGGTGGCCCGCAGGATTCCGATCCGCAAAAGCCTCTTGGAAACAGGTGACTTCTGCGAACCGATGAGAATGCGGATATGGGAATGATCGGGGAGGTCAACAGACGAAGCAATCACATCCACTGAATGCCCCGCATCGGCGAGAGCACTTAACAGGGCAACGGATCGATTATCCCCTCCCCCGAGCGAAATACTTCCGTAAGTTATGAACAGAAAATGCACATTTCAATCAGGGTTTTTATTTACGTCGCTGCAGCAGTTCCGTGTCCAGCTTCGTGGGATCGGGTAACGTCAACTGCGGCTCAATGGCGCGCTCCCTCGGACCATCCATGGATCTGGATACCTCTTCCAGCCATTTGCGGAATTCCTCGCCGCCTACGCGGTCGGTAAACGCTTGAAAATCTCGGTCCTCCCGGACGGGGTCGAGTTTTGGATCCTGAATCCAGCCCACCACAAGGTCCTGCCCGAACAAATGAGAGGCTTTGCCCAGTGTCTTCACGGTTTCGATGCCTTTGTTAAGCTGGGCATAGCATACGGCCAACTGCCGATAATACTTGGGATCCCTGAAGCGGATATCATGAAGCAGATCCAATGCAGCCAGCGCTTCATCATACCGATCGAGCACCATGTATGCCGTCGCCTGCTGGTTGAGGGCCACCGTATCCTTTGGATTGTCCGTGAGCACCCGGTCATATGCGGTAATCGCTTCCACATACTCTTCTTTCTGGAAAAGCGCATTGGCCAGATAGCGCTGAACATTTTCACTGTAGCTGTTTTGCTCAAGGTACCAGCGCGCCATGAGAACCACTGCATCCGCATCGGCATTCGCATCAAGCGCCTCAATGAGCAGCTCCTTCAGATCGGCGCGGGTCGGGTCGATACCGAGCAACCGGACATAGGTGTTGACCGTTTCGTTGATCAGTCCCTTCTGAAAATAGAGGCGTCCCAGCCTTTCCAGCGCGCCCATATGGGTTGGAGCCAGCCGCAAGGCATCCTGGCATCGCGAAACTGCCTGGTCATAGTTGTTGCGCAGCAGCAATCCTTCAGCAGAACGGACCAATCGATTGGCTTCTTTCCAATTTTCTATTCGCGTGGAAAAAACCGCTTCCGATCCGTTCTCTTCAATATCAAACTGATCCATCAGAGGGACCGAGCGCATGACAGGAGAGATTTCAGGTTGGGTTTGGTTTTCGATGAATACCCGCTCTTCGTAGAGTCGCACCCCCTGCCAGAGCATGAAAAAGGCGATCATCAACAGGATGATAATTATGATCGATCGCAGGATGCCCAGCAGAGCCCTTCGCTCGCGGGGGTCAACGGTCGGCTTGGGGCGCCCGGAAACGGATTCCTGATGGCGGCTGGTGTTTCTGTTTCGATGGAAATCGGATTCGCGCCGGTCCTCGTTCAAGGGGTGCTCCCTCGGTGAACCCGTATAGAATTCATTATCCGGCAGGTGTTCGAATCCACCGGAACCATGTGGAATATTCTTCTGGCGTGGTTTTTCTTTCATTTCTACCCTATTCAGGCTTCTGCCGGAGTATCCGAAAAAGTTTCATTAAACAAAGGGGTTGAAGTATTAAACGCGGAAAGGTAAGTGTCAAGTGTTGCTCCGGTAAGGAGCTGTATTCTTAATGGATAAAATATGAACTCATTTTTTACATTGTTTGCCGTTGCCCTGCTGTTTGTCGGGGTCCCACTAGGCATCCTCGCAACCATTAACGCGCTCAGAAAAAAGCAGCCGGGATGTTCGGGGAGCCATGATTGCGTGGTCTACAAGGGTGAGAAAGTGCAGTGCCCCTCTTGCGAACTGCGCGAATTCAAGCTGGAGCTCGAAGCGCTGAAGCAATCATCCTAGCGCGAACGCGGCTGCCTTAACCCTGCGACTCTGCTGTTGTTTTCGTGCATTCCTTGCAAGTGCCAAACACAACCAGGCGATGTGTCCGCTCGGCAAAATCCTTTGCCCTGCACGCCTCGGTAATAAGCGTAACGATCGTTTCATCGGAAAACTCGATAAACTGCCCGCATTGCTCACAAATCATATGTTCGTGATTCGGATGGTTGAAGGTATGCTCGTAATGTGCATGAACATCAGCATCGCGGATAACCCGCACCAAACCCGCCTCTTCCATCAGCGCCAGTGTTCGATAAACCGTTCCCCGGCTCACATGATTCAATCCACTTGAAAGCTCCGCCGCAAGGTCATCGGCGCAAAAATGGTCGTGTCGTGAAAAAACCTGCGTCAAAACGATTTTTCTCGCTTGGGTAACCCGCGCATCCTTCTTTTTCAGAAAATCAACGAACAGAGGCCACGCTTCTTCCACGGACCGTTTGACCTCTTCGGGCAGATCCTTTTCATCAATACTCATTATAACCGCCAATGCCTTATTTGAATTGAATCTCTATATAAACACGTTTATCGCCCACAATTGTTGATGTAATCAAGGTTTTTACTGGTATATTGCATCCTTTTGAGCAAAGTTAGATCAAATCAGAAGGAGTATTAACCATGGCTTATGTAATTTCGAGTGAGTGCATTTCGTGTGGTGCCTGCGAATCCACCTGTCCGGTGGAAGCGATCAGTCAAGGCGACGACCTGTTCGTGATTGATGCAAATACCTGCACCGACTGCGGTGCCTGTTCAGATTCCTGCCCGGTGGATGCCATATCTGCAGGCTGAATACGAAACGTACCGTATTCGTGGAAAAGCGGCCCATCGGCCGCTTTTTTCTTTTCTGCCGGACGGATTATCTAAGGGTGGATAAACCGGAATGCTGCAAAAGCACTCGCAATACCCACCAGGCAGCCCATGAAAACCTCAAGCCGGGTGTGCCCCAAGAGCTCCTTCAGTTTATTTTCGGAAAGATGGTGCTCGTGTAACAGCTCATCAACAATCTGGTTCAGAAGCTTGGCTTGTTCGCCCGCCGCCTTGCGCACACTCTGGGCATCGAACATGACAACGATCGCAAACGCGGTGCCAATCGCGAAACTCGCCGAATTCCACCCCTCGCAAAGCCCAAGCGAAGTAGCAAGCGCCGTGGCCATGGCTGAGTGCGCGCTCGGCATGCCTCCGGTGCTGACCATGTAGCTGAAGTCTAACCGATGCGAGTCAATGAAGCAGTTGATCATCTTGGCGGTCTGCGCAACAATCCATCCGGAAAGCGCGGCCCAAAAACTGGGATGTAGAGAATCCATACTTTTTTAATCCTGTTCGTCTGCAAGATGTATAAGGGCCGCGGAGCGCCTTTTCAATTGGATTCCTCAGAACCCTTTCCGGCATCCGGTTTTTTTTCACTTCGTTGAAGCTTTTCCAGTCGCCACGTGGGATTGCCAAGCGGGCCTTCGAGCTTCATCTCAAGAAGTTTGAAAAAAGGATCCGTTATGACCCGCACCACTTTTGATAGAGCGCTGTCGTTTAGCGCCTGCACCTGCAGATTTGCATCGAAGCCATTCTTGTTCGAATATTTTCCCCAACCCTTGGCGCTGAGCAAGTCCCCCTCGAAATAGGCATCATCGGAATGAATGGCACCATCCCTCAGTTCAAAAGTCCCCTGCAACCTTGTGATGGGAAAAACACTGAATGCAGGAAAAACATTCCGGATTAGCCGCGAGAATCCTCCAAACAGCGGGAGATCGGCCAGTTGTCCGTCCTTGATCAGCACGTTACCGGATCCCTTGGCTGTCTCAAAAAAGTTACCGGCCATATCCGCTGTGCAATGCGCGGATGCAGACAACATGCCCGATGCGCTCATTTTTGCATTCTTCGTAATGTACTTCAAAAACGCCAGAAAGTCGGCCTGCTTAATGTCAATATCGAGTTCGTAAGGCATGGCCTTGGTGAGCGGATCCAGCCGGATGGAAAAATCTCCTGATCCCGCCCCTCCGTACGACCGGAATTTAGCGTTTTCGACAGAAATGAAGGGTCCCTTTCCGAGGACCGTGGCACTGAAGTCATCCATTCGAACGAGTGGAATCTCAAGATGATCCGTGGTGACCTCGGCAATGAACTCGGTATTTCTCATGGTTGCCCAATCGAGCGTTCCAATCGCTGTTATCTTGGTCTCGTCCCCCGCCTTGATCCGATTTCCGAAAAGGTCTAAACGCGGATAGATCAGGTCCTCGATCGCGTAGGGTTTCAGACTGCCTCTCACATCAAATCCGGCCGTGCGCGTACGGAAATCGATATGGGTCGCTCCGCGCAGGAAGCCCGGCTCCTGCGTCACAGCCAAAGGATCGAGTTGCAGCACCTTGTTGGCATACTTTGCCGATACATTCGCCGAGGCGAACGGGGTTCCATGAATGGAAACATTATTTGCCACGGTGTCTATATTGATAAAAAATGTTTTCCAGTCAGTCAAACTGGACCCCAACTGCAAGCTGATTTTCGGGGGACGCTCCGGAAACCTGAACCGATGGATGACGTTCGTGGCGATCCCGACTCTGTCGAGCGGCTCCAACAGCAGAGAGGGATCAAGGCTGCCGGAGGCTTCGACCCGAAAAAGCTGATTGCTCATGTCCCACAGCGCCATGCCCTCGACGTGCCCCCCGATCATGCAACTGCCCATCGAGGCTGCAAGATGCTCCTTCCCCGCCACGGAGGCATGCAGGCCCTCAAACTGCAGCAGGCTGTCTGTGCGCGAAATGTGTCCCTTCAGCGCCTTGACTTCCATCCCCCGATAATTCAGTTCATCGACCTCAAACGTTCCCTCCACCGCTTCGAGAATATCTCCGATTAAAGCAGGACCGAAAGCAATTGAGAAACCGGGCGTGCTACCGAAGGTAAGCCGCTCCTTGACCAGAAAATCCGCCACCGATCGCGGAAGCAAATTCAGGAGCTGCCTCGAAGCGATCGTGTTGTCGATGGTGCCTTCTGCCTGCCCGCTTTCGACGTTGTAGGCGGCAGAGGCCTTTAGATGCTCCTCTTCATAAAACAGCATCGACAGATCCGCATCGATCCGGGGGAATGCATATCCTCCGACAATTTCGAAGGACGAAAGACCGGTATTGCCGGAGGCAATCTCCCCTGCGGTCACACGATAGGTTACTTTACTGTCGGCCAGCTTCCGCGTATCAATGATAAAATTAATATGAACATCGAGCCCTTCATCCAGAAGAAAAGCCCGCAGTCGCTGCTCCCAATCCTCGAAGCGTCTTGCATCAATAATTTTGGCCGGTACCGCGCGGTCCTTGCGCGCAGCGTCCGCAATCCGAGGCGAAGGTTTTAGCGGCTTAATGATTAAGCCGTCCACATTGAAGCCCGCACCCATCCATTGTGCGCTGCATTGCGATATTGAAACCCGATCGGAATAGATCTCCACGGAAACCTTGAGGTTTTTGATCACCCGCAGACCGCTGTCCGAAGGTACATCAATACCCCATTCGACCGGCGGATTGATTTCAACAACAGCGGCTTCGGCATCGAGACTCCATTCCGCCGCGAAGGGCCGCAAGTGTGTTAAATATAACCGCTCGGCGAATACGACAGGCTTCAGGTCATCGGGATGCTTGCTGTAATACCGGAAATTGCTCGCCCGCCAACCGCGCAGGGTCAATGTAACCCGATCAACATCAATCGGAACTCCCGCTGTATTCGCCCGACGAACAGCCTCGCGCAATAAGGGATCAGGTAGCCCATAGGTCCGTAGAAAAATAAAAAGACCAAGCGCAACAATCACCACCACGCCCGCCACGCGGAAAAGGATTCTCAAGATGCCGCAGGCACCCTGATTCATTCGCCGTTCTGGCTTCTTTGCACTCATCTATTCCTTGGGAAAAGAAGTCGATTGCGATGTCAGGATATTGGCTGACAAAGCTTCGACCTGCTGCTGCCCCAGATAGAACACAACATCACGCCCCTTGACCATGCAATAGAATCCATCCGCCGTCTCATGGCCCACGAGAAGCACCCGGCCAAGCTCGCCCGGTGTTGAGAGCCCGATCTGAAGCTCCAGAGAAGGTTTGACCAGACCATAGATTTCGAGGTCGCGGGGGTTATGCGCAATATATTCCTGCGCCTTCAGATTGTTCAACTGCCAGAGAAGACGATTGCTTGCTTGGACATCCACCTGAACATTTCCATTGGTTTCGGCCGGAGCAAAGCTAAAAGCATCCACCCGCTCGATAACCTGTCGCGGCGCGTTGGCTTGAATGATTGCAACCCTGCTGATATCAGCCTGATCCAAAACCCATACTCGCTTGTTTTTATAACTGAGCGGATTGATCACAGAGTTTGGTATCTGCGGGAGATTGATCTGGCAAACCGACGGGTCGCTGCCTCTGCGGATGAGCAGGCCATCTTTTTTTCCCTTTGAAAACAGCACTTGGATGGTATTGGTCAGGCCGGAGCCTGCCGAAGCAAACTCAAAAAACCACTCCGACTCCGCCGAAGCGCCGCTCACATTAAATTCCGTAATGACCGCGCTGGTCCAAAGAGCGATCAAATCAGAAACCTCCTTCGCATCGGCGGGCCATTGCACAGGTTGAGTGATACTCCACTCTGCCGAATCTGATTGGACGAGGGTGACTTCTTCTGTCCCACGACTGATCCGAATGGATGACACACCTTTTTCCGGCAGCTCATACACCGCAACATCGAGAAAACGCTCTGACGGGACATTAAGGAAGCGTAGGATCTCGTTATCCAGCGTGAATACGGAAGTGTCATCCGCGCGCCGGACATAAACAAAACCGGCCTGCCCCGGAACTTCATCCCCCACAATCAATGTTCGGGATGTGCCATCACTTCCTGCGAGAGAAATCTGCCGGGCTTCGCCCTGCAACCCGTAGATGGAAAAATCGGAAACATTGTCCGCAATGAATTCCTCAATGCGAAAGCGATAGAGTTTAGAAATGAAGTCGTCGACTTCCTTCGAATCCGCGAGCGCGGAGACGGGCTGATGGACGTGCCAGGCGGCGTGCGAATCCTTCAGCAGCTGTACAAACCCGGCCGGCCCTCGAACTTCAATCCTTCGAACGCCGGCCATTTCGCTGTCAAACAGCTGACGATCCCGAATGGCATCCGGGTTTGCCGGAATAAATTGGAGCAACTTATCCGAAATCGTATATATGTCTTCATCACCGACCAGTCGCACGTAGACCATATTTCCCAGCGGGGTTTTACGACCGACCAACCAACGCCGACGCCCCTGAATGTCGACCACTGAGATTTCAACCGCAGGACTCTCAAAGCCATACTCCGCGGACTCCAACCCTCGAATTTCCAGATGTTTTGGTGTGATAACGGTACCCTTCCCCAGAGAATTCAATCCGGAAATCAGGCGCTGGATCAGCTCCAAATCGCCACGCCCCATGTTACCTTTGGCCACACCGGCCATCCAAATTCCGTTATCCTGCGCTATATGAACCACCGTATTCGTAAACCGAAATTCGATCGACATCAGCGAGTCGGCATCGAGATCGAAAAGCCGAATTTTTCGATTCTGCCGCACTGGCGTGCCGGCAACCCAGCTCTCCTGAATCCAGATAAACAAGCCGAGCAGCACAATGCTGGCGAGTAGAATTAAAGTGGTGCGACCTTTCATGGAGTACCTATTTCCTTCTCCGCATCCAGACGAGCAAGCCCAGAACCATTGCGCAGGCCGGAATTCCAACCACATTGATCCAAAACATCGTATTGAGCTGCTTCCGCGATAAACTGAGCTTAACTTCCTCAATCGGCTTGGGCGAAATGGCCATCAGCTCCTCGCGGTCAAGCAACCAGTTCAGCGCATTCATAAATAAATCGGCATTGCCCCCGACCAGGCTTCCATTGCTGACGAAATCGGAATCGCCGAACACTACCATTCTTGATGGCCTGATCTGCACGTCCAGCATCTCCTGCGACGCCCCGCGCTCGATCGCAACACCCAGCGAAAACGGGCCCCGCTTATCGCCCGTATTCTCGTCGAATTTTGCGGAGGAGTCATCCACCTGTGTTTCCGACCAGCTTTGGTCGGAGGTTAAAGCAAGCGGTACCACAGAAGGCCGATCTTCCGTGCCCGCATTTCCGTTCTCATGCGCCAGAGGTTCTATGGAACGCGGCAGGAAAAACTGCACGATCGAGCTCATTTGAGAGCTGATCAAGTGATCGCTGAAGCGCCGGATATGAACATCGCTTCCGCGCAGCGTGTTTTCAGGATCCACGACAATATCCTGACGCAATCCGACCCCCCACCTGTGCAGCATCGGTTCGAGCCCGGTCTCCTTGAAGGCGTCGATCAGCACCAGAACACGGCCGCTGCGGTTCAGATAATTCTCAATCATTTCGACTTCCGCCGAAGTCATTGTTTTTTCTGGACCCGCAATCACGAGCGTGGCGGCGTCTTCGGGCACCTGCTTTTCCTTGCTTAACATCAGCTCCTTCACATCCAGATTATCCCGCATCACCGTAGTGCCGATTCTGGAATAACCGGATATCTGATCGAAATCCGTAATGCGATGTTCGCCGTGTCCGACAAGAAAATAGACCCGCTCAATTTTATCCTGCATCAGCTCAAGCAGTGCGCTTGAGAACGCCTGCTCGCCTTTGAATGCCCGGTACACCGGCTGCTTTCTTCCGGATTCCATCACGAGATCCGCAATATCGGCCTGCCGCACAACCTTGCTTTTGTCCCCGATCTCAAAAACGACCACCTGTGCTTCTGTGAGGCCGTACTTATTGGCGAGCTGCTCGGTCCGGGCCAGATCCCGCAGGGGATCCACCCATTCCACCCGTATATTGCGCGAGTGGTACTGGTATTCCTCGAGCAGGTTTTCGATATCGTGGTAGAGCTTGTGCTCCTCCTGGAAAAAGACCGTAACCAGAACCTCGTACTCCAGTTCATCAAGCAGGTTGGTCGTTTTTTCCGATAGATTGTAATACGTGCGCCCGCTCAGGTTGACACGCAGGGGATTGCGCAATGAGATATATCCGATCATCTGCACCACAATCAGGGCCAGCAGAACGGCTAACAGGGAATTTAAACTGGCTGCGATTCGTTTCATTCAATAGATCCCGGCACCTGCAACATTAACTACGCTTGCCCTCAACCACTCGCACCGATGCAAAGAGAAACCACGCGGCATAGGTCAAATACATGACGATGCTGCGACTATCCAGCACGCCACGCGAAAAATCCATCATGTGAGCAAAGGATGAATAATACTGGCCCGCCGCCCGCAGCCCATGGCTCTGCGCCGAATAGGCCAGCAGGGCCAGACTCAGGGTCGACCCGAAAAGCAGGGCGAACCCGCCGATGGCGGCGATTATCTGACTGGACGTCAGACTCGACATAAACAACCCGACGGCAATGTACAATCCGCCGACCAGGACAACACCCACGGCCCCGGCGCGAAGAGCTCCGCCGTCCGGAAAACCGGAGACACTTTCAGGACAAAGGGTGTGCTGGATATACACATATACGAACACGGGCAGCCAAAGTGCGATATAGAACAGCAGTGCCCCGATAAACTTGGCCAGGACCAGCTCCGGAACGCGGACCGATGTCGTCAGCAGCGCTTCGAGAGTGCCCAGTTTTCGCTCTTCGGCAAACAGACGCATCGTAATCAAGGGAATCACCACAGGGAGTGCAAACGTCAAAAGCGGCCCGCTGAACATTAATTGTGATGCGATCGTCAGCGACTCGCCATGAGCGAGCTGCCCGAGAAGCCAGAGAAAGTTGCCCCCCGTCAGCGCCCAGAAAAAAAACATGACCACGTAGGCAACCGGCGAGCAGAAACAACTGTACAACTCCCTTTTCAGCAGACTGAAGAATACACTCATTGGGCCCCATCCTGATTCTGCGTAATCTGTACGAATGTGTCTTCGAGAGAATGCTGACGTTCCGTCAGCTCCCGCAACGCCCATCCTTCGGCAACAGCCAGATTAAATAGCTCCACCCGCATGTCAGGCGAGTCGGCTTCGACCTCGACCCAAAGCCAGCCATCGTCCAGTTCATTGATGTTACGAACATCCATGCCGCCGATCCCGTCGATATTTTCCAGCACAGCCATTCTTTCCGCCATGACTTCCATTGCGATGATCGAACAGGCATGTAGCTTACGGTGCAGGTTTGCCTCCGTATCGGATGCGACAATCCGACCTTCGTTGATGATCAGGATGCGTTCGCAAATCGCCTCCACTTCCTGAAGAATGTGGGTCGACAAGAGAATGGTATGGCGTTGCGCCAATTGCTTGATGAGCTGCCGCACCTGCCGGATCTGGAATGGGTCCAGTCCGACCGTAGGTTCGTCCAGCACCAGCAGATCCGGATCATGCACCAGACTGTCAGCCAGACCCACACGCTGCCGGTAGCCCTTGGAAAGCTGCCCGATGATGCGCCTGCCCACCTCCGTCAACCCGCACTGTTCCTTGACCTCATTGATCTTGGCCTTGCGCGCCGTCGCCTTAACCCCTTTGAGCTCGGCGCGGAAACGGAGATATTCGTCAACGCGCATTTCAGGATAGAGCGGGCAGTTTTCGGGAAGATAGCCAATCCGGCGGCGCACTTCCCGCGCTTGATTCACCACATCGAATCCGGCCACCTCAATGGATCCGGAATTCATCGGAAGGTACCCGGTCAGCATCCGCATCGTGGTCGTTTTTCCGGCCCCGTTGGGGCCAAGAAAGCCGACGATCTCACCGCGGTCGACTTCGAACGAAACATTGTCGACCGCCAAGCGAGCCGGATATTTCTTCGTTACCCCAGAAACTTTGATCATAAATTCATTCCGTCCAATCAGCGCGGTATTATGCCCGAACCCGATACCGAGTCAAGCAACTGGAATTCCGGCCCGTGGTATGGGAGGCGCCGGCGTATGCCCGGCAAACGGCGCTTATTCGCTTCCATGGATCAGATCTTCAACGGCATCCAGAAAGGAGAACATTTCCGGGGCCGTTCCGATCGTCACGCGCAGATAATCCCTGATGCGCGGATCGCTTTCGAAATACCGGACGAGAATGTCTTTTCTGCGAAGCCCCTCGAACAGGGTTTTCGCGCCAAGACCCAGCGGTTTGATCCAAAGAAAGTTGGTTTGAGAATCGAACACCTCGAAACCCAGTTCCAGCAGCTTGTCCGCCACCAGCTTCCGCGTTTCGACAATCGCCTGCACATTCGCGCGCATCGTATTCTGGTCAATAATCGCAACCCGGGCGATTTCCTGCGTCAGATAGTTTACGTTGTAGGAATCTTTGATCTTAAACATGGCTCCGATCAAATCGGGATTGCCCACGCAGTAGCCCAACCGGATACCCGCCAGGGAATACGATTTCGAAAGCGTTCTGGACACCAGCACGTTTTCACACTGCAGGGCCAGATCCATGCAGTTGTCCTTCGCGAAATCGGCGTACGCCTCATCGATCAGCACCACTCCGTCGAAGTCGTTCACGAATGCCTTAATATTTTCTTTCGCGTAAACCAGGCTGGTAGGCGCGTTCGGATGCGCCAGAAAAAAGAGCGATGCGGAATAGCCCTTCGGCATTTTCCATCCAAAGCGGGCATCCAGCTCGACCGGTCGTTTTTCGACATCTTCAATATTGGCCAGCACGGGATAAAGCGAGTAGGACGGATCAAAATAACCCACCGATCCATCACGCTCAACAAACGCCCGTATACTCAGCGCCAGAACCTCGTCGGAACCGTTCCCCGCGAAAACGTTTTCAACGGTGCAGCCGTGCAGCTCGGCAATCGCCTTGCGCAGTTCGATGCATCCCGGATCCGGGTAACGCGACAGCGCCGCGATATCGACCATCGACAGAATATCCTGCACATCCGGGGAAGGCAGGTATGGATTTTCGTTTGTGTTCAGTTTGATGATGTCGGCATCAGCGGGCTGCTCTCCGGGAACATATCCCGTCATCGCCTGAACCGACTGTCTGATTAAATCACTCATATTATTCCTACTGCGTAATGCGTATCGCGTAATCCCTGCCACCTAACAGAAAATCATTCTGCCACAAAATTATTGCCGCTTCGCTGCTGTCGTTCTCCACCAGTCTCACTACGTGTCTGCCTTATCGTCCTCAAACCGAATCGTTGCGGAACGGGCATGTCCATCAAGAGTTTCGACGCGGCCGAAAGCCTCAACCACCGGCAGGACATCCTCAAGATCTTCTTTTGTGAACTGGATCAGGCTCACGCGACGGCGGAAATCCTCCACTGTCAGACCGGAAAAATAGGCCGCCGTTCCGCCTGTCGGCAGCACATGGCTGGGTCCGGCGGCAAAGTCGCCCACCGATTCCGGTGTCCACTCACCGATAAACAACGCCCCGGCATTCTCCACCTTATCGATCCACTTTTCAGGATGCTGAACGATCAGCTCCATGTGTTCGGGAGCAAAGAGGTTACACAGCTTCATGCCGTCCGCCAGATTGCCAACGACGACCAGCAGCATGCCCCGGCTGAGGACTTCGTGGATCGGCTCCGAGTGCGAGAGCGTCTTGACTTGTTCGAGCACAGCATCGCGCACCGCTTCGGCCTGCTTCTGCGAAGTCGTCACCAGCAGCGCCTTTTCCGATCCGGTGCCATGCTCGGCCTGCGAGAGTAGATCCGCGGCAACGTGCGCCGGATTGGCGGAGGTGTCGCACAGAACAGCAATTTCGCTGGGACCCGCCACCATATCGAGCGCGACATCGCCATACACCTGCCGCTTGGCCGCCGTTACATATGGACCGCCGGGTCCGACGATTTTCCGAACCTTCGCAACCGATTTCGTCCCATAGGCCATCGCACCGATGGCATGCACACCGCCGATCTTATAGATTTCAGTCGCACCAGCCAGATCCAGCGCATAGATGATGTACGGATTCAGGTTACCCTCGGTATCGGCCGGCGAACAGGCGACCAGTTCCCGCACCCCCGCCACCTTGGCCAGAGTAAGGG
>JBFHPA010000038.1:0-16203 GCA_041592955.1 Pontiella sp.
AATTGGATTCAGCGGCGGTTTTTTTCTCGAGTTCCGCTTTTTCATTCTTCACGAAAGGACTCGGGATGCCGTCAATACTCACCTTTTCGGCGGGGCCACCGTCCCCGATCCGCAGATAAAAGAAGCTGGTATTTCCCTCCTCATCGCTTTCCCCCGAGTCCAGCAGGACTGCTCCGGCTTCATAATCAACAGGCTCAAACGCACTTACATAGTATCCTAGATAACTGGGCTTGTTATCAAAAACCAGCACTCTGAAGTTATCATCTGTCGTTCCGCACCAGACATGATAATAGGTTTCACCAACCTCGACCGGGCCAACCTTGCTGAGCTTCATGTCTTCGGGGTCGTGTTCAGCGCCTGCATCTTTAAGAGCTTTCTTAACGGCGCTTCCGTTCGGCTGATTTTTACTTTCAGCGGCAAGATTATTGAAGGTCAGGGCAATGCTGAGTGCGAAGACCGGCAAGATGGCAAGTTTTGTTTTCATCGATGTATTTCTCCTTTGTGCTGATTAGAACGTACAATACGAACCCGATAAATTTCCATGTGCTCTGAAAAATAAGAGATTTTATCCATGATCTCCATATATTTCTATGTTTTTTCTGACAAATGATCATGGATCATGTTCAAAAAACCACTTGGCGTATACCGCCGGTTTCTGCACAATGCGTGGCTTTTCAGAGTTTTCATATAGGGGAATCCATTTATGTACAATGCATCAGATTTAAAAAAGGGATTGAAAATCGAGATCGACGGCGATCCCTGCATGATTACCAATTTCGAGTTTTCCAAACCCGGCAAGGGGCAGTCGCTCTATCGCTGTAAAATCAAAAACCTGATCACCGGGAATACGTTCGATAAAACCTATCGTTCCGCGGACAAGATCAACCGTTGTGCGCTCCTGTCGCGTGATTTTACCTACTCCTACATCGACGGCGACGACTATGTCTTTTCGGACAATGAAACCTTCGAGGAAGCCCACCTCGGAGAGGATCTGCTCGGGGACCTGAAGTATTTCATCGTGGACGACATGCAGGTCGAAATTCTGTTTCACAACGACCGCGCACTTGATATTACCTTGCCCAATTTTGTCGAAATGACGATTTCTGAAACTGAACCCGGCGCACGCGGCGACACCGCAACCAATGTTATGAAACCGGCCAAGCTTGAAAACGGCTATGAAATCAACGTGCCGATCTTCATAAACGAGGGCGATACCGTCCGCATTGATACCCGGACGGGAACCTACGCCGATCGCGTCTCAAAAGGGTAATGTTCGGCGAGCACATAGCTGCCCGGGACGTCCTGATGCGAAGTATCAGGGCATTTTTTCATGTGCGGGGATTTACAGAAGTAGAGACTCCGATCCGGATTGAAGCGCCCTGCATGGAGTTGCATATCGATGCAGAACCCGCCGGCACTCATTTTCTGCGCACATCGCCCGAAATGTATCACAAGCAGCTGCTGGCCGCTGGACACGACAGGATTTTCGAGGTGGGCAAATGCTTTAGGCAAGGCGAGCGCGGACCGCTGCACCATCCTGAATACACCATGCTCGAGTGGTATCGGACCCATGCCGACTATATGGATGTGCTCGAGGACACGAAGGCACTCATCGGTCACGTCTGGCCGCAATGTTCCGAAAACTGGACGGTTAAAACCGTGTCAGATACCTTTGTCGAATTTGCCGGGTGGGAACCTGTCGGGCAGTATGATGCCGACCGCTTTGACCTCGATCTCGTCGAAAAGGTTGAACCCGCGATCCGGCAGCTGAGGGGCCCCGTGGTGCTGATAGATTATCCGGTCGAGGCCGCGGCGCTATCCCGCCGCAAACCCGGCAACCCGCAGGTTGCAGAGCGGTGGGAGTTGTATGTCGATGGCATCGAGCTTGCGAATGCCTATTCCGAGCTGACCGATCCAGTCGAGCAGCACCGCCGTTTTGAAGCATGTGCCGAACAGCGCCGATCGATGGGTAAAGCGGTATATCCGATAGATGAACGGTTTATCCAATCGCTGGAAAATATGCCGCCTTCTGGCGGAGTGGCACTCGGAGTCGATCGGTTGCTGATGCTTATTCTGGAGGTTTCTTCTCTTGATCAGGTAATTCCATTTCGTTGATTGCCGGAACAATGGTTTGCTCCAGATCTTCGTCAGTATGGAATTTCGTGACGGTTTTTTCCAGATTGCGCAGCTGTTTCGCCACATCATTCAGTCGGAACTCAATGGAGTTCAGTATCCAAAACTGAAAATGCTCCACCTTGGTGGACTTATGCATCATCCAGATGATTTTTACTGAAACCAGCAGTACTGCGATTTCCAGGGAGAACAACGAAGGGATCGGCGTATCAAAGCCTCCTAAGTGATGCAACATGTCGTTCAGGGCAATTAACGAGATGGCGCTGATGAAGAACATGTTGATGCGGCGGTCGTTCCGTTCCGCATGCTTCCCGCCGATCTGCCCCATGAGCTGTCGGATCTTTTCCTTTTCCTTCTTGAACTGGTCGAGCTCGGCTTTCAGCTTGATAGGGTCTAGTTCTTCCATGTGCAATCACTCCAAGATAACTGGACTGAATTATAGACATCATGGAGGTTTCATCAACAACGTTTGAACGCTTATCCGTTATGCCTTCTTGCAGTCTTATTTTCAATTGACGTGCCGAAACCGAAATGTTTCATATTCAATGCTTCGGTAGTGACGTATTTTTGGGGCCATCCAGAACCATGATGCTTGATCAAATACTGAAAGCGCTCATCCTCGCAACGATACTGGTTGGGCTGATGGGATTGCTTTTCAAGAAAAATCTGCTGTTGCGGATTCTCTCCATGGATGTGATGGGCACGGGGATTGTCAGCCTGTTTGTATTCTACGCCGCGCATCACGGAAGGCTGACTCCCACGGTGGCCGATGGGGCGGAAGGCGCCTATGCGGATCCGGTGCTGCAGGGGGTAATCCTCACGGCGATCGTTATCGGCTTCTCCATCGTGGCGCTGGTTTTGGTTGCCGCCATGTACATTGCCAAACGGTTCCCCACGCTGAATGTGGATGAAATCGAAGAGCGATGGAAGGAGGACGGGTGATTCTGTTGGTGGTGTTCGGACCGCTGCTGGCGGGGCTTTGCTGTCTGCTGCTGCAGCGCGGTTTGCGTACGATACCCGTCCTGACCTATCTGGTATCCATGGGGGTCAGCCTGTTCGTCCTGACGAGCGGCCGGGTGCTGTCGCTTGAACTGGTCGGCAGCTTTGGCATTTCGCTGCGGCTTGATCAGGCCGCCGCTTGGTTTATCCTGCTCAATGCGCTGGTTTCCGGGGCCGTCTCCTGGCATGAACGCTACCGGGGCCGTCACCATTATTTCTTCATCCTGCTGGCCCTGTTGCACGGGTGTGTCAATGCCTGTTTCGTGAGCCAGGATCTGTTCAACCTTTATGTCGTAATCGAACTGACCACCATCACCGCCTTCCTGCTGATCGGGCAGGGCATGTCGACACGGCACCTCTGGAACGCCCTGCGCTATATCTTTCTCAGTAATGTGGGCATGTTATTTTTTTTGCTGGGCACCCTGCTGGTGTACGAAGCGTCCGGCGACTTTTCTTTTGCTGGCGTCGTTCAGGCGCCTCCCACGGCAAGGGCGCTGATTATCATTGGATTGCTGGTCAAGGGCGGGGTGTTTCTTCCCGGTCTTTGGCTGCCTCAGGCCCATGCTGAAGCGGATGCCGCCGTTTCCGCCCTTCTTTCCGGGGTGGTGGTCAACATTGGTTTATTACCGCTTATCCGTCTGGAGGGTTGCTCGCCCGACGTGGAGACCATCATCCGTGTGGCGGGATTAGGGGGCGTTTTCACCGGGCTGGGGCTGGCCTTTTTCCAGCGCGATCTTAAGCGCCTTCTGGCGTGTTCAACCATTTCCCAGGTCGGATTCGTGCTTATTGTGCCGGTGGCAGGCCCCATCTATGCCTTCGCGCATGGTGTGGCCAAGGCCGCCCTGTTTCTCTGTGCGGGGAATCTGCCGGATCGTGACCTGCTGCGCCTGCGGGAAAAAGGCGTGGTCTGGCCGATGGCGTGGCCCATGGTTCTGGCGGCCCTGTCGATTGCCGGCTGCCCTTTACTGGTTGGATTTTCGGCAAAATATCAGGTCGGGTATATGCTCGATGGATGGCTGGGATGGAGTGTTGCACTCGCTTCGATCGGAACAGCAACAATTATGGCACCGGTTATCCTGATGCCGCAACGCCGCGGATCGTGGAAGGAGTCTCCGGCATGGCAGGGGCCGTCGATGCTTTGCGCGGCCCTGCTGGCCATCGGTGTTTTTGCCGGACCATATGAGGCTGCGGGGTGGATGAAATCCGCGGCGATTCTCGTCGCGGGCCTGCTTTTGCATAAAGCTCTCCTCGGGCGTCTGGCAACGATTCCGCTGCCGGGCGCGTGGGAAAAACTCGAGCATGTGGTCGGCATGACCTGCGTGGCTCTGGCGCTGTTGATTCTGGGGATCTACCTGCCATGACCGGTCCTGTCCTGCTTGCATTTGGTATATGGATGCTTTTCACCGCCGATTTTTCATGGCCGAACGCCGCAGTGGGTCTGGCCGGTTCACTGCTGGTCTCGATGCTGCATCGGCATCGCTTTTCGGCGTGGCAACTCGTCTACCTAATCGGAGCAGCGTTGATTCGTTTGCCCTTGGCGGTCTGGGAATCGTTCCTGATCGTCATCGTGCCGCACCGCTATGAACGGATTGTGTCACGCCGGATCAGCGATCCGGGAAATCCATGGGCGGTTTTCTGCCAGACCTTCATCATCACCTTCACTCCCCGGTCTTTGGTTGTCAGTGAGGAAGAGGACGGGCAGGTGCAACTGCATTCTCTGGAACGAAAGGAGAACCCATGACCATACTGTTGGGTCTGATGCTGTTTTCGCTTCTCCTGCCCGTTGTCCATTCGTTTTGCAGCAAGGATATATGGGAGCGGATGCTCTGCTACACCAGCATCTCGACGCGCGCGGCCGTCGTCCTGATCATACTCTCGCGGCAGAGTCATGACTATATGATCGGTCTGGTTGCGGTGGTGGTGCTGAGTGTCGGTAATTCCGGACTGATGCTGCTGGCCAATCTCATCAAGGCGATGGAGGGCGAATGCGATTGATTCTATCCAGCGTCTTTGTGGGCATCGGCGTATTCCTTTGGTTTTGGGGATCGTTGCATCTGGCCGGAAAACGAAGCTATCTATGGAAGATCCATGCGATGGGGATTGCCGACACAATCGGAACGCTTTTTATTCTCGCGGGTGCGCTCCTGCGTTCATTCGGGAACTGGCCGCATGTTCTGCTGGCAATGGGAGCGGTTGCGTTTTGGGGGACGGCGTTTTCCATCGTGCTGGCGCGTTTAGGCAGGGACCACAGGAAGGTTGTGCAGGAATGAGTAGCTGGCTGGATATATTGATCGTGGCGCTGCTGCCCCTGACGGCTCTGTTTACCGTGGTGCAGACGCGGCCCTTCGCGGCTTTGATATCACGAGGAATCATGGGCGTGATCGCCGTGTTGTTCTACGCGGCGATGGGCGCGCCCGATGTGGCGCTGACCGAAGCCTTGGTGGGCACGCTGCTGACCGTCATGCTCTTTGCCATCGCGGTGCGCTCCTCGCTGGCCATGCGCATCGGTGTATTAGACGGCCATGACCGGCCGCCGTATGACTGTCCGGTGCGCACATTCTGCCATGTGCAGCGGCTGTATCTGCGGTGGGTGCCGTTCCCGAATGAAAAGGAGCTGGTGGCCGCGCTCAAAGAGGGCCGCGTGGATGCCGTTTGCGCCAAACCGCAATGGGCGCCACGGCTGGGCCGGTTGCTGCCGGCGGAGTTTCCGGTGGATCAATACGTCACCCTGCTGGCCGAACATAGCCGCTGGCACGAAACGAAGATGAAGCATCTGTTGGGTGGGGGCGATCCGGTTGCCCGGTTGAACCTTCGCGAAAAAGCGGGAGCACGCTGATGCGCTGGATATATGTCATCATTATTTCACTGGTTTTTCTCCGTCTCGCGGTCCTTCCCAAAACGGGTACGGCCATGCAGGCCGGAATTGCCGAACGCATAGCGATCGAAGCGCATGTCCCCAACAGTGTGGCCGGCATTCTTCTGCGCAACCGCCTTTACGACACCGCCTTCGAGGTCTTTGTGTTCACGCTCGCGGTTTTGGGTGTGCAGTACGCCTTTTCCATGCACAAAGCCGAAAAGACCGTCTATGTTTTGCGCGATGCGACCCTGGTCATTCTTGCGCGTATTGGCTCGATGGTTTCGGCGCTGATCTTTCTAGAGCTGGCCATTCGCGGTCATCTTGCGCCCGGGGGTGGATTTGCCGCCGGCGTGGCGGGCGGGACGGCCATCGGGCTCGTGGCGCTGACCGGTAACGTCCATACCTTGTACGCCTCCTACAAGCGGTGGCACGTTGCCACCATCGAAGAATCGATCGTCTTGCTTGTCCTGCTGATCGGGGTCGGTTTTCTGCTGCTGCCCGATCTGTACATGGAGCGCTCTCCGGCCAGTGCGATCACGATTCCCCTCTTGAATGTTCTGATTGCCATCAAGGTGGCGATCGGTTCCTGGTCCATTGTGCTGCTCTTTATCCGCCACCGCGGACTCCTTTAGCGCCAGGGTGGTTTCATCAACAAATTAGCGTGTCAATTCATAGGCCCTGTGCTAGAAACCGCACTCAATTTTCAAGGATGGGTTTTGCATGGGTAGGGTTCTGAAATTTGGCGTCGCATGCGGCGGAACCGGAGGGCATATTTTCCCGGGACTTGCCACGGCCGGCGCATTGGCCGAACGCGGGCATCAGGTGACGCTGTGGCTGGCGGGAAAGGATGTGGAGCACGATGCTGTCAAAGCTTGGCAGGGTGAAATTCTGACCATTCCCTCCGAAGGGTTCCAGTTTGGTTTTTCGCTGCGCAGTCTACAGACCATCGCCAAGCTTCGTAAAGCGTACAAGCTTTCTGTAAAACTGATGCTGGAGCAGGCACCAAATGCCATGCTGGCCATGGGGAGTTATGCATCCTTCGGGCCGGTCCGGGCCGCAGCGAAATTCGGCATTCCCTATGTGCTGCACGAAGCCAATCTGGTTCCAGGCCGTGCGGTATCCCTTCTGGCGCGCAAAGCCGATACGATTGCGGTCAGTTTTGAAAAAACAAGTTTCTATCTGAAGCACGGAAACATCGTTACCACCGGAATGCCGTTGCGGAAGGAGCTGGAGATTGCCAGTGGCAAGCCGCGTCCGGAGCGGTCGGCGGAGGATGAGCTGCGCATTCTGGTTATGGGCGGTAGCCGGGGGGCACAGATACTCAATGAAACCGTTCCGAATGCCATTGCAGCGGCCGCTGCGAAAGGACTGCGTCTGCGGGTGGAGCATATCGCCGGCCTTCAGGACAAGGTGGCGCTCGAGGCTGTTTATGCGAAACTCGGGGCAAATGCGCGCGTGCACCACTTTGTTCAAGACATGGAGGAAAAGTATCTGGCCGCTGATCTCGCCATCTGCCGCTCGGGTGCGGCCACCTGCGCCGAGCTCGCGGCTTTCGGCATCCCGGCTCTGCTGGTTCCTTATCCCCATGCTGTGCGCAATCATCAAATGAGCAACGCGCGTGTGCTTCAGGATTCCGGTGCGGCCGATGTCGTCGCGCAGGAAGATCTTACCGACACCTGGCTGCGCGACTATCTGCTCAATGTATCGCAGAAGCCGGCTCGCCTCAAGGCCATGTCCGTCGCCATGAAAAAACAGGCACAAACCGATGCCACCAGTCGGCTGGCCGATCTGCTTGAAAGAGTGGCTGGAGCCTAGCGGTGGATCCGGTTGCCCAAGCCGAACGCCTGATCGCCCAACGCGGCTGCGTGCATCTGGTCGGCATCGGCGGGATCGGCATGGCCGGTGTGGCCTGGCTGCTGAAGGAGCGCGGGTTTACCGTGTCGGGCTGCGATCTTCAGCTAAACCGCCAGACGCAATGGCTGGCGCGCAATGGCATCGAAATTTCCTGCACGCATGAGGAAGCGCATATTTCCAGCTCCGTCGAATGGTTGGTACGCTCTACGGCGGTGCCCGATTCCCATCCGGAAGTTCGCAAGGCCGCGGAGCAGGGCATACCTGTTTCCCGCCGAGGCGAGGTGCTGCCTGCTCTGATGCGTGACCGTATCTGCATCGCCGTAAGCGGAACGCATGGCAAAACCACTACGACCGCAATGATTGCCCAGATCCTCGATTGCGGATACTACGTGGGCGGCGAAATCGTCGGGGTGGAGGGCGTTGCGCGTGAGGGCGATGTCATGGTGGTGGAAGCCGATGAGTCCGATGGAACCATCGCCGGGTACACCCCGGATTATGCCATCATAACCAATATTGATTACGACCACATGGAACATCACGCTTCCGCCGAAGCCTTCATCGGTTGTTTCGAAAAACTTATTGAGAACACCCGGAAAACGGTCTTTTACTGCGCCGAGGATTCCATCGCCGTCAAACTCTGCTCCGGAAACCCGAAATGCATCGCTTACAACATTTCAAGTTCGCGTTTGCCCATACCCTTTTTAGGGAAGCACAACCAATGGAACGCCGCGGCTGCGCTGGCCGTTGCCCGAATATGGAAGCCGGAAAAGGAAATTTTCAGTGCGTTCGAAAAAATGAAACCGCTGCGCCGCCGCTTCGAAACCGTTTTCGATAACAACGGTATTCGAATCATCTCCGACTATGCGCACCATCCGACCGAAATCGCCGCACTGATCCAGACCGCCCGGGAGCTGGAACCACGGCGGTTGCTTGGTATTTTCCAACCGCACCGTTACACCCGGACACGTGCATTGGGCGGCGATTTCCCAGCGAGCTTTCAAGGGTTGGACCGGCTCTGGCTTCTACCGGTCTATGCCGCTTCGGAGCAGAAAATCGAAGGTGGAACCGCCGATGATCTGGTCGCAAAATTTCCGGATGGCTGGAACAATCGCTTACATCTGTTCCATTCCATGGAAGATGCATGGAAGGATATACAGGGTGAGTTGCGCGAGGGCGACCTGCTGCTGATCATCGGAGCAGGCGACATTGAGCAGCTTGCGGAGCGGGCGAGGAATTGGTGCCCTGGAGCGGGTTAGAGCCTCCGGCCTGCGGATTTGTACTCCGTGATGGAATGTTTCAGCGGCTGCAAAGGATCCCGAATAATGTCCAACTCTGCTTGCGTCGATGAACATATCATGATTTGGTGATCCGAAATTATGGTTCCTCATAATAATGTATATCAGAATTAGTCATAACTTCTTAAAAATTCTCCGTCCAGACCCGGACCTCCTTAACGTATTCCCAAATGTGCGTGATGTTTTGTTAGAACGCCACGCTTGCGGGAGTGCAGGAGCACATGGGTCGGATTTGCGGATAGGTTGAAGATCTGTAAGGGAAGGAATCGAACGTGAAAAGAGCTAATACATCTGAGACGAAGCGAAGTTTTGCGGGTATCTGCCGGGTACTTCATCATTATTTCAGTAAAAAAAAGCGACTCGGCATATCTGCTGTTCTGATGGCCGCAGCCTGTTTGACCGAGGTTTCAGCTGCGGTTCTGGTTCATGATTTCTATCTGCCCATGCCCGAAGCGCAGGTTCGCCAAACCTTTTCGGCCCTGACGTCGCGGGTTGGATCCACGTTGGATTCGGTCTTTTCCGTCGTGGCGACGGGCGAGGGCACGCTGATTCATTACGACCAATGGGAAGACGGCTATGAAATCAATCTGGCCAATCCGCTGCAGAGCTCCACGCAGATCTGGGGCGACGGCAACAACGGCAACGGCATTGCGCCGGGGTTCGCCAACGATCCGGTCGGTCTGCCCGCCGGCACGGTGCTTTCGCTGCGCAATCTGGTTCCTTTGCCGCGCAATCCGTCGGTTCTGTTGTTTGATGGACGCGACCGCATGGCGGCGACCAAGGCGCTCGTGGTTTCACACGCCGCATGGGCCACCAGCCCCGGGCCGGTGTTGGCCGGCGCGGTCGAAGTGAGCGCCACCATCGACCATGGAACAAGCTACATCAGCCCGGTCGGCGAAGATGCGAATGTTCCATACTTCCGGTATGTGGGCCTGATGGTCATGGCCACGGAAGACAATACCTCCGTGACCATTGATCCCGACGGTTCGGGGGCGGTATCGCCCTTCGTCAAGGTGCTCGGGCGCGGGGAGTCGCACCTGGTCAACGGCGGCGTCAAAGTAGGCGGCACGGTGGACAGCACCAAGCCGGTGCAGGTGCAGCTGGTGATCGGCAACACCGGCGGACGCTATGCGACTGACTGGTTCACGCTGGTGCCGGTCGAGCAGTGGGGCGACAGCTATTACACGCCGGTCGGCACGTCGGCCGACGGCAATCCCACCATCAACTATTTTTACAATCCGGGCCCGGGCGACATCATCATCAACTACACCACCCGTGCGGGCTCCGGCAGTTTCAGTGTTCCGAACGGCGCAGTGACCCCGTTCCAGATGCCGCAGAGTTCCGGCGCGAGGTTTACCAGTGTCAGCAACGCGCCGTTCTTTGCCGTGGCCAAAGCGGGCGCGCGCAAAAACGGCGAGAATGCCTACGATTGGGGTTTTACCCTGCTGCCCACTGAAGGGCTCACTTCGGAGGCCGTGGTCGGGTGGGGCCCCGGCAGCAGCGATGGTTCCGTAAACGGCAGCCCTGTCTGGGTGACGGCGGTTTCGGCAACGCGTTTGTACATTGATTTCAACGGCGACCGCAGCGGTCCGCTGACCGATCCCAACGGCGATCGCTATGACGTCGATTATGATGTCGGCCAACTCGAATCGTTGCTGGTGTATGATCCCGACGGCGACCAGACCGCGATGCGGCTCTACACGGTGGACGGCACATCGATCACCGCCGCATGGGGCGAAGACCCGGCCGTGGCTCGGCCCGGAAATCCCTATTTCGACTTCGGCACCACCGTACTGCCGTTCCCGACGCCAACGATCCGCAAGACCTCGGCGATCTTCCAGGACAATGGCGCGCCGGGCCTCGGCATCGGCGATGTCATCGAATATACCGTGGATGTGGACAACCGGGGCCTGCTTCCGCTGGGCAACACGGTCGTGCTCGACGAGCTGCCGACCAACCTGATCAGCTATGTGGCCGACAGCACACTCTTGAACGGCAACCCCATACCCGACAATACGACGGGCTCCGCGTTCCCGCTGGATGAGACGGGCTACACGATTCCCGTTATCCTGCGCGGCGGCTCCAGCCGGTTCTCTTTCCAGGTTACCACCATCGCTCCCGGGGCCATCACCAATATTGTCGAGGCGGCAGGCTACAGTCTGTCGGCCGGAAGCGTTACCCTACCGCCGCCCGGCGGCACCACGACGCAATGCACCATGGACTTCACCGATTCAGGCGGAACGCACGTGGGCTTCTATGCCGCCGGCTCCGGCGTCTATCTCAGCCTGGACGATCTGGATGCCAATTTTGATTCGGCCGCCATTGAATCGGTTTCGGTGACGGTGCAGAACGCGAACACCGGCGACAGCGAAACAATCACGCTGATTGAAACCAGCGCCAGTTCCGGCAGTTTCCGCAACACCACCGCTCTGCCTACTTCGGTCACGACCGGCCTGCTGGAACAGGACGGCACCCTGAGCATCGCACCCGGCGACACCTTGTCGGCCGCCTACACCGATGCGCTCTTCGGCGATTTATGCACGGCAGGGGTCATTATTCAGGTGCCTTCCCTGAACAAGATGCTTTATCTGAGCGATACCGGAAACCTCGACCGCATCGATCCGGTGGCGGAGGGCGACGCATCCACCGCACAGACCGCGATCCTGATTCCGCCCTACACAGCCTCGTTTGTTACGGACCCGGCCTCGACAGGTTCCGCCGTTGCACCGCAGAGCACGCTTTCCGTCAATCATACGACCGGTTCGGAAGCCAACCGCCTGATGCTGGTTACGGTGGCGTATGAAGACGATAACAATTCCGGCACTGTGCTGATCGAGGCAACAAGCGTCACCTATGGCGGCCAGGCGCTGACCCGCGTAAGGCGGCAGCTTTCCGCCCAGGAAGCCGCAATAGAACTTTGGCAGCTCGTAAATCCCCCGAGTGTTGCGGGAACAGTACAGGTTAATCTCAGCGGTGTGGGCAACGCAGCTAACGACGACTCCTTCTTTGTGGGGGTGGCCTCGTTCAGCGGGGTCGATCCGTCTGCACCGTTCAGCGCCACCAACAGCACCATCGGCACTTCGACCAGTGCGAGTGTCACAATCCCGTCAGCGGCCGATGAACTCGTATTTGCAACCATGGGGCTCGATGACGGCCGCACCGCCACCTCGGCCGGCGGTCAGACCGAACTTTGGAACGGCAATACCGAAACGACCTCCGACGGCGTCCGCAGCGTGGCCTCCACCAAGCCGGGCGCGGCTTCGGTTACCCAAACCTGGACCGTCGGCTTGGATGCCTGGGCGACCATTGCCGTTTCCCTGCGTCCTGCTCCCTCGGTTGCCGGCGGCACGACCGTCTTCACGCAGACGCCTGCGTTCAGCAAGCCGTTCTCCATGCCGGCGGGTTCGGTTGTTTCCATCACCAATTATCTGAATGTCACCAGCGGTTCCATGCCGGCTGCACCGGATGTAGCAGCAACGCTGACGCACGGTGCAACGACTATTCTTGATTTGACCAGTGGATCGTATAACAGCGGAACGGGCACGATCGTTTGGAACGGCGTGCTGGCAGGCAACGTTTCCATTCCTTCCGCCGATGCGCTGGAGCTTACTGTTCAAAACAACGAGCCGGGCGTGTCTTTCCGGGTTGAATACGACAGCACCGCAAAGCCATCCCAAATTGCATTGCCCACGACCACGGTCATCGGCATTGACAGCCTGTCGGTGTACGATGCACCGTATCCAAACGGCAGTGTGGTGGCTTCCGCCGCGGCCGGAGCGCAGCTGTATGTGCGCACGGCCGTCAGCGATCCGTTCGGCGCCTACGATATTACCGGCCTTGATTTAACCATCGATGGACCTTCCACCTCGAACGATGTCGTTGCGGCCCTGGACGACGCGGATGTGGTCATAACGGGCAGCTCGTCCAAGCTGTATGAATATGCATGGCAGACCGGTACCGTGCCGGGCAGCTTCAGCCTCTCGGCGGTTGCCCATGAGGGAACGGAAGGCATCACCGCCACGGCGGCCGCGGGCATTTCGCTCATCTTCCAGGATCTGGGAACACCGGGCAGCATCGCGCTGACGGACGGGGACAATGGTTCCGTAATCAATTCCTTCCCGGCCGATGGAACCATCTTCCTGCGTGTGATTGATGCCGACGAGAATCGGGATTCGGGTGTGGTGGAAACACTCACTGTTCAGATTCAAAGCGGTAGCGATCTTGAAACGATTACTCTTACCGAGACCGGTCCGGATACCGGCGTGTTTACCGGCTCGATTGTCTCCTCCACTTTAGGGGGAGCGACCGGCGACGGGACCCTCAATGCGGCACAGGGTTCAGTAATCAAAGCCACCTATGCCGATCCCGATGATGCCGACGACCAAGCCTCGGTGACGGGCACCATCCTGCCACCACCGGGAGTTCCGGGACTGACGGTTGATATGTCGCTCGTATCGCCGACCAACGGGTCGGCCGCATTGGGCGATGTTGTTCGCTATGCCGTCCGCGTGATCAACACCGGCAGCACCGTGCTCACCGGCATTTCGCTCGACGACACATATCCGGTTGCCAACCTTGACTATATTGCATCCACTCTGACCCCGGATTCCGTGACCAATGGAGTACTGTCTTGGCTCAACCTCGGCGATTTGACGCCCGGGCAGAGTCTGGTGATGGAGATTGATTTTACCGCCATCGGCCTCTCTGCGTCGGTGACGAACTCGGCAAGCGCCTCCGATACCGGCGGGGCGAGCGACGGAAGCTTCATTCCGCTTTCCATCACCCAATCGTCGCTCGACATTGATGTGTCATTGCTCAGCCCGGCGAGTGGGCCGGTGGGGATCGGCGGCAATGTGATCTTCCGCGTGGTGGTTGAGAATACGGGCAATACCGCAGTTCCCGTGCTGCCGCTGGAAAACCAGTTCAGTGCGGCGCAGTTCGCCTTTGTTTCCGCAACGGTCGCTCCGGATGGAACCGGTGCCGGTTCACTGCTGTGGAATGATATCACAGGCGCCGGCGAGCTGGATCCCGGAGAAACATTTACGGTCGATATAACACTGCAGGTGGCCGGCGAGGGCAATCCCGCAGAGAATACAGCCCTCGTGGAATTTGCAGAGGACGAATTCGGCCGCATGGTCCCCGTTGCCAGCGGAACGGCCGGGGTGCAGACGCTGGCCGCAAGCCTGACGGGCCATGTGTATAACGATATCGACGCCAGTGGTACCTTGACGGCGGGCGATACCGGTCTAGCGGATGTTGTCCTCCAGCTGTTCAGCGATCCGAACGGTGATGGCGACCCGGTGGATGGAGTTGAAGTGCGCCTGGTGAAGACCGATGCGACCGGTAGCTATGAGCTGCCGAATCTGGCCCTCGGTGACTATGTGATTGTTAAAACCGCTTTGCCCGGCTTTGCCGGTGGCGTCCCGGCGAACGGCCGGATTGCAGTTAACATTTCCTCGCTGGCACCGATTCCCAATCTCGACTTTTTCGACGTTCCCGCATCTCCTGCCAACTATGCCTTCATCGGCGGAACGGTCTGGCTGGATGCCGACGGTAACGGGGCCCTCGAGGGCGGAGAGGCCGGTTTGCTTAACGTGGCGGTGGCGCTGGTGCAGGACGCGAACGGAAACGGGTTTGCCGATACCGGCGAGCCGACCCTGGCTTCGGACTTGACCGATGCTTCGGGGGGCTACGAATTCAGCACGGTGGTTTCCGGCAGCTATGTCGTGGTTCAGACCGACCTCTTCGGTCATACCAGCACCTTCGATTCCGTGCCGCCGAACGACAACCAGATCGGCCTGACGGTCACGAATACGCAAGTCTCCACCGGAAATGATTTCCTCGATTTCTTTACCGGTAACACGCCGGGCAATGACACGCCGGTAACCGTGGCCGATAATTATCTGTATGATCCGGACACCACGCTGGTCGTTTCCGCTCCCGGTTTGCTGGCCAATGATTCCGATATTGACGGCGATGCACTATTCGCGGCGCTAATCTCTTCGCCGGCGCAGGGCTCGTTGTCGCTTTCCACGAACGGCGGATTCTCCTATACACCGCCCGGCGCCTTTGAAGGCGATGCAACCTTCAGCTATGCCGCAACCGACGGTTCGCTGACCGGAACCCCGGTAACGGTAACCTTGCGGGCATCCACTCAGGCGCTGCTGGTGTCTCCCGCCACGCTGAACTATACGGTGCAATATGGAGTCGGTAATCCGGCCCCCGCTTCCGTGAGCATCGCCAATAACGGCTGGCTTACCGGAACATTACCGAATGTGCAGACCTATTCGCCGGGTGCTTCCGGCTGGTTTACACTTACGCCTGCAACGTTGTTGCTGGATACCTTAACCACAACAAACCTGACCGGCGCAGCATCGGTGTCGGGGCTGGATGCGGGAACATACACGGTAACAAACTCATTTGTTCCGCCCACCGCCGCTTCCGCCGCCAAGGTGCTGATTGCCACTCTGACCATTGAGCCGATTCCGGTCACGGTGACTCTCGGCGATTTGAGTCAGGTTTTTGATGGAACACCCAAAAGCGTATCTGTCACAACCGCTCCTTCGGTCGGTTCTGTGGAGGTCACCTATGATGGATCAACCACGCCGCCCTCCGCGCCGGGCAGCTATACCGTTATTGCAATGGTAACGACGCCGAACTATGCCGGTGCAGCGACCAATACATTGGTCATTGCAAACGGCACGCCGGTCATCAGCTTCCCGAATCCCGGGCCGCAGGTAGCGACCGCTCCGATCGAACTGTCCGCCAGCTCCAGTAATCTGCAGCCGGTCGACTTCACGGTAATTGGTGGTCCGGCCACGTTGTCTGGCGCTTCAAATCTCGTCTTTACAGGCATTGGAACTGTCACGGTGGTGGCTACCCAGGATGCGAATGGTGGATGGAATGCCGCGGTGCCGGTAACCAATACATTCAGCGTAAGCGGTTCTGAGATGCTTGTGCTGAATGATCTCGGCGCAGTGATCAGCAACCAGGCCCCGGCCAGCGTTACGCTGGGAACTGATTTCGCTTCGATCGAAACGAACACCACGGTTTTCGTCGACCTAT
>JBFHPA010000039.1:0-15687 GCA_041592955.1 Pontiella sp.
GGTCGGTTTTCAGCTGTACCAGCACTTCACCATTCGCCTTGCTCTTTTCAAGGGCTGCCACGGCTGACTTCTTCAACACATCAATGGACGCCTGCTGAGACTCCGCTTTAGAGAGGTAGTCACGATGTTTGGCATCGATCAATTCCTGAACCTGCGAAGATGTGGTGCATCCTGCGAGCAGGGTCGCGAGAGCAGCAACAAAAACTGTTAATATGGCCTTCATGGTATTCTCCTGATAGTCTGGTTTACTCATTTCCCGCCGGTTTGATGCCACGCTAAAACCTTCAGCCCGCAGGGTCAACCCATATATTTACGGGCCTCAGCCCGATGAATTGCTTTTACCCGCCGAATCACTATGATAATTCCTCAAAACACAGGGGATCGAATCAGAATGGACAACGAATTCAAGGTACTTCCCCGCTGGGTTATCCACCTCTTTCTATGGATCGGGCTCTCGGCCGGCATCGCCGTGCGCCTGCTGATGATCCTCAACCGTTTCAACCCGGCGGCGGCGGTTTGGGTATGGCGCTTCGCCATGTTCAGCTACACCCTCTTCTTCGGCTATCGGCTCATTATCGGCCGCCGCAGACGTCGGGTCATTGTCAATCATGACCTGATCCGCAGCATCGAGGCGGCCGAATCGCTCGATGCCGACACGCGCGATGCCACCGCGTATATTCTGAAGTCCATCATGCGTTCCAAGGAATTGTTCAACTATGCCTTCATCTGCCTGCTCAGCCTGATTGCGTTCGTGATCGATTTCTTTGTCGATTAATTCACTCGTTTATCCCGGTGTTCGGCCCGCACTTAAAATAGTACTAATTTTGTACTTGATAATTTCCGGACATGCTCTACATTCGTAGGCAGTTAAAGCAAAGGAACAGCAAATGGCTTCGATCACATTAAAAGGGAATCCCGTAAAGACCATCGGCGAACTGCCTGCCATTGGCAGCGATGCCCCCGCGTTTTCAGCAGTTAAGACCGACCTTTCCGAATTGACGCTGGCGGATCTCGCTGGCAAAAAAGTTGTGCTCAACATATTCCCCAGCATAGATACCGGCGTGTGCGCCGCATCGACTCATCGCTTCAACAAGGAAGCCGGGGCGCTGGAGAATACCGCGGTGGTGTGTGTATCCGCCGACCTGCCCTTCGCGCTCGGCCGCTTCTGCGGCGCCGAAGGTCTTGAGGATGTTGTGACGGTCTCCGCCTTCCGCAGCCCGGAGTTCGGAAGCAGCTATGGCGTCACCATCGCCGACGGACCGCTGGCCGGTTTGCTTTCCCGCGCCGTTGTCGTAATCGATGCATCCGGCAAGGTGGTCTACACCGAGCAGGTGCCTGAAATCACCCAGGAACCCAACTATGAGGCCGCATTGGCGGTGCTCTAAACCAATTTCCCTAGTAACACCCCACCCCAAAACAGAACGGGTCGCCTCCTCCCCCTTGGCGGCCCGTTCACCTTTTAAAAGAGAACGCTCTCCCTTCCGTTTCGAGGGGAAAACAAGTAGTCTGTTTCCATGAACGGGAGAAGTTTAATGACGCGATGCCGACACTGCCTGACCCGGACCGAACCTAGGAACGGACATTGCCCCGTTTGCGGAATTGTTCAGGAGAAGAAATACAGCCAGCTCTCGCCCAAAGAAAAAAAGGTGCGCCTGCATGCGCGCGGCATCCGGGTTGTGGCCATGTGCCATCTCATTGGAGCGGCGGCCGGACTCATCATGTTGATCTGCTTTCCCGCCCCCATCGCAATGGCCATTCTGATAACCATCAACATCCTGCTGGCCTTCGGTCTTGCGCGTTATTCCCTGCTCGCCTACAAGGCCGCCACGGTCTACTATTTCCTCATCGGCATGGTGAACGTCATCTCCATTCAGCACGGAGCCGTTCATCTGGGAGGAATCGCCCTCGTTCTGATTGCCCTCTATCTGGTCGGCAACGGAACCTCCAAGGCGATTTTCGAGCGGCGGTTGCCCAAGGGGGTTTAAAACCTGCGGCTGTCGTAGGCCCAGTGGAGGAGCGCCTGGCGCTGGCGGGGGCGGCAGGAGAGATCGCCTCTCGCACAGTTTTTGGTCACCTGCGCAATATGGCGGGTCATGGCGCGCCAGCGCTTGATCTGCCGGTCGTCGTCGGAATGCCGGCGCCCCATGTAGTAGCGGCAATACCATTGGAACCAGCCGCGCGGATCATCGGGATGGATCCAGTCCTTCTCCTCCCAGTACGACAGCGGCTTCGAGGCGTTGATACCGAAAAAGTTCAGCTTTGGATCGTGCCGTTCCGCGCACAACTTGGCCTTCCTGAACCAGGCCTCGGGAAACTCGTCGCGGCAATCCGTCATGTACTTGCCCCCGAAGATACCCATTTCGAGCATCTCCTTCGGGGTCAGTTCCGGATCAAAATCATCCCGGAAGTTCCGACCGACCGGTTCCGTGAGCAGGTATTTGTAGCCCTGCTGCATCTGGTCATTGACGATAACTTCCTTCGATTTCATTTCTTTAACAGAAAGGCGCAAAGGGCGCGAAGCCAAGTGCAATCTGCCCTTTGCGTTCTCTTTCTGATTTAACGTTCCGTCATCGGCGTGTAGGAGCGCAGGGTTTCTCCGGTGTAAATCTGGCGCGGGCGGCTGATACGAAGGCTCTGCACATGCATTTCACGCCAGTTGGCGATCCAGCCCGGCATGCGGCCGATGGCGAAGAGCACGGTGAACATATCCACCGGAATGCCGATCGCACGCAACAGGATACCACTGTAGAAGTCTACGTTCGGATACAGGTTTCGTTCAACGAAATAGGAATCGCTGCGGGCCATTTCCTCGAGCTCGTACGCGATGTCCAGCAGTGGATCTTCGATCTTTAAGGCCTTGAGCACGTTGTCAACCTGCCCCTTGAGGATCTTGGCGCGCGGATCGAAGCTCTTGTATACGCGGTGACCGAAGCCCATCAGCTTGACGTCGGAGTTCTTATCCTTGGCCTGCTCGACAAAGACGCTCGGCTTGATGCCGTCGTCGTGGATCTTGGTCAGCATCTTGATCACTTCGCAGTTGGCACCGCCATGCAGCGGTCCCCACAGCGCGCCGACACCCGCGGCCACAGAACTGAACAAACTGGCACGCGAGCTCCCGACCATCCGCACGGTCGAGGTGGAGCAGTTCTGCTCGTGGTCGGCATGAAGGATAAAGAACAGATCCATCGCGCGTTCCACTTCCGGGAGCGGCTCATAGAGGCTGAAGGTTTCGGAAAACAGCATATGCAGGAAATTTCCGGTGTAGCTCAGATCCGGACGCGGCGGCATGAACGGTTTCCCTATCGATGTGCGATAGGCCCAGGCCGCAATAGCACGCACCTTGGAGATGATCTTTGTAGTAGGCACCGTAAACTGCGGGCCTTCGGTCGCGGTGGTCAACAATTCGGTGTTGTAGCACGAAAGCACGTTGAGCATCGCTGAAAGCACGGCCATCGGCGGAGCATTGTCCGGGAAGCCTTCAAAGTGGCTTCTCATGCCATAGTGCAGCGAGGACTCATTCCTGATATCCGCTTCAAATGTACTCAACTCTTTCTCGCTTGGGAGGTGTCCATATAGCACCAGAAAGGCCGTTTCCATGAAGGAGGACTGTTCAGCCAGGTCTTCGATCGCATAGCCACGATGACGAAGAATCCCCTTTTCTCCATTGATGAAGGTAATGTCTGAGGTGCATGACCCCGTGTTCCCATAACCCGGATCCAGCGTGATCATGCCGGTCTTGGCACGAAGCTGCGTGATATCGATCCCGATTTCGTTTTCAGAGCCGACAATGGTATCCAGCTCCAGCGACTGTCCGTCGTATTGCAGTATTGCTTTTTTGCTCATAATTTATTTCCTCAACTCTATTTGTTTAAAGCGTTCCTGACCGCACGGCCTATATCAGCTGGCGAGTCTACCACAATGATATCACACTCAGCCATCAGTTTCTTTTTCGCGGCGGCGGACTCGTCCGCTCCGGAAACAATCGCCCCCGCGTGCCCCATGCGCCGGCCCGGCGGAGCGGTCTGTCCGGCAATGAAACCGATCACCGGTTTGTTGACGTTGTCCCTGGCATACTGCGCCGCTTCGATTTCCATCGAGCCGCCGATTTCTCCGATCATCACGATCGCCTCGGTTGCCGGATCGGCCTCGAACATTTCCAGCAGCTCCTTCATCGTGGTTCCAATGATGGGATCGCCGCCGATGCCGATGCAGGTCGACTGCCCCAGCCCTTCCGAGCAGAGCTGGTGTACGGCTTCATAGGTCAACGTGCCCGATTTGGAAATTACACCCACCGAGCCCTTCTGCGCGATAAAGCCCGGCATGATCCCAACCTTCGCTTCGCCCGGCGTCAGAACGCCGGGGCAGTTCGGGCCGATGAAGCGTGAGCCGGTTTTTTCGACATAGGCCTTCACCTCGACCATTTGCGCAATCGGTATGCCCTCCGTGATGCATACAATCAGCTCGATGCCCGCGGCGGCGGCTTCCATGATCGCATCGGCAGCGAACGGCGGCGGCACGAATATGAGTGAAACGTTCGCACCGGTCTCCTTGCGCGCCTCGACGCAGCTGTTGAATACCGGAACCTTTCCGTCCAGCGCGGTCTGTCCACCCTTGCCGGGCGTCACGCCGCCGACCACGTTGCCGCCGTATTCCAGGCACTGGGAAGCATGGAAGCTTCCTTCCGAACCGGTGATTCCCTGTACGATGATTCTTGAATCCTTGTTAACCAAAATCGACATTTCACTTAACCCTTCGCAGCTTCAACTACTTTGTTTGCGGCATCCTCGAAAGAGTCCGCGGATATAATCGCCACACCCGAGTTGGACAACAGCTCCTTCGCCACATCGGCGTTGGTGCCGGCCAGCCGCACCACCACGGGTACGTTCAAATCGAGCTCCTTTACAGCTTCTATGATGCCATTCGCAATGCGGTCGCAGCGGACAATACCGCCGAAGATGTTGATCAGCACAGCTTTTACATTTTCGTCCGAAAGGATAATCCGAAAACCGTTTTTCACCGTCTCGACATTGGCCCCACCGCCGACATCGAGGAAGTTGGCCGGTGATCCGCCGACCTGCTTGATGATGTCCATCGTCGACATCGCCAGTCCAGCGCCATTCACCATGCAGCCGACATTGCCATCGAGCTTGATGTAGTTGAGATTGAACTTTCCCGCCTCGACTTCGGAAGGATCCTCCTCGTCCAGATCGCGCATTTCCGCGATATCAGGATGGAGATAGAGCGCGTTGTCGTCAAAGTTCAACTTGGCGTCGAGCGCAATCAGGCCGCCCTGTTCGGTCACGACGAGCGGATTGATTTCAACGATCGAGCAGTCGAGCTCGCGGTACAGTTTATAGAGCTTTTGAAACATGCCGACCGCTTGCTTCGCGGCCTGACCTTCGAGCCCGAGCGCCAGCGCCAGGTTGCGCGCCTGGAAACCGCGGAGGCCGAACCCGGGAACAATCGCTTCCTTGACGATTTTTTCCGGCGAGGTCCTGGCGACCTCCTCAATCTCCATGCCGCCCTCGGATGAAACCATGAAGACATCCATTCCCTTGGCGCGGTCGAGGGTGATCGCCGCGTAGAACTCCTGCTTGATGTCGAGCGCCTCGGCCACCATCACTTTCTTGACCAACCGGCCTTCGGCACCGGTCTGGTGCGTGACCAGCGTCATCCCCAGAATGGTCCGGATGTTTTCGAGCGCGCTTGCGCGGTCGGACGAAAACTTGACCCCGCCGCCCTTCCCGCGGCCGCCGGCATGCACCTGGGCCTTGATGATGTATTGCTCGGCGCCGAGTTCCTTGCTGACCTGATCAACGGCTGCTTCGGCCTGCCCGGGATCTTCGATGGTCACGCCGTCCTGAATGGGGATGCCATAGCTTTTCAAAAGCTCCTTGGCTTGGAATTCGTGTAGCTTCATTTCTTTTCCGCTTCCTTTTTTTCAACCTGCTCCACGGTGTCGTGAATAAAACGCAGAATTTGTCGAATGGTCACCAGCCCGAAACCGCCAGCGTTCAACCGGATCGGTACGTGGCGGTGACCGCTGATCGAAAGGATGTTGATCACATCCCCGATGGAGTTGGTCTCATCCATGATTTCATAGACCGGCCGCATGATGGATGAAATCGATGCTCGGTCACGATCGATGGACGTGAGTACGACGTTCTGGATAATGTCACGCTCGGAAAGCATTCCATAAAGCCGCTTTGAATCCCCCACCAAAATACACTCGATGTGGGCTGCCTTGAAATGGGCAATCGCCGAAGAGATGCTGTCGCGCGGCGATAGCATTTTCGAACGCTTGTAGTCGTAGTCGTAGAAAATTTTCCCGATGGTGGTTTTAAGACTGGCGGTCAGCGGATCGGTTGATTTCAGCAACGCGTGAATCTGCTCATCCATCACCTGCGATTCATCGTTGGCCAGGGTGCTGATACCGCTGGAGCGCTTGATTGACTGTCCCTGATCCGAAACCATCCAGTATTCGGAGCCGCGCAGCAGCGCCTGCAGGTTGCGCCGGCCCTTCAAAGCGGTCACTTCCTTGATCTGCTTCTCGAGCTCCACTTCATAGACCGGTTTTTTGACGGCGCGGAAAATTCCGACCGGCAGCGGATATTCGGGATATTCCATCTTCGCCAGCATCGAGGCATAGACGGGATCCTCGCGGTACATGTCGTGTTTGATCAGATTCTTTTTCGTTATCCCCTGCTCGCCGATCGTCACGACGACCGGATCGGTTCCGCGTAGCATGATGCCTTTGTTACGTTTTTCGCCATAGATCAGCGGCTTGCCCTGCTCGAGATAGAGCAGCCGGTCTTCCCGGCAGGTGCGATCGGAGATATCGGCCCACGCTTTCCTGTTGAAAATCACGCAGCTCTGAAGCACTTCGACGAAGGCGGTACCCTTGTGCTCCGCGCCGGCCTTGAGCACATCCGTAAGATGCTTCGGATCCGTATCGACCGCGCGTCCGATGAAGGTGGCTTCCGACGCCAGCGCAATTCGCAACGGATGAATGGGTTCGTCAATGACACCGTAGGGACTGGTCTTCGTGATCTGTCCCTTGTCGGAAGTCGGACTGTATTGCCCCTTGGTCAGACCGTAGATTTTATTGTTCAGCAGAACGATGTTCAGATCGAGGTTGCGGCGGAGTGCATGAATCAGGTGGTTACCGCCTATGCTTAATCCGTCACCGTCACCGGTAATGACCCAAACGGAAAGCTCGGGATTGGCTACCTTGATGCCGGTGGCAATGGTGGGCGCACGCCCGTGAATGGAATGAAAGCCATAGGTATCCATATAGTACGGAAAGCGGCTCGAGCAGCCGATCCCGCTCACAAAGACAATCTTTTCCTTTGGGATGCCAAGCTGCGGCAAGACGTTTTGGACCGAGTTGAGCACGGCATAGTCACCGCATCCGGGACACCAGCGCACCTCCGAGGACGAGACGAAATCCTTGCGGGTCAAATATTCCTTCAAGCCGTCCATTGTTTACCCCTTAGAGATATTCCCTTATTCCTTCAACCAGTTCGGAGATCCGGAACATGCGCCCCTGGATCCGGTTAAACGATTTAACATCAACCAGGTAGTCCGCCCGCAGTACCCGCGAGAGCTGTCCAAGATTGATTTCCGCCACCACCACGTGCTCGAACGACCGCATCAGTTCGCCGAGATTCCTGGGCATCGGATTGAGATGCCGCAGATGCAGCTGACTTACCGAATGACCCTCGGCGCGCAACCGCTCCACCGCCATCGTAATGGCGCCGCGCGTACTGCCCCAACCGATCACCAGAACCTTGCCGGTCTTCTCGCCCTCCACCTGAACGGGCGGAATCTCATTGGCGATGCGCTGCACCTTTTCCGCACGGAGCCGGCACATTTTCTCGTGGTTTTCCGGGTCGTAGCTGACCAACCCCTCCTCGGTTTTTTCCAGCCCGCCAATGCGGTGCTCGAAACCGGGACGGCCGGGAACCGCCAGCTTGCGTGCCAGCGTTTTTGGATCGCGGTGGTACGGAACATATTTCGTACCATGTTTGATCGGTTCGACCGAGATATCCGGGATATCCGTTACGGCGGGGATCTTCCATGGCTCGGATCCATTGGCCAGATACGTGTCGGTGAGCATCACGACGGGCATTCGATATTTTAGCGCAATGCGTGCGGCCTCGATGGCGCAGTTGAAGCAATCGGCCGGCGAGTCGGCGGCCACGACGGCCACGGGCGATTCACCGTTGCGGCCGTATAGCGTTTGCAACAGATCCGCCTGCTCGGTCTTGGTCGGCATACCTGTACTCGGTCCGGCCCGCTGGACATTCACGACCACCAGCGGAAGCTCCGCGATGACCGCCAGCCCCAGCGCCTCGGATTTCAGGCAAAGGCCCGGGCCACTGGTGGTGGTTACGCCAAGCGCGCCGGCGAAAGAGGCACCGATGGCTACGCCGATGGCGGCGATTTCGTCCTCGGCCTGCACGGTCTTGACGTTAAAGTTCCGATGTTTTGAAAGCGTTTCGAGAATCGGGGTGGCCGGGGTGATCGGATAGCTGCCGAGCACGAGATCGCGCCAGCTGTTTTCCGAGGCGGCAATCAGACCGAGCGCGGTCGCCTCGTTGCCGGTGATCTTGCGATAGATTCCGTCTTCGAGCACACGCTTGTGCACGGTGAACTGCGGAATATTGATGTCCTTGTTTTCGCCGACGATATAGCCGGTTCTGAGGGCAATGCTGTTGGCATCGGCCATCATCGGAAGTTTTTCCCGCCACTTGGTTTCGATCCACTCCAGCGTCATATCGAGTGGCCGCGAAAAGACCCAGTAGGTGATGCCCAGCGCAAAGAAGTTTTTGCAGCGCGCACGCAAGGCCGGCTTCATCGGAAGATCTTTAAGCGCCTCTTCAGTGAGGGCGTTGATGTCCACCTTAATGACGCGGAACTCCTCCTCCAGAGCGGGGTCGTCGAGCGGGTTGCTTTCGTAAAGCGCTTTTTTGAGATTGGAAGGGGTGAACGCACCGGTATTCACGATCAGCAGCCCCTTGGGCTCCAGTTCCCGCAGGTTAACCTTCAGCGCGGCAGGATTCATCACCACCAGCGCATCCGCCTTGTCGCCGGGCGTCATCACATCGCTGGAGCCAAAATGGACCTGAAAGCCCGATACACCGGGAAGCGAACCGGCCGGTGCACGAATCTCCGACGGAAAATCCGGAAAGGTGACAATCGCATCACCCAGCAGGGCACTGGCATCCGCGAACAGTTCGCCGACGGTCTGCATACCGTCGCCCGAATCGCCAACAAAGCGCACGACGACTGAATCCCTTTCCATCAATTGATTTACTTTTTCCGCCATGGCTTATGCTCCAGCAACCCGCGCCGCAATCAAACTGCTGTCAGGCGGCAGGTTCATGACTTCGAGAGGCAGATGCTCGCCGATGAAGGCCATCAGACCACGGATGGATAGAATACCATCTATCTTGTCGCCGCTGAGAATAGGCAGGTGCCGGAAAGGGTGAGAGTGAAAGATTTCAAGCGCCTCCTGCACAGCAAGTTCGGGCATTGCTGTAAAAGGGTCCCGGGTCATGATGGCGTCGACCGGCGTTTCTCCCGGCAGGGTCGATCCCACAAACTCATGCATCAGGTCGCCGTTGCTGAGAATTCCCACCAGCTTCTCCTGTGCGTCAACCACCAGCACGCAGCCTATCTGGTTAAGCTTCATTTCCTTCACGGCATCGACAATCGTCGTGCCCGAAATGACGACAGCCGCGCGCTGCAGGTCGACTTTACTGATCGGTTCCGACCAGAACGTTTGCTTCTTTCTTGCCGCCATGGAAGCTGCTCCTGTTAGGCCTTCTTTACGTTCGCCTTGATGAATTCGCGGTTGAGGCGGGCGATATTCTTAACGTCGATCCCCTTCGGACAGGCGACAGCACACTCATATTCGTTGGAGCAGTTGCCGAAACCCAACTCGTCCATTTTTGAAACCATGTTTTTCACGCGCTGCGCCCGTTCGGGATGCCCCTGCGGCAGCAGCGCGTACTGTGAAACCTTGGCGGCGGTGAAGAGCATCGCCGCCCCGTTCGGACAGGCGGCCACGCAGGCTCCGCATCCAATGCACACGGCGGCATCCATCGCGGCTTCGGCCATTTCTCTTTTGATTGGCGTGGTGGAAGCTTCCGGCGCATTGCCGGTCTTGACGGAAATATACCCGCCCTCGGCAATAATCGCGTCGAGCCCGCTGCGGTCAATGATCAGATCCTTGATGACCGGAAAGGCTTTGGCGCGGAACGGCTCGATCACTACCGTTGCACCGTCCTCGAAGTGGCGCATGTGCAGCTGGCAGAGCGTGGTGCGTTCGTGCGAGCCGTGCGTCTTGCCGTTCACCAGCGTGCCGCAGCACCCGCAGATGCCTTCGCGGCAATCGTGCTCGAACGCAATCGGCTCACCGCCGGCGAGCGTGATCTCCTCGTTGACCACATCCATCATTTCGAGGAACGACGCATCGGTGTCGATGTCCTTGGCTTCGTAAATTTCAAAGCGTCCATCTTCGCCACGGTTCTGGCGCCAGACTTTGAGTGTTAAGTTGATCTTATCCGACATGACATCTTCCTTTTTTAACACCAAGATCGCAAAGTTCGCGAAGGAACGAGGGCAACTGAACTTAGCGGCCTTTGCGGCCTTCCGTTAAAATAATTAGTCGTTCCCATGTTTAGCATTACTTGTACGACCTCTGGCTAAGTTTTACCTCTTCAAACTGCAGCTCTTCCTTGTGGAGCGCGGGCTCGTTTTCCAATCCCTGAAACTCCCATGCCGCGACGTAGCAGAATTCATCGTCGTTACGCAGCGCTTCGCCCTCTTCGGTCTGGCTCTCATCGCGAAAATGACCGCCGCACGATTCAGCGCGATTCAGCGCATCCTTTACCATCAGCTCGGCAAATTCCATGAAGTCGGCCACGCGGTTGGCTTTTTCCAACGCCTGGTTCAGGTCGTCGGCCGAGCCGGGCACGTTGACATTTTTCCAGAACTCGGCGCGAATCTGCGGAATCTTTTCGAGGGCTTCTTTGAGACCTTTTTCATTACGCGCCATGCCGCAGTTTTCCCAGAGGAGATTGCCCAGCTCTTTATGAAAGTCATCGACCGTGCGGCTGCCCTTGATGGCCAAGAGCTGGTCGAGCTTGTCCTGCGCCGCCTGCTCAGCTTCGGCAAACGCTTCGTGGTCGGTTCCAATCTTTGGAATCCGGGCGGAAGCGAGATAGTCGTTGATTGTATTCGGCAGGACAAAGTAGCCATCAGCCAGCCCCTGCATGAGTGCGGATGCTCCGAGGCGATTCGCTCCGTGATCAGAAAAGTTGACTTCGCCGATGGCATAGAGCCCGGGCACGGTGGTCATCAGGTTATAGTCCACCCACAGGCCGCCCATAGTATAATGCAGGGCCGGGTAGATTCTCATCGGCGTGGTGTAGGGATCTTCGTCGGTGATACGGTTGTACATCTCAAACAGATTACCGTACTTCGCTTCGATTGCCTCCTTGCCCAGCCGCTCAATTGCATCGGCAAAATCGAGATAAACCGCGTTACCGGTTGCTCCAACGCCGCGCCCTTCGTCGCAAACCTCCTTCGCATTGCGGGAGGCGAGGTCGCGCGGAACCAGATTGCCGAAGCTTGGATATTTCCGTTCGAGGTAGTAGTCCCGCTCATCCTCGGGTATCTCGTTCGCGGGACGCTTGTCGCCCTTGGCCTTCGGCACCCAGATGCGTCCGTCGTTGCGCAGGCTTTCGGACATGAGTGTGAGCTTGGATTGGTATTCGCCGTGCACGGGGATGCAGGTCGGGTGGATCTGCGTGAAGCACGGATTGGCGAATGCGGCGCCCTTCTTGTATGCGCGCCACGCCGCGCTGGCGTTGCAGTACATCGCGTTGGTGGAGAGAAAGAAGACGTTGCTGTATCCGCCGGTGGCCAGCACAACGGCATCGGCCTCGTGGCGGGTCAGTTCGCCGGTAACAAGATTGCGGGAAATGATTCCGCGCGCCTGCCCGTCGATGACGACGATATCGATGACTTCGGAGCGGGTATGCATCTCAACGCCGCCCTTCTTGATCTCTTTTGCCAGCGCGCCGTAGGCGCCGAGCAGCAGCTGCTGTCCGGTCTGACCGCGGGCGTAGAAGGTGCGGGAAACCTGCGCACCGCCGAAGGAGCGATTGTCGAGATAGCCTCCGTATTCGCGCGCAAACGGAATTCCCTGCGCCACGCAGTGATCGATGATCTGGTTGCTGACTTCGGCAAGACGGTAGACGTTGGCTTCGCGCGAGCGGAAGTCGCCGCCCTTGACGGTGTCGTAGAAGAGGCGGTAGATGGAGTCGCCGTCGTTGGGATAGTTCTTGGCGGCGTTAATGCCGCCCTGCGCGGAGATGGAATGCGCGCGGCGCGGGCTGTCGGAGTAGGTGAAGGCCTCGACCTTGTAGCCGAGCTCGGCCATCGTGGCGGCGGCCGATGCGCCGGCAAGGCCGGTACCGACCACGATCACCTTGTGCTTGCGCTTGTTGGCCGGGTTGACCAGCTTGACCTTGAACTTGTGGTTCGTCCACTTTTCGGCCATCGGGCCTTCGGGAATCTTTGCATCGAGTGTGACCATGGAGTGCCTCTGCGGTTAAAGCTATTTAATGAAAGCGGCGATGGGAATGATGGCGAAGGTGGCGGCCATGCCATAACCGATAATCTTGCTGGCCAATTTGATTTTACTGCCTTCGCGCGGAACGAAGAGGCCGTAGGTCTGCAGCGAGCTCTGCAGCGCATGGCTCAGATGCAATCCGACCGCGACCATGAATAAGACATAGACGATCAGATGAGTCGGGTCGTCCTGGAAGCGCCCCAGCACCATGGCATAGACATCGTAGGTTTGCTCGCCAGCGTGAAGGGTCGTCGTGGCCTTTTCATAAAACTTGAAGTCGAGCAGGTGCTTCACAATGAAGATGAAAATCATGATGCCCGAAACCGGCATGAGACGAGCCGCCAGCGACCGCTCTCTCGACGCCTTCTGGGAATGGCGCTTGTCAGCCGCCGCCCGGTTGGTGAGTACCACACGGAAGGCCATGATCATGTGGACCGAAATCGAGACGAGCATAAGCACCTCGATGCCGATCACGATCGGCACCAGCTGATGCAGGTGGTGGGCGTAGGAATTGAAGATCTCGGGCCCAAACAGGAACAGCACGTTGCCGCCCATGTGCGGAATCAGGAAGAGAAAAAACATGATCAGCCCGGAGGTGGCCAGGAGCAGTTTTTGGCCGATCGATGACAGCAGCGATTGTTTAATACCCATATCGGAATACCCTCTGAATACGCATCGTAATACTTAATACCTAGTATACCTATAATATTCACCCCTATTTGGAAACCGCTTTGTTGGGATATTCTTGCTTTATGCATGCAATGTACAGAGCTTTCCTCATTTCAGATTTTGAGCATATGCGGCGTATTCTATGGTTTGTTATTTGATTTGCTACCGGGGCTGGGCATAATTCCGTAAATTTATTTCTAAAGGAGAAACCCATGGCCAAGATCGACAACCTGAAACTTGAAAACCTCGACGCGCTCTTCCCCGAATCCTTTACCAAGGAGCAGATCGCCAAAGGCAAAACCCTCTTCCTCAAGGAAGTGGCCGATACCATGCACCGCTTCTACGGCGGTAAGATGCAGACCATCCCGAAGGCCGGCCTCTACGGCTTCAACTGGTTCAACGTCTGGTACACGCCCGGCGTCTCCAAGGTTTCCACCACCATCCGCGACAACCCCGACTCCTCGTTCGAGCTCTCCAACCGCGGTAACCTCATCGCGGTGGTGTCCGACTCCACTCGCGTGCTGGGTGACGGCGACTGCGGCCCGTCCGGCGGTCTCGGCGTGATGGAAGGCAAAGCGTTCCTGATGAAATATCTCGGCGGCGTGGATGCCATCGCGCTCTGCATCGACAGCCGTAACGAACAGGGCGAGCACGATCCCAAGAAGATCATCGATTTCGTCAAAATGCTCCAGCCGTGCGTCGGCGGGGTCAACCTCGAGGATATTTCTCAGCCCAACTGTTTCGAAGTGCTCGATACCCTGCGCGACGCGTGCGATATCCCCGTCTGGCACGACGATGCGCAGGGCACCGGCTGCGTCACGCTCGCCGGACTGATCAATGCCCTCAAGGTGGCCGACAAGAAGATCGGCGACGTCAAAATTGCCATGCTTGGTGCCGGCGCTTCCAACACCACCATCGCCAGCCTCATCCTTCAGGCCGGCGGTGATCCGCAAAAAATGATTGTCTGCGACTCCAAAGGCGGGCTGCACACCGACCGCGCCGATATCGAGGCTGACAAAGCCTTCTATAAAAAATGGGATCTCTGCCAGCGCACCAACCCCGACAAAGTCAACTCCATCGATGCCGCCATGGAAGGTGCCGATGTGCTCATCGCCCTTTCCAAGCCGGGTCCCGACACCGTCAAGAAGGAGTGGATCGAAAAGATGGCCGACAAAGCGATCGTCTTCGTCTGCGCCAATCCGGTACCGGAAATCTATCCCTATGCCGCCAAGGAAGCCGGAGCCTACATCGTGGCCACCGGCCGCGGCGACTTCCCGAACCAGGTCAACAACTCGCTCTGCTTCCCCGGCCTGCTCAAAGGCGCATTGCTGGTCAAAGCCAAAAAGATTACCGACAAGATGGCCATCGCGGCGGCTTATGCCATCGCCGAGACCGCCGAACAGAACGGGCTGAGCACCGACTACATTGCCCCGCTGATGGATGAAACCGAAACCTTCCGCAACGTCGCCGTTGCCGTCGCCATGCAGGCCCAGGAAGAAGGCGTTGCCCGCTTCGCCATGACCGCCGACGAAGTCTACGCTCAGGCCAGTAAGGACATCGACGAAGCCCGCGGCCTCACCCAGCACCTCATCGACGAAAAATATATTAAGGAACCCACTCCCGCAATGCTCGAAGAGTGCCTGGAAAAGGCGATTTCGAAGGTGTAATATTAAAATCTCATAGTTCAAAAAATATTAAGGGCCAATGTGGATATTAAGACAGCCGCGTTAAAGCTCACCAAGAGGGCCGAGAAAGAAAAAAGGGAGCACTTAGCTAAAACTTTCGTCAACATTGGCTACTTGAATACTTTGGTGGAAAATTTTGAGAATCAGGTGGTTTTTGGCCGACGAGGTACTGGCAAAACACATTTATTCAACTACCAACTAGATAAACACCAGCGTCAAGATGAGGCTGCTGTTTATCTTGATTTACGAACCATAGGATCTAATGGCGGATTGTATTCAGACAGTACTGTGAGCCTTACTCAAAGAGCCTCAAGGCTGATTATCGATGTATTGATTGCTGTCCATGATGAAATTCTACAACTGGCATTCGAGAACGACTCACTTTACGACCTGTCGAAAACCGGTCCGGCCATGGATCGATTTTGTGAAGCTGTATCTGAGGTTCAGATTGATGGAGAGGTTAAGCAGACTTCCGAGAACACATCAGAATCAAGCGATTCAGATGATTGCAAAATTTCACTGGGAGCTTCTGAGAAAGGCGTAAACATTGGCATTTCAGGAGGAATCACATCTACCGCTGTAACCTATGAAAAATTTCATAGAGAGCAAATTGGCACTAAAATAAATAGGATACATTTTGGGCGAGTCGGCATTGCTCTAAATGATCTCATAAACAAACGTCCCGGA
>JBFHPA010000040.1:0-15248 GCA_041592955.1 Pontiella sp.
CCGCGAACAGCCTGGAATTCAACCTGCTCGAGATCTTCCTTGGTGATCAGGTAGTACGCGGAGCGCAGTGCCGCCTCCATCACACCGCCGGTCACACCGAAAATGGTGGCGGCGCCGGTGTATTCACCCAGCAGGCTGTCGCAGTCCGAATCGGGCAGGCTGACGAAGTCGATGCCGGCCTGCTTAATCATGCGCGCCAGCTCGCGGGTGGTGATGGAATAGTCGATGTCCTGCTGCCCCGAGGCAAACATTTCATCGGAACGGTTGATTTCAAACTTTTTCGATGTGCACGGCATAACAGAAACCATGGTCATGTTTTCCGCCGGAATACCTGACTTTTCGGCATAGTAGGTTTTTCCCATGGCACCGAGCATAGATTGTGGCGACTTGGCGGTGGAAAAGTTTTCCGTGAAGTCCGGCGCAAACTTTTCCATGTAGTCGGTCCACGACGGGCAGCAGCTGGTGATCAGCGGCAGGGGTCCGTCTCCGGAGAAACGCTTCACGAACTCCGAGCCTTCTTCCATAATGGTCAGGTCGGCCGCCCAGTTGGTGTCGAAGATGGCATCGAAGCCAAGGCGACGCAGCGCGGTGTAGATCTTGCCGGTCACCAGTGCGCCGGGTTCCATGCCGAAAGCTTCGCCGAGGGCAACGCGTACCGCCGGCGCAATCTGCACCACGACGTGTTTTTCGGGTGCCTTGATGGCATCCCAGACCGACTTGGTGTCGTCCTTTTCATAGATGGCGCCGACCGGACAGTGCGCCGAGCACTGGCCGCACTTGATGCAGGGGCTTTCTTCAAGCGTAACATCGGCGGCGGGAGCGAGGCGGGTGTCATCGCCACGGCCGATGAACTCAAGCGCATAGACACCCTGCATTTCCTGGCAGACGAGTACGCAGCGTCCGCACTTCACGCATTTTTCCGGATTCAAAACGATCGACGTGGTCGATTCATCGCGTTCGATTTTGTTGATGCGCTTTTCATATTTAATGTCACGGATGCCAAAGTCGGCCGACAAATCCTGCAGTTCGCAGTTTCCGCTGCGGCCGCACTGAAGGCAGTCGTTCGGGTGGGTTGAAAGGATCAGTTCCAGCACCGTGCGGCGGACTTCCACAACTTCCGGGTCGTGCGTGATTACTTTCATGCCGGGGCCGACGGCCGTGGCGCAGGCGCGCAACATTTTCGGGGCGCCTTCCACCTTTACTACGCAGATGCCGCAGGCGGCCCATGCATCGAGGTCGTTGTGATAGCAGAGTTTTGGAATGGTAACGCCCACTTCCTTGGCCGCATCCAGAATGGTGGTTCCTGCCGGGACGGTTACGGGAATTCCGTTGATTTCGCATTCAATCATAGACATTTCTTGTTCTCCTTATCCCTTGAGGATTGCGTCAAATTTACATTTATCAAAGCACTGGCCGCACTTGATGCACTGGTCCTGATCGATCAGGTGGACCGCCTTGACCTCGCCGCTGATACAGTTGACCGGGCAGACACGCGCGCAGGCGGTGCAGCCGATACACTTGTCTTCAATAATCGTGTAGGCCAGCAGGTCCTTGCACTTGCCGGCGGGGCAGCACTTATCGTTGATGTGCGCCATATACTCGTCTTCAAAGTATTTCAGCGTCGACATGATCGGGTTCGGGGCCGTCTGACCGAGGCCGCAGAGCGAGGCCTTGCGCATGGCCTGCGCGAGATCCTTCAGCTGCTCGATGTCTTCCATCGTGCCCTGACCCTTGGAAATCTTGTCGAGAATGTTGTAGTTCGTGCGTCCGCCGATTCGGCAGGGCGCACACTTGCCGCAGGATTCATCGACCGTGAATTCAAGGTAGAACTTGGTTACGTCGATCATGCAGTCATCTTCATCCATGACGATCATGCCGCCGGAGCCCATCATCGATCCGATGGATTGGAGGCTTTCGTAGTCGATCGGCACATCGAGAAACTCCTCGGTAATCACACCGCCCGAAGGTCCGCCGGTCTGCGCGGCCTTGAACTTCTTTCCGTTTTTGATGCCGCCGCCGATGTCATAAATGATTTCGCGCAACGTGGTGCCCATCGGCACCTCAATCAGGCCGGAGTTGTTGATCTTGCCGGTCAGCGCGAACACCTTCGTGCCTTTGGTGGATTCGGTGCCGATGCTGTTGAACCAAGAGGAACCCTTCAGGATGATCATCGGTATATTCGCCCAGGTCTCGACATTGTTGATGACGGTCGGTTTTCCCCACAGACCTTTTACGGCCGGGAAGGGCGGACGAGGAATCGGCATGCCGCGCTTGCCTTCGATCGAGGCGAGCAGGGCGGTTTCTTCGCCGCAGACAAACGCGCCGGCGCCGAGGCGCAGCTCGATATCGAAACTGAAATCGGAGCCGAGAATATTGTCGCCGAGCAGGCCGTATTCGCGGGCCTGATCAATGGCATTATTAAGCCGCTCGATCGCCAGCGGATATTCCGCGCGGATGTAGATGAAGCCCTGGCTCGCGCCGACGGTATGGCCGGCGATGGTCATGGCTTCGAGAATGGAGTGGGGGTCGCCTTCAGCGGTGGAGCGGTCCATGTAGGCGCCGGGATCGCCTTCGTCGGCGTTGCAGACGATGTATTTCTGGTCGCTGTCGACATTCTTCGTGAATTTCCACTTAAGACCGGTCGGGAAGCCTGCGCCGCCACGGCCGCGCAAGCCGGCTTTGGTCAGTTCTTCGATCACCTGATCCGGCGTCATTTCGAAGATGATTTTTTCGAGGGCGGCGTAGCCGTCGCGGGCTATGTATTCGTCGATGTACTCCGGGTTGATCACACCGCAGTTGCGCAACACAATGCGTTGCTGCTTCTGATAAAAGGCGATCTCGTCGGCTTTCTGGTCTTTCTGGTTTTTGTCGTAGAGCAGCGCTTCGACCTTGCGGCCTTTGACGATATGTTCGGAAACGATTTCCTTGGCGTGCTCGGGGCCCACCTTCACGTAAAAGGATTCGTCGGGCAGGATCTTGACGATCGGTCCCTGTTCGCAGAAACCAAAGCAACCGGTTTTAACCAGCTGGGCTTCCGCATCGACGCCTTGTGCCGCGAGTTCTTTTTCGAGCTCATTGTAGAGCGCGATGCCCTTGCTGGATTCGCATGCGGTTCCAGCACAAACGAGAATGTAGTTTTTATATGCCATGATTCTGCCTGCCTATTTGATGATATCTGCTGCGGGTTTGTCGAAGATGTGGTCGGAGACCAATGCCTTCTCGATGATGTGCTCGCGGACAATACGGCGGGCAACCTTGTCATTGACGTTGCCGTAAATAACGCGCGGCATGCCGGGGACGGCGACTTCGACCGTCGGTTCAGAGAAGCACAGCCCCATGCAACCGGTCTGGGTGATCCGGGTGTCCTTGATCTCGTGGCTGTTCAACTCGTCGAGAAAAGCATCGAATGCTTCCTTGGCGCCAGCCGCGATCCCACAGCTTCCCATTCCGATAATGATCTGCGCCGATTTATCGTCGCCGTCACGCTGGACCATCTCTTTCTTTTTCGATTCACGCAGTTTGCGCAGTTCTTCCAGTGTCATTTTAGCCATGTTGCACCTTCCTTTTGTAAATTTTTTATTTTTGATTTCTGATTGCCGATTTATGGAACTCAATCGCCGTTAGGCTTTTTCTGAGCGGGTATGGGCAGAGCCCTTCCTTAAATCCAAAATCTAAATTCAAAAATCTAAAATGTCCTAAGTTCTGCCTCCTGCGAGGCGATAAAGTTTTTCAGCAGAATCAAACTCTCCGTATCGTTCAGGTCGCCCAGCGCATCGTTCAGTTCCGCCTTGCTGATCGCGTAGCTCTTTTCGCAAACACTCCGTTCCAATTTCAAATTACCCTCAAACCCATACGTCATCAATGTGACCGCCGCCGTCGTGAAGTCGCCAAACATCGGCAGATCCACATTCGATTTATCAAGTGTGAGGGTTACCGTGGTGCCCACACCTTCTGTCGACTCAATCGCTGCGGTTCCCCCGGTCATTTCGGCGGTCTGGAAAAGGAAGGGGAGACCGAGGCCCACTTTGCGGTGCTGATGCTTGCGGCCATCCGAGTAAAACGGGTCTTTGGCCTTCTCCAGTATTTCAGCGCTCATTCCTTTTCCGTTGTCCGTAATCACGACGTTTAAATTTGTTTCTGTCTCCTCGACGTTAAGAGTGATCTGACTCGCGCTTGCCTCGATTGAGTTTTGGACAAGATCCGTTATTAAATCGCAAATCGTGGCGTGCATTGTTCTATTACGTACTGCGTATTTCGTATTGCTTTAATCCTGCTGGCCAATACGCAGTACGTCCCTATTTCCCTTCAAACTGGTCGATGATCTTGCCCATCTGTTTGTTGCTCACGTCGCCGAATACTTCGCCGTTGACGGTCAGTACCGGAGCGAGGCCACAGCAGCCAATGCAGCGAACGGCTTCAACGGAAAACTCGCCGTCTTCGGTCACCGTGTTGAGCCCGACCCCAAGCTTACGTTCACATTCGTCGATCAAATCCTGTCCGCCCTTGAGGTAGCAGGCGGTACCCATGCAGACCGCAATCTGGTTCCGGCCCGGCTTGGTCAGCTTAAAGAAGTGGTAGAAAGTGATTACACCGAAAATCTTGGCGGCCGGAACATCCAAAGCGGCAGCGACTTCAAAGGCGGCTTCGCGCGGAATGAAGCCAAATTCCTGCTGCACGCGGTGCAGGATCATGATCAGGTTGCCCGGTTTATCCTGCCACTTCTCAATGAAGGCTTCGATTTCCGGGGTCAGCATCTTTTCTTTTTCAGCAGTTGCACTCATATTTTAATCCTCGTTTCAGCCGTTTGACCGAAGTTAGCCATTATCGGTTAATTGCCATTGGGTTGAAAGAACATCCTGCCCCACCTGATCCGGTTGAACTGATAACTAATAACCAACAACTGATAACCTGCTCTTCCTTAAAAGTCCGGGGAATATAGACGCTTGTCCATGGTGGTAAACAAAAAAAACACGTTTTGCGTTGTTTATACGCGATATAGGTAATATTAATGACAATATAACGTCACAAGAGCGCATATAAAGTCATTATAGTAACAATACAAGCAGGTGCAATGACATGAACTCAAATCAAGAAGTTATACGAAGGCTTTCAAGATACCGCAATGTGATGCGCAAGATGAAGGCACTGGGGCTGGTTAAGGTGTTTTCCGACAATCTTGCCGACGCCGTCGGCGTCTCTTCCTCGCTGGTGCGCAAAGACTTCTCGATGTTCAACCTCACCGGCAACAAGCGCGGCGGTTACCGGATCGAGGATCTGGTGGCCAAGCTGAACATATTGCTGGGAAAGGACAAGAAGCAGAAGATCATCATCATCGGTTGCGGCAAACTGGGGCAGGCGCTGATGAACCATAACGGTTTCCCGCGCGTGGGCATTCGCGTGATCGCGGGGTTTGATTCCGATCCGGCCGTGCTCGATCCCGAAGCACCGATCCCGATTCTGCACGTTAAAGGGATCAAGGAATTCATCGCCGAAAACCAGATTCGTGTTGCCGCGCTGACGGTGCCCGAGCCCGCCGCGCAGGGGATGGTGGACACCCTCAAGAAAACCTGCGTCAAGGGCGTCATCAACTTTGCACCCGTTTCGCTCAAGAGCTCCGATGACTTTCTCATCCACAACATGAATATCGAGCAGGAGATCGAGAACCTCTTCTATAACATCCACTTTTCCGAAGCCAATCCGCCGCCCAAGAAGGACTAAAGGCAGGACTGCTCACCGACCGCAATCTTACGACTTGGTTTGGCAGGCCGATTTTGGTACACTATCTCGTTTTTTATCAACGGGGATATGGATGTGCTTCGGTTCGTGATTGTTTTTTTGGCGTTGATACTTCCCGCTGTAGTGCGGGCGGAGTTGACCGACGGCATGTATGCGACGATCGATACGTCCATGGGAAGTTTTACGTGCCGGTTGGATTATGCCGAAGCTTCGTTGACGTGCGCAAATTTTGTCGGCCTCGTGGAAGGATCGCAAAGCTGGATCGATCCCGCAACCGGTGCGGTGCGCAACGACCCATTCTACGATGGATTGATTTTTCATCGCATCATTGACGGTTTCATGATTCAGGGCGGTTGCCCGCTCGGTACGGGAACCAGCGGGCCGGGATATGCGTTTCCGGATGAAACCAGTACCAACCTGACGCACCATTCGGCTGGTATTCTTTCCATGGCCAACTCGGGGCCAAATAGCAATGGCAGCCAGTTCTTTATTACCCTGACCCCAACGCCTTGGCTCGATGCTAAGCATTCAGTTTTTGGAGAGTTGGTTGAAGGCATAGGGGTTGTAACCAATATCGGGTCGGTTGCAACAACCGCTGACCGGCCGGATGTCGACGTGGTTATTAATCAGATCAATATTCTTCGTATCGGTGCTGCCGCAGCGGCATTTGATGTATCGGCGCAGCCGCTGCCGGAGGTAACTTCATTAAATCTGTCGTTAACCCATACTCCTGCTGGCATGCAGCTTGTTGCCGGGCGAACCAATCAGTGCGAGGTTGCCATATTCGATTCCACCAACCTGCTAGACTGGTCGCAAGCCATAAAGAAGTATTGGCTGACCGCATCCAACGACTGGGTTCTTGCCGTGTCGCCAAATCAATCAGCTGAATTCTTCCGCAGTACACGAGTGTATTACCCACAAGCCGCTCAGGGAATTCTTGCGGATGTTACGGGGAAAAGTTTGTCATTTGTAAACGGGACGAACTCGTATTCCATTGTTCCGTTAGCCGGGGGCGTGGGTAATGCCACGATAAATGGGGTCCCTGATTCTGTGATCTATTGGTCATGGTCTACCGCCTCCCCATATTATGGACGGTTGATTTATCAGCTTTCCTCATTCGAAGTTTACCAGTTCGACGTTGTTCAGAGTGATGGGGCGGTGGGGTATCGTAGAATATGGGATGACGAGTTGGGTTGGACGTGGCTAAGCATTGGTTCCTGGTCGTTTAGTCATGCACCCGCGCCCTGATGGTTCCTTATCTGTTGAATCATCTGAAATCTCCAGTTTGTTCCGGCTTGGTTTGGCACACCTTTTTCTGCAATATCCGCTTTTTAAATTATTCAAGGGGAATCGCATGGCTGGTTTGAGAGATTTGATGAATGATGATGGCTCGTTGAAGTCACCCGCACTGGACGAATCGGTGGGCGGGGCGACCAATCCGGACTTGATGACGCAGGCGCGGATGAGCCTTTCGGGCATCTGGGGCATGGCGGCGCTGGGCTACGTGCTCTATACCGTACTGGTGATGAGCTTTTCCATATTTGTCTTCTCGTCGGCCTTTTTTGTAGGCGTGGTCAGTGGTGTTGCCGGTGCCGATATGACTGCGGCAGCTAATGCGATGCAGATTGTTTCCCAGATCGTCGAACTGCTGATATCGGGGCCGTTTGTTATCGGCTTCACGGCATTTTTTCTGGGGATAGCGCAGGAAGGCGATGCCCGGCTGGAGTTGCTGTTCGTGGGGTTCAGGCGGTTCTGGAAATCCTTCGGGGTCTATTTCCTCTCCGGTCTTTTTATTTTCCTTTGGACGCTGCTGCTTATTATTCCCGGCATTATCGCGGCGTTTCGCTATGCGATGGCGTTTTTCATCATTGCCGACGACGCGGATTGCGGTCCGTTGGAGGCGATCAATCGCAGTAAAGAGATGATGGCTGGCAACAAGTGGAAGTTTTTCTGTCTCCACTGGCGCTTTTTCGGATGGGCGCTGTTGGCGGTGTTCTTTACCTTCGGGATCGGATTCCTGTGGCTGGTGCCCTATATGCAGACCACGTTCAGCAAGTTCTATGAAGACGTCAAATAGGCAGTAGGCAAGAGGCATTAGGCACTAGTGAACCCCTGTGATGCGACGAACTTAACCACTTAACACTTAATGCTTAAACATACACCAGGCACATTCGAATTAATCAACTCCGATCCCTCCAGCAAGGCGCGGCGGGGGCGATTGCATACGGTGCACGGCGCGGTGGAAACACCTGTTTTCATGCCGGTCGGTACGCAGGCGACCGTCAAGAGCATGTCGCCGCAGGAAATGCACGAGCTGGACTGCGAGATTCTGCTGGGCAATACCTATCACCTCAACGATCGGCCGGGTCCCGACCTGATCGAACGCATGGGCGGCCTGCATGAATTCATGGGCTGGGATCGGGCGATTCTGACCGACAGCGGCGGCTATCAGGTTTTCAGCCTCGGCAGCATGAACAAAATCAGCGACGAAGGCGTATCGTTTCAGTCGCATTCCGATGGGCGAAAACATTTTATCGGCCCGAAAGAATCGATGGAGATCCAGCGCAAGCTCGGCTCGGATATTGCCATGGTTTTCGACGAATGTCCGCCGTATCCCTGCGAAAAGGATTACGCTTGCAAAGCCGTACGCAGAACCCTAGATTGGGCGGCTATTTGCAGGGAAGCGGTCCGGGCGGAAGGCCAATTATTTTTTGGAATTGCCCAAGGCAGCGTTTTTGCCGATTTGCGCGAAGAGTGCGCCAAGGCGCTGGTCGAGATGGATTTCGATGGGTATGCCATTGGCGGCGTGAGCGTGGGGGAACCCGATGAGCTGATTCTGCGGGGGGTGGACGACACGGTCGGTCATCTGCCGGCGGATAAGCCGCGCTACCTGATGGGTGTAGGAGAAATGGCCCAGATGGTGGAGTCGGTTGCGCGCGGAGTCGATATGTTCGACTGTGTGATTCCGACGCGGCAGGCGCGCAACGGAACGGTTTCAACGCGGCGTGGACGCTATCCTGTGAAGGCGGCCCTATATAAGGAGGATGCCCGACCGCTGGAGGAAGGGTGCACCTGCTACGCGTGCCGGAACTTTACGCGCGCGTATGTGCGCCATCTGGTCAATGTCGGCGAGATCCTGGGGCTGCGGCTGATAACGATGCACAACCTGCATTGCTATCTGGAATTTATGAGAGATATGAGGAAGGCGATAGAGCAGGAGCGTTTCAATGAATTCCGAAAGGATTTCCACTCCGGCTATCGTGTGGTTTCTGAAGAACATGCGTTAAACGTAAAGGAGAACAACTGATGTATTTATTACCCCTAACCATCGCCCAGGCTGCGCCGCCCGCCGCCCCTGCGGGATCGCCGTTCCAGTTTCCCATCATGATGGTCATCATGTTTGCCATCATGTATTTCATGATGATCCGTCCGCAGCGCCGACGTGAAAAGGAGCGCAAGGAGATGATCGCCAGTGTCAAGAGCGGCAGCCGTGTGCTGCTGACCAGCGGAATCATCGGACTGGTTACCAACGTGAAGGAGCAGACGCTGGTTGTACGTATTGCGGAAAATACCAAGATCGAAGTGGTACGCTCAGCGATTTCCCAAATCCTGGAAAAGGACGAAGTACCGTCCGAGATTGAAGCATCCAAGTAGAAAGGTTTACGACAATGGACAAAAATAAACTCTGGAAATGGCTGCTGCTGGGCATCCTCGTGCTCTGGTCAATCTCGCTGGTTACCCCGATCAGTCAAAAGGTGAAGCTGGGTCTCGACCTGAAGGGCGGCTCAAGCTTCGTGGTTGAAGTCGATGCCGAGGATGTCGCCAAGAAAATGGTGGAGCGTGATGAAGCCGAATCCGTGGAGGATATCAGCGATTCCAAGCTCAAGGATCAGGTCAAGCGCGTGCGGGAAATCGCCGTCGAGGTGATTCGCAACCGTATCGATGTGCTGGGCACCGCCGAGCCGGAAATCTATCCGGAAGGCGACAGCCGCATCGTGATTCGACTACCGGGTGCCGATGAAAATACCCGCGCGGAAGCCAAAGCGCAGATGTCCCGCGATGCCGTGCTGAACTTCAAGCTGGTGCATATCCAGAGCGACGACTGGGTGGCTGAGCTGGCCAGCGCCGGTCAGATACCGCAGGGCTTCAAGATGGCCGGGCGGGATCGTTCCGGGCCGTACTATGTGCGCGACCGGGCGGCGATGTCCGATGATCAGCTCGACCGCGTCTTTTACGAACGCCTCAAGCGCTTCGGCAGCAAGTCGGCCGATTTCATGCTCACGGAGGACCGCCTGCAGGATGGGTCCACCATCTACCGCCCTGAATACATCGAACGCCGCACACAGCTCGGCGGAGACAGGATCAAGGACGCGTTTGTAACATATGACCAGATGACCGGCCTGCCGGCTATTTCGCTCGAGTTCGATAACGAGGGCAAGAAGGAGTTTGGCCGCGTAACCGATGCGAACAGTCCCAAAGAGGACGGCACCTATCGCCGTCTGGCAATCATTCTCGACGACACGCTCTATTCCGCACCGCGCATCAATGAAGCCATTTACAGCGGCCGGGCCGAGATTTCCGGTAACTTTTCGGTTACGGAAGCCCGCCGTCTGGTGAATGTCCTGAAGGCCGGCGCGTTGCCGGGCCGCGTGAAGATCGTGGAGGAACGCACCGTGGCTCCAACGCTCGGGCAGGATTCGATCGACAGCGGTATTCAGGCCATCATCTATGGCGGTCTCGCTGTGCTGGCCTTCATGCTGATCTACTACATGATTCCCGGCCTCATCGCCAACCTGTCGCTTGTTTTTGTGCTGCTACTGCTGCCGGTGGGCATGGTGGTTTCCGCCGGTTTTCTGGGTGTGCTTTCCGGTTCGCTCGAGGGGTCGGCGGTCAGCCTTCCCACGCTTACGCTCTACGGTATCGCCGGTATTGTGCTGACGGTCGGCATGGCGGTTGACGCAAACGTCCTGACCTTCGAGCGCATGCGCGAGGAGTGGAAGGTCGGCAAGTCGATCTCGGGCGCCATCAACGCCGGTTACAACAAGGCGTTCAGCACGATTCTTGACGCCAACGTCACCACGTTGCTGACGGCGATCATTCTTTTCTGGCAGGGTTCGGGACCGATCCGCGGGTTTGCGGTAACCTTGAGTGCCGGCATTCTGGTGAGCATGTTTATCGTGCTCGTCATGACCCGCCTGTTCTTCAACACGCTGGCGGATGCCAAGCTGCTGAAGTCGGTCAGAATGATGTCCATCCCATTCCTGCAGAACGCGAGCTTCAACTTCCTGAGCGGGCGCAAGGTCGCTGCAGTGGTTTCCCTGGTCATCATTATTGGATCATGGGGCTACTTTTTCTCGAAGGGCGATGCCAACTTTGGTGTGGACTTCACCGGGGGCACGGTGACGACGTTCAGCTTTGAACAGGAGCAACCGCTGGAAACGATTCGCGGCGCGCTTGATGCCGCCGGCTTCACGACTGCATCTCTGACTCCCATGACGGACGGCGATGAACACCTCCTCGATATGAAACTCAAGGAGATGGAAGGTCAGGAGATTCCCGCGCAGGAAGCCGTCCTCGCGCTGGAAGGTAATCCGAAAATCGTCAAGACCGACAGTGTCGGCTCCCAGATTGGTGCCGAGCTCAAGAAGAAGGGCATCAATGCCATCATCTTCGCGCTGATCGGGATCATCATCTACATTTCGATCCGCTTCGAGTTTGCCTTTGCCATGGGTGCGATCACCGCGCTGGCGCATGACGTTTTGATTACGGTCGGTATCTACTGCGCACTCGGTAATGAACTCAGCATGCCGATCATCGCGGCCCTGCTCACGATTGTAGGTTACTCGGTCAACGATACCATCGTGGTGTTCGACCGTATCCGCGAGGATCTCAAGCTGGTGAAAGGCAAATCGTACAAGGAGATTGCCAACCTCTCGATCAATCAGACGCTCAGTCGTACGGTGCTGACCTCATTCACCACGCTGCTTACGGTGGTGATGCTGTTGGTCGTGGGCGGCGGCGCCGTGAAGGACTTCGCCTTGGCACTCTGTATCGGCATTTTGGTCGGCACCTACTCCTCCATCTTCGTCGCCACACCGATCGTTCTGCTGTGGCACAAGGAGGAAAAGGTCAAGTAGACTTCCAACCACTGGAAAGTTATGGTTCGGGCGTCCTTATTTAGCGGGGCGCCCGTACTTTTTTCGGACAGGGATTTTCCGATGAGCGAAACGAACAAACACAAAATGCCGTGCCCCGTGATGAGCTATCTTATGCGGCGGGTGATGGATGGCAGTCAGGCTTCCGACAGCACGGAAAACCGCACGCGGCTGGGCATGCTGGCCGGTTGGGCGAGCGCCTTTTTGAGCGCGGTTCTTGCGGTGAGTAAGGGCGTGCTCGGTCTGGTTTCCGGCAGCATCTCTATGATTGCCGATGCCACGAATAATCTGACGGATATGGGCAGCTCACTGGTGATTGCGCTGGGTTTTCAATGGTCCCGCAAGCCGCGCGATGCGGATCATCCTTTTGGGCACGGCCGTATAGAAGCGGTGGCAACGCTGGTGCTGGCCATTGCGCTTATTATCGTTGGCACCGAAGTGGCCAAGTCGGGTGTCATGCGGCTCATTCGTCCGCATCCGATCAGTGCGCCCGCGTGGGTGCTTATTGCCGTCGGCATCACGGTGGCGGTGAAAACCTGGATGGCGGTTTTTGCGCGGAAGCTGGCGCGGATGACCAACTCGCAGGTGCTCGCGGCGGATGCATGGAACCATGCCTTTGACATCATCTGCACGTTGATGGTGCTCGTTGCCCTGGTCTGCTCAAGGATGGGCTGGCCGGCAGTAGACGGGTGGACGGCGATCGCTGTCGCATTGTTTATTCTCTATACTGGGATTGCCTATGCCCGCGAAGCGATTGACATCCTGCTGGGAACGCCTCCGGACACCGACGAAGTCCACGCCATTTATGAGACGTTGGTGGATGTGGACGGGGTGCTGGGGGCGCACGAAATCATGGTGCACCATTATGGTGACGTGAAGATGGTGTCGTTCCACATCGAGGTGGATGCCCATTTGAACCTGGTGGATGCCCATGCCATTTCGGAAGCCGCTGAGCATGCGGTTGAGAAAAAACTTGAATGGCGCGCTGTGGCGCATGTCGATCCGGTCGATCGGTCGCATCCCTTGTTCGAGGAGCTCAATCAGGTGCTCCATCAATACATCAAGCAGGAACCGTGTTTGGTGGACGTGCATGATCTGCGTGCCGAGGGCTCCTGCGTGCCCTATCGAATATCGTTCGATCTGGTCACGGATATGGAGACGAGCAGAAAAGACTATGATTCGCTCTATGAACAATGCCTTGCCGCCGTCAAAACGGCCTTTGAAAACCGGGTTGGCCATGTGGAAATCGGGATTGAAGCGGCGGTCGAAAGCGCACCCATGGCACGCCGGCAGTTCGATCTTCCGGTGCATGGAAATTGATCTACTGCGTATTTGCCTCCGATCCGATTGCTGTTATGATTTCAACGTTGTTCACTTACAGTTTACCCAACGGAGGAAAAAATGGCGGACATGCCTGGGAATGTTGAATGGGTGCAGGATTTGATCCCGGATCTGGAGTCCCGTAAAAGCCAGTTCGTGGTGGATACGGAAGACGTTGATGATGAGCTGATCGAGGTCTTCATCGAAGAAATCCGGCGACTGACGAATGAGCTTCGTGAGGGGCTTTCGCAAAAGGATCTCGATGCCGTTCGGGGTGCCGCGCATTCCATCAAGGGAATGGGTGGAACGATCGGGTTACCGGAAATATCGGTGCTCGGGCTTGAGGTTGAACTGATGGCCAAGGACGATCGTCTCGATGAGGCGGTTCCGATTGTTGAAGCCCTCGTGAAGTGGATGGAGACGTTAGGTTAGGAGATCGATGTCACCCCTTGATCAGCAGACTGACATCAACAAGACGACTTCGCGGTTGGTGCAAAACCTCTCGGGACGTGTTTTGGTGGTGGACGACGAGCTGCCCAACCGACTCTATCTGAGGAAGCTGCTCGAGGCCCGCGGCTGCGATGTATTCGATGCCGACGATGGGCCCACCGCACTGACCATTGCCTTCCAGAAAGTACCCGATCTAATTCTCGTGGATGTCATCATGCCCGGCATGGATGGGTTCGATTTTTGTGCCCGTTTGCGCGATGAGCCCCGTACTACCGAAATCCCCGTCATCATGGTTACCGCGAAGTCGCGGATCGAGGATATCGAAACCGGGTTTGAGCTGGGGGCGATGGATTATATCCGAAAACCGTTCAATCCACGCGAGCTGATGCTACGCGTCGGTAACGCGCTGGCGCTCAAAAAGAGTAACGACGAGCTCACGATCTGGAACAACCGGGTATCGCGGGACCTCCAGCTGGCCGGTGCCGTGCAGCGTTCGCTTTTTTCGGACATCCCGCATTTTTCCGAGCGCTTTGAGGTGCGGATTGCCTATCGTACCTGTATGGACGTGGGCGGCGACGCGTTCGACATCGTTTCATTGCCCAACGGCAAGCACTGCATCTATGTGGCCGATGTGTCGGGCCATGGCGTTGCGCCGGCCATGATCTCATCGATGCTGAAGGCCACGGCAAGCGAGATGATATACCGTTATATCGATCAGGGTCCGGCGGCCGTCTGCAATGCGCTGAACATGGTGATCCGGCGCCGCATCGACAATCCGGCGTATTTCGCGACGATGTTCATGGCCGTTCATGACCCCCATAAGCTGGAGTGGCGCTGCATGAACTGCGGGCATCCCGACCCGGTACTCATCCAAAGGGACGGGGAGAATAATTCAACCCTGTTCAGTAAGGGAGGGGGCGCGCCGATCGGTTTCCCGTTCGGTTCAGAACGTCCGTATTCGGCCATGGACGAAGTCGTTTTCAAGGATGAAGGTAACAGCTATCTGCTGCTATACACCGATGGGCTGACGGAGGCCCGGCATCGTTCAACCGGCGAAGAATGCGGCAGCCGTCTTTCGGAAGTTTATTCTGAGGTGGTGCGCAATCCGGCTCACCCGAACAAGGCCACCGAACTTCTGGCGGTGTTGGAATCCGAAGAGTATGACATGAGCGCGGACGATTGCACCGCCATCTCGGTCCATATGCTCGACCCGCAGAAAATCGTGGTTGAGCGGACGGTTGCCCGCAACATCTATTTTGTATCGGATACCGCCAAGCTGGCCGAGATCGCGGTGATTGAACAGGGCATATCTCATGAGACGGCGGCGATGGTGCGCCTGCTGGTCATGGAGTTGGGCGCGAATCTGGTGGAGCATGGCGGCATGGAAGAGGACGACTCGTTCTGGCTTCAGCTTCGCGTGGACGGAAATGTATGCCAGCTGGTGCTCGAAGACGAGGGCACCGAGTGGGATTTGGAAGAGGCGTTAAGCAGGGAGCTCGATGAAGAATACATGGGTTCCCGTGGCCGTGGACTTGCGATTACCAACGCGATTACCAACCGGATTGAACGCTATCGGGTCCAGACGCG